>CALILP010000093.1 GCA_938016515.1 uncultured Paracoccaceae bacterium
ACCAAAGCAAACAATGGCCACAGTTGCGGCATCCTCAGCAGGTCCAGAACAGAGCCTGTCTGCGCCGTCTCTTCCTTCGGCGGGTTCTTGATAAAGACCCAAAGCAGCACAGCGATGATGGCCGAAACAATCGCCAGACCCAGCATCGTCTCGCGCCACCCAAACGCTGCGACCGCAGACGCCATTGGTGCCGCACTTGCCAGGTTACCCAGCGATCCCAGACCCAACATCGCCCCGGCAAGGGTCGCGAAAACGGCGGCTGAATAGGTCTTTGCGAAGATGTAATATCCGGCCATCAACACTGGCGAACAGCCGATCCCGATCAGGCCCATCGCAACGGTGATATGAAACGGCGTCTGGGCCAGCGAGAACACAAACGCCCCACCAGCGGCCCCAAAAGCGAATAGAACAACAGCTGTAATCTTCGGCCCAATCCGGTCAAGCGCTGACCCAACTGGGATTTGCATCGCCGCAAAGGTCAAAAACCAGATGCCAGAGGCTTGGGCCAGATCGTCCGGCATTGCCCCAATATCTACCTGCAAATCCGGGGCCAAAACGGCCAGAAACGCCCGGTAAAACTGGGACAAGGCATAGGCCAGAACAAGAACGGCAATCCCTGCCTTCATGACGAGGCCACCGCAATCGCGCGCGCCACCGCCAAGGGGGGTGAGGTTAAGACCGGAATACCCAAAGCGCTTAACGACGGGGCAGCCACAGCCATCGACGCTTGGCCCAACACAATCGCATCATGCCCCGGTGCGGCGATAGCGACGTCTGCTGCAATGGCATCCGCAAAAGCGTCCAGCTCTCCGCGCATGAACAACGGCCAAGCGTCCTCGGACATCGTGACAGTCGCGTCAAGGTCATCGCCACGAACGTCTGTCAGTAGCGCAAGCGACGAGGTTCGTGTGCTTTCCAGACAAAGCGCCAACAGGATTTTGGGCCCATGCTCTGACGCTGCCTCCATCACAGGGCGGTCGACCCGGATGTATTTGTTGCTTTGGATCGTATCGACCAAGGGGCCAAGTGTGGAACAGGTGCACAGAATCGCATCCGCCGACGACAGCGCGCCCAGTGCTTCCAGTACCGGGTCGATCAGGGCCTCAACGCCCACGACCTGCGCCTCAGACAGCAGATCATCACGGACCATATGGATCAAGGATGCCTCTGGCGCTTGTTCGGCAAACAGCGCCGAGAACGTATGCTGGTGGATGGCGGCGGTATGGAAGCAGGCAATGCGCATCGGGACTTTCTAAAATATCGGGACAGTCTAAAATGACGTCTTGTCGTGCCACGCGCCCCAAGGCGCGGCAAGCGCCAATTGCAGCGGCCTCATGGACAAAAAGATGTGTCTAGCTAGACTGACACCATGAAAGACCTGACCGCCCCCGTTTTCGCCGACCCTGCCCCGCGTACCCTATGCACCGATTGCGGCGTGTCGCGGATGAAAAACCCAGAGGCGTGCGGGAAGGCCTGCCAATTCATCAAGCCCGACTACGAGACGGCAGAGACCCGCATCCATGGCCGCGATGCTGGCGTGACCGGAGATGAGGCCTTCTTTGGTGTCTTCCAACAAATGCACCGCGCCGCCTTGATCCCTGCCCGCGAAGGTGCGCAATGGACGGGCCTAACAACCCGGCTAGCGGAGAAATTGCTTGAGACGGGAGGTGTAGACGCGGTTCTATGTGTCGTGCCCGATGCCGAGGATCGCTGGAAACCAGTCCCTGCGTTGATCACTGATCCGGCTGATATGGTGCAAGCGCGTGGTATGCGGATGGGCTATGCGCCGTTGCTCGCGTTGTTGGAGCCTGCGGTTGCCGCCGGACACAAGCGGATCGCAGTAATTGGCATCCCTTGCCAGATTTATGCGCTACGGGCGCTTGAGGCTGAACTGGGTTTCGAGCGTCTTTACGTCATCGGCACCCCCTGTTCGGACAACACAACAACCGAGAATTTTCACACGTTTCTGGGCCTCCTCACTGACGCTCCTGACACGGTCACGTACCTCGAATTTCGCGCTGATTACCACGTCGAACTGCGCTTTAACGATGGACGTAACCAATTGATCCCATTCTTGAAGTTGCCGTTGTCTGATCTCCCGAACGACTTCTTCCCGCTAACCTGCAAAACCTGCGTGGATTACACCAATAGGCTGTCCGATATCACGGTCGGTTATATGGCCGGCGAAGGCGAACAATGGGTGATTGTCAGGAACGATCGCGGCGCTGAAATGTTGGATGCTTTGAGCGATGAAGTTTCGCTGCGAAAACCCGGCGACAAGGGCAATCGGGCGTCTTCGGTGAAGGGTTTCGTTGCGAATACGGAACTTGCGGCGGGTGGTTTGCCGCTGCGGCGGATGCCGAATTGGTTGCGGCCGGTGATGGCTTTTCTGATGCCAAAGCTGGGACCGAAGGGGTTGGAATTTGCCCGCGCGAGGCTGGATATGAAAGCCGCCGAGACGATTTTGCATCTGCGCCGCGCCGCACCCGCGAAGATGAAGAATATGGTGCCAGAGCATGTCTGGCGGTTGGCCAAACCCTACGGGCTGACGAAGGATGATGACGCGCAATAAAGTTTCGCCGCGATTCTGCGGGTTCTTGAAACCGGCGCGACACCCCACTTGATTTTCGCTGCGAAAATCAAGGCAATTTCTTAGCTTTTTATTAACCAAAACAGCACCCTAAAAGAAATCTAAAAATCGATAATGCAACCGGTTGCAAAATGACGGCGCTGCGTTAAGCTGATGGCCAGACGTTGCGGGAGGGAGACTGCACACCAATGTTGCCGAAGGCGCTCAATCAGATGACTGTGCCACAGATGCCGGTCGCCGATGTCTTGGCTTTGGCCCGTGACCTTGGCTGTGTTGGCGTTGAGTTGCGCAACGATTTGGGACGGTCCCTTTTCGATGGCCTTGCACCGGAAGCTGTCAAAGAGTTGGCCGCAGAGACGGGCCAGCGGATCCTTGCAGTGGCCGAGGTGAAGGCCTTTAACCACGCCCCTACTGACAAGATCGCCACGACCCGCGCGCTGATCGAAAGTGCTGCAGCCGCCGGTGCAGAAGCTGTCGCCCTGATCCCACATGTGGGCACGGCCCCTGTGGACCGAGCGACCCAACGCGACGCACTGCGTCATGCCTTGGTGCAGATCATGCCGGTGTTGCAGGACTACGCGATGACCGGCCTGATCGAGCCTATTGGATTTGCCACCAGCAGCCTGCGTCACAAAGCAGATATTGCGACGATCCTGACCGAATTAGGGCGGCCTGCCTGCTTTCAGATTGTGCATGATACGTTCCACCATCACCTGTCCGGCGACCCCCGTACCTACGCCGATATGACTGGCCTTGTGCATATCTCTGGCGTGACCGCATCAGTTGCCGCCGAGGCGATGACCGATGCGCACCGCGTCCTTGTTGACGACCAAGATCGCCTTGGAAATATCCAACAACTGCAAGACCTCGCCGCCCACCGCTATCGCGGACCGGTATCGTTCGAGTGCTTCGCCCCAGACATTCACCAGATGACAGACCCGGCACATGCAATCGCCGCGTCTTTCGGATTCATTGCGTCCCAGATGACTGCAAAGGCAGCATGACGGAGGCAATGATCAATCAACCCGGACTTAATCAATCGTGGCCGGGCACGTTCCTTGGGAGGAAACCATGAAGAAAACACTTTTGGCCGCTGGCCTTACAACCCTGATGGGCACCACAGCTATCGCAGAAATGCAAATCGGTGTGTCCGTTGCACGTTTCGACGACAACGGCCTGACTGTGATGCGCAACGGCATGACTGCTTTTGACGAAGCAAATGACGACGTGGCACTGCAGGTTGAAGACGCGACCGATGATGTGGCC
>CALILP010000094.1 GCA_938016515.1 uncultured Paracoccaceae bacterium
TCACCGATGCCATCGGCACCGGTCGGGCAGATTGGGTGTAACGTTGGTGTACGCGTGGTGTACCGGTGGTGTACGCGCGGTGTACGATTAGATTAACGCCTGTCCAACCACGCGGGCAGGTCAGCAATACTTGGCAAAACAACGTCTGCATGGGGCGATAACTCGGCCTCCAGCGCCGGACCCGTTAACACACCGACCGTTACCATCCCGGCATTCCGCCCCGCATGCAGGTCATGCAAACTGTCGCCCACCATCACACAAGCCTCGGGGGGGTGGCCGGTATGGTCGCAAAACGCAGTCAGCTGACCATGCTCTGGCTTGCTCCCAAACCCACTATCGAAGCCCGCAATGAACGTGAACTGATCCGTCACACCGGCATCATCGAGGTTGGCAACAGCGGGGGCATAGGCATCATTCGTGGCAATCCCAAGCGACAGTCCACGCGCATTCAGTCCGCCGAAAAGAGACTTCAGATCAGCAACTTGCACCTGTTTCACACCGCCCGTGGCAGCGCGCATCCGGTCGCGCAACGCATCGCGGTTGCGGTCGGCGGTGAAGGGCAAAACAGCGTCTTCCACCACATCGGCAGTCGAGGCGATCACGATGCTGCCCGGAAAAAAGCGGTCGTTGGCAAGATCAAAGCCCAGAACCTCAGCCAGCGCTGCGATCTTGGCGGGATCATCCTGACATTCGCGCGCAATCATCTGGCCCGTGACCGGCCCCCAAGTTGCATCAAAATCGAATAAAGTGCCGTCTTTATCAAAAACGATCCCGGCAATGGCACTCATGTCCAATGCACCATCTGTGCGCCGGGCAAAGCGTATTGAGCCATAAGTGGTTGATCATATTTCAGATTTTCACTGTCACAGAAAGCCATCACCCAGTTGTCGTCCATCGTCAGAAACGACAAGACCGAGGATTGAAACGCAGGCTCGCCAGCCCTGTTTCGCAGGTCATCGACCGAAGTTCCTGTTGCGCCCATGAAAGTATCGCGCAACTCATCATTGCCGATCAGCCACCCAAGGGCTTGTAATGCAATCGTTTCCGCCTGTTCAGGGCTCATCTGTCTTCCTTTACCAAAAGCAACACTATCTTAACGATTGCTGCGCATCTTAACCAAATGGATCGGGTGGAACGTCCATTGGGTTAAGGAACCAAAGATGTCAGGCAGAATACTGATAATCGACTCAGTCGCAACTAACCGTATCATACTGAAAGTAAAACTACTTTCAGCCCAATACGAGGTGACGGCAGTCTCGAATCAACTCCAAGCACAAGCAGAGATGGACCATGATCGTCCGGATCTGATCATCGTCGATCTTGCCGATCGGTCTGAAGACAGGCACGCCTTTTGCGCAGCCCTTCGCGACGACCTTCAAACCAGCGATATCGCGATTCTCGGCACCGGAACAGCAAACACAGCCAAAGCGCGCCTTGCCGCGCTTGACGTCGGCATTAAGGATGTTTTGCCCCACCCAATAGACGATGCCTTTCTGTTAGCACGGGTCCGCAGCCTTTTGCGCATCAAGAACGTCAATTCAGAGATTTGGGTCCGCGACACAGCCGGCCGCGCCCTAGGGTTCGAAGACGAAAAACGGACGTTCGCGCATGCAGCGCACGTTCATCTGCTGACAGCCAGCACTGCAGTTGTCCCACAGATTATTCGTGACACAGCAGACAGTTACAGCCCAAATGCACAAATCCTGCCATTGGATCGCCATGTCCCCCTGGGTGACCCACTTGCGTCACCCGACCTCTACGTGATCGACACAACTGGGGTGCGGGATCCGCAAGACGCCCTGTTCCGCCTTAGCGCAGACCTGCGGTCGCGCACGGCCACACGGTTGGCAACCCAACTGGTGATCGTCCCGGATGGGGCAACAGAAGTGGCCGCCGCTGCCCTTGATCTTGGGGCTGACGACGTTGTTATGGCCAGCGTCTGTAAGGCAGAGGTGGGGCATCGCTGCGAGATGCTTTTGCAACAAAAGCGCAAACTTGATAAGTTTCACACCACAGTCAAAGACGGGCTGAAGGCCGCTGTGACTGACCCGTTGACCGGGCTGTATAACCGTCGTTACGCAGATCCCTACCTCAAAGCCCTCGCTGAAAAGACCCAGCAGGCCGGTCAGGAATTTGCGATCATGATGATCGACATCGACCATTTCAAAGCAGTCAATGACACGCACGGCCACGCCACGGGCGACGCCATCTTGCGCACCTTGGCGGCACGCTTGCGCAAAAACCTGCGTGGGATTGACCTTATCGCGCGTGTGGGGGGCGAGGAATTTCTGGTCGCCCTGCCGCAAAGCAGCCGCGACATGGCAGAACTGACAGCAGATCGGCTGCGGAAGGTCGTGAACGGCACGCCATTTGATCTGCGATCCGACCAAGCGCCACTGAATATCACGGTCTCTATCGGGGTCGCGGTTGGTGGGGCCGAAACCGTTGACCAGTTTAACACGGATGCAGTGTGCCTGCTGGCCGATGGGGCGCTTTACGCGGCCAAATCAGCGGGGCGCAACCAAGTGTCTTTTGCGGCATCTGCCGCCTAGGACCTGCAAGGGTCTGCGCATCTCAATTCCCGCCATTGTTCTTCCGGCCTTCCCCATTCCGGGAAAGCCGGTCGCGCAAGGTCTCTGCGACCGCGCGGCGCTCGTCGGTTGACATGTCGTTGACGTGAGCCACAAAGCGCGTCAGGGCAACATCACGGACCTGATCCTGAAACATCTGCTGATCGCGGATCGTGTTGGCAAAGGCCTCTGCATCAAATGTCTCTGCTTCCAGCAAAGACAAAACAGTGGCCATCGCAGCCCCACGCTCTTTGCCGGACCGTTCAAGCCCGCGCAATTCCCGGCGAATTTCGCGAGCGATCTGAGTGCGGTCCTCTTTCGACAACACTTGCCCCAAAGGCCCAAGCTGCGGTTCAAACCCACGCGGCGGGCCAGACCGACCGGTCGCCAGCGATCCGACAATCAGACCTGCCAGCAATACGTTCAGCGCCAAAGAGCCGACCAACAAAATCCGGCTCAGCTTGCGTGGTTTTGGTGACGTGGTCATTCGACGCCCCCCTCCACAGCAAATCCGCTGAGTGTGTCCGTTCCAAACAAATCAACAACTTGCGTCGTCCCCAGCATCTGAGCGGCAGCCGTTTCAAGTGCGACAGGCGGAGCGATCCCCATCCACACACCCGCGACCCCCGCAGCGGCAAGGCCACTCACCGCCGGCCAACCGCCGATCAGATCAAGAAACGCCTGCCACAAACCAACAGGGTCCGGCTGTACAATGGCCCGCGATTGCAGATGTGCCGCATCACGCAACACCGCTGTCATCAGGGCATCCGGCACCTGTGGGTGCTGATCGGCGATGTCGGCCAAGGCCGCATCCAATGCTTTCATATCTGGGTCAGTCATCGTCATATCCCAACGCGGCGCGTTTTCCGGCCAATAAAGCCGCCAACGCCCGCTTGCCGCGTGCTGTTAAACTTTCCACAGACCGCACGCTGATGTCCATGATTTGCGCGATTTCGGGGTTCGCGCGCCCCTCAAGATGCCGCAATGCCACGGCTTGGGCCTGTCTGTCTGGCAATTGCGCCAAGGCGTCGGCCAAAGCCTGATGCCGCGCCCCGGTTTGCATCTGATCGACCACACCGGGCGTCGGATCAGCGGGTTCGGCCACATCATCCAGCCGTGTTGCGGCGGTGCGTTTGCGCTTGCGCAGCCGGTCAGTGCACAAATTGGCCACAACGCGGTACAGCCACGTCGATATCTGCGCTTCACCGTCGCGCCAGTCGGGCGCTACTTTCCACAACCGCATCATCGCCTCCTGGGCCACATCTTCGGCCTCAGTTCGGTCAGCCAGCATGCGGGTGGCCTGCCCCAGCACGCCCGGCAAAAGGCGGGTGGCCAGTGTTTGCGCGGCAGCAGCGTCACCTGCGGCATAAGCCGCCAGCAACGCTGCATCCGAGGGCAAAGAGGGCTGTGCATCCATCATCACGCTTAAAGCGATATTAAATCAAACGTCTACACAACCCCTTTCGTCTTAACCGCGCCCGTTACGTTGGCCTTTGCCCTTTTTGCCACCACGGCCATCGCGACGACCACGATCTTCAGCGGCTTCTTCGAACTCTTCCGCACTGATCGCACCGTCTTCGTCTGCATCAACACGCTCGAAACGACGCACCATGCGGTCTTCGCCACGCGCGTTCATTTCGTCTTCTTGCAGAACACCATCTTCGTTCGTGTCCAGATTGGCGATCATCCGTTCGACCATCCGTGAGGCGCGGTCAGACGTGGCTTCAGCGGCACGCGCCAGCAATTCTTCTTCGCTCAACGCGCCGTCACCGTCGCTGTCTGCATCCGCAAAGCGGGCAGCTTTCTGGGCTTCCAGCTCTTCCATGGTGATCTGGCCATCGCCATTGGTGTCGAGCGTGGCAAAATCTGGTGTCTCGCGCTCTTGTGCGGTGGCTGGTGATACGATCAACGCGGAACCTGCTGCGATGGCGAGGATCAAAAGTGGGGTTTTCATGTGTCTTACCTTTCATTTTCCTGTGCCGGTTTTCATCCGGTCTGTGGGTCAAACGCGGCCCCGCATTCTTTCCGTCGCAAAAACTTTCAAAAATTGTGCGATCTTGTCGCATCCCCCGTGCAGGCGCGTGTCTTTTGGCATATGTGACAGGCATGCGGCTGCCATTTGACCGCGCAAAAGGACCTGCACGATGACAGACCTGACTGAAACGAACCCGCAAATCGTAGATGACCGCCCGACCAAACCTGCGATCTGGCGCGGCCTGCGTTGCAAATGCCCGAATTGCGGCGAAGGCGACATGTTTGCCCGCTACCTGAAGGTCGCCGACACCTGCCCGTCCTGTGGCGAGGACCTGTTTCATCACCGCGCAGACGACGGCCCTGCCTATCTGACGATCCTGATTGTGGCCCATATCATTGGCTTTGCCATTCACTTCGTCTGGTCCGCCTACCGCCCAGAACCGTTGGTGATGGCCACCGCCTTTACCGTTGGCAGCGTCGCCTTGTCGTTGTTTCTGCTGCCCCGCATGAAGGGCATGATTGTTGCGATCCAATGGTCGCGCCGCATGCATGGGTTTGGCAAGCCAGCTGCACGCGATGGATAAAACCGCGATCCGCGATGCAGCCACGATCATCGTTGTCCGCGATGGTGCCTCGGTCTTGATGGGTCAACGCGGGGCCACCGCGGCCTTTATGCCCGGCAAATTCGTTTTTCCCGGCGGCGCTGTCGACGATGTCGACGCAAACGTGCCGATGAGCCCTGTTGGCGCCCCTTGCGACGCGCGGCTTTCCGAAGACAGCACACGCCCGGTCAACGCGCTGGCTGCAGCTGCGATCCGCGAATTATGGGAGGAGACCGGCCAAATCCTCGGCACCCCCGGCCCGTGGGATGATGCGCCGCAAGGCTGGCGCGGGTTTGCGGCGACGGGTCATGTCCCAAACGCAGCAGCGCTTTCCTTCTTTTTCCGCGCTGTCACACCGCAGGGTCGCCCGCGCCGCTTTGATGCCCGGTTTTTCCTGACACAGGCTGATGCATTGATCACCGACCCTGACGATTTTTCCGGAGCCGAGGACGAACTTTCGCACCTGCAGTGGGTTCCATTGGCCCAAGCCCGGTCGTTTGATCTCCCCTTCATCACCAAGGTTGTCTTGGCCGAGTTGGGCGCACACCTGAAGCGCGGTGGACCGATCCAAAGCGTGCCCTTCTTTCGCAATGATGATGAGGCCCATCTGGTTTCGCGGCTTGGCGGCGCGGAGCTGCTTTAGCCAATTAACACCAGCAATAGAATACTGAATGTCAAAAGGATCAGCCCCTGCCATTCCCGCAGACTGATCTTTTCACCAAAAACCAAGGCCCCGATGACAATGGAAAACAGCAGCTCTACCTGCCCCACTGCGTTCACATAACCCGCTGATTGCAGGGTAAATGCTGTGAACCAACAGATCGTGCCGATCATGCTGAAGAGGCCCACAAGGCTGACGACACGCCACGCCGCAAAGACCGCCCGGATCTGTCCCGCTTCGCGCCACACAATCCAGATCCACATACTGACCAGTTGAAAAGTGATGACAAAAGCCATCGTAACAATGGCCCGGTAGAACGTATCGCCATCCACGATGGACAGGGATGCGCCCCGATAACTGACACCCGAAAAGCCAAAGAAAACGCCCGACGTCAGGCCAAGTGCAACAGCGCGGTTCAATATGCGTTTGCGCCACGGCCCCTTTGCCTGAGGGGGGTCAGCCAACAAAAGTACGCCGCCCAATCCGATCAGCACCGCCGTCAGCCCCAACCAGGACATGCCATCGCCCAAAACGAGATACCCGATCAGGACGCTCAGCAGGACTTCTGTTTTCTTAAACGTGATCCCGACTGCGAAATTGCGATGCGAAAACAGGGCGACCACGCACATTGTCGCAAGGATCTGCGAGGTCCCCCCAACAAAAACATGCACCCAGAAGACAGGCGGCATTTGCGGCAGGCCCTGGCCGCTTTGGCCCGCATAAAACGCAGCACCAGCCACCACAAAGGGAGCCGCGAAAACGAAGCGCGCAAAGGTGGCACCCGCCGTCGACAACCCCGCCGTCTTCAGCTGCTTTTGAAACATGAACCGGAAAGACTGCGCCAGTGCGGCGGCAAAGGTGATCAGAACCCAGGGTTCAATCACCGCCGTCGCCTTGCGGCACAATCACCAGCCGTGACAGGTCATACCCATTGAAATCAAGCACTTCTCGGGCGGCCTTCAAGCGGTCATCCGGGATATTCGGGTCGCGGTTCAAGATCCACCCCGACCGCCCGTCAGGTGCTCCGACAACGGCCGTTCTATAGCCTTCGTCAGTCCACAGCACCCAATAATCCGCCGCACCAAACGGCACGCTTGGGAATGTTACGGCAAGGCGCCCCGGCCCCACGACCTCTGCGGTGCCAGAGATCGTACTGCGCACCGAGCCGTCCAGATTGCGGCAGGTGTTGAACACAGAAATCCCACCCTCGGGCAACGCACCGTATTCGGCAGTGACACCCGCGCAACCGGCCTCGAAAGGCACCGGGAACCGGGCAACCTCGTACCATGTGCCAAGGTATTTCTCAGGCTCGAACAACGCTTTAGAGGCAATGGGCACATCTGTGTCCCGGTAGACCTCAAACAGGCCACCGACCTCTTCGTCGGGTAATCCACGGCTGCAAGCGGCCAGAACCGCCAACGCGCATATCCAAAACGCGCGCATCAATACGGCATTGGGTTGGCGCGGTGGGTCTGATCAATCTCAGCAATCAGTTCATCCGTCAGAACCAAGTCCTTACCTGCCAACAGATGCTCCAGCTGCGCAGCCGTCGTGGCACCAAACAGCACCGAGATCGGGAAAGGCCGGCTTCGCTGCCAGGCCAAAGCCATATGCGCCGGGTCCACGCCATGTTTGGCAGCCAGATCGACATAGACCTGTGTGACCGGCAAGGTGCGCGGTGTGATGCGCCCGCCAAGTTCCGGGGCAAGGGTCATGCGACTTCCGTCTGGGATCGCACCGCCCTGATACTTGCCCGTCAGCAAACCAGCAGCCAAAGGCGAGAACGACAGCAATGTGACGTCCTCGTTCACGGCCATCTCAGCCATATCGGTGTCATACAACCGGCACAGCAGCGAATATTCGTTTTGCACAGAGGCCATGCGCGGCAACCCGTTTTCGTCAGCCAGACGGGTCCATTGGGTCATGCCCCACGCGCTTTCATTCGACATCCCAATCGCGCGAATCTTGCCTGCTTTGACCAAATCATCCAGCGCCGTCAGCACATCCATCATATGGTCTATCGTCTGCGCGCGATTCTGCCCGGACGGGTCGTATGTCCAGTTTTGCCGGAACATATAAGAGCCGCGCATCGGCCAATGCATCTGATAAAGGTCGATCACATCAGTTTGAAGACGCCGTAACGATCCCTCTACGGCCTCTTTGATGACCTTGCCGTCATAACCGCGCCCCTCGCGCACCCACCCCGGATTATCGCCCGCAACCTTGGTGGCAATCACGACATCATCGCGCCGGCCGCTGGCCTTAACCCACGCGCCTATCACCTCTTCAGAGCGGCCATAGGTTTCCGAACTCACCGGGTTCACCGGATAAACCTCTGCTGTATCAAGAAAATTAATCCCTGCATCCAGCGCCATGTCAATCTGGGCATGCGCATCGTCTTGCGGGGTTTGGTTGCCGAACGTCATTGTGCCAAGGCACCAGTCGCTGACCGAAATATCCGAGCGACCCAAAGAAATCATCTGCATACGTCTGAATATCCTGTTTTATTCTTGCACACTTTAGTGCGCCAGATGTGACCCACAACCCCCTGCCCATACCAGCCAACCAAGGTTAGCGTGCCCGCAAAAGGAGACCGCGATGCACCCCATGATGACCCGCCGCCACGCCCTTGCGTTTGGAACAGCAGCCCTTTGCGCCCCAGCACTTCCCGCTTTTGCAGCCCCGATCGCCTACCGTCTGGACGCCAAAAGATCGCATGTCGGGTTCGGCGTGCAACTTAGCGGCGACACGCTGACCGGGTCCATGCCCGTGCGCAGCGCCGAGCTGTCGCTTGATTTCGAACAGGTTGCCAATAGCCGGGTGTCCGTCACACTGGATGCGGCCAACACCCGCATGGGCGTCTTTTTCGCAACCGACGCACTGCGCAGCGCCGATCTGTTGGATACCGCAAAATACCCCAATATCACCTTTCGCAGTACATCCGTCCGGCAGGGACCCACGGCAGCCGAAGCGATTGTATCGGGAAATGTCACGATCAAGGATGTGACGGCACCGGTCACCTTAACCACCGTCCTGACGCAGGATCGGGCAACGGTTGGTCAAACAAATCCAGAGTTGGTGATGGTCCTGCGCGGCAGCGTAGACCGCGAAACCTTTGGGATCACAGCATACAGGGCCCTCGTGGGGCCCCGCGTTGATCTTGATATTCGGGCCGCGGTACGGCGCGCGTGATTAGAACTTAAAGAACACGGCCAGACGGCTTGTGGTCACGCTTGTCCCGTAGTCATCGTCGTTAAAATCGCGGATCAACTCGAACCGGCCATTGAACCGATCCATGAATTCCATCTGGGCCCCAAGCCCGAAGGTATCCCCGTCGAAAGTTTCCTGACCAATCTCGTACTGGACCTTACCAAGCGAGGCGATCCCGGTGACTGATCCAAAGTCATAGGTAAACAGCCCGCGCACCCGCGACGTTTCACGTTCGTCGCCGCCATCACCGACCGGCTGGCCTACTTCACCTTCGATCCCTAACCCCATGTTTTCCCACAGATCAAACGTGGCACCTGCGATCAAAGACCCAAACGCTTGTTCATCACCAGAATGTGGCAAACCATAGTCTGCACCAAACCCCAGATAGACCGCGCGTTCGGCGGAAGCAGCGGTCGCACTTGCAGCCAATACGGCAGCGGCGAAAAGAATACGGACGGACATGACCTGTCTCCAGTTAAGGCGCGAATCTTGTTGTGCTGACGTTACCCGGCCCGCATTGGCCAAGGAAAGCGCAATAGCCAATGTTGCGCATCTGGCATCTGGTGCGTTGCATCGTTAGAACACATCCAACTGACCGCATTAGGAATAGCCCGCTTATGGCCCGCCATCTGATTACCTCTGCCATCCCCTATATCAACGGGATCAAACACCTTGGAAATCTGGTGGGCAGCCAGCTGCCTGCGGATCTTTACGCCCGCTATCTGCGGGACAGGGGCCACGAGGTGTTGTTTCTCTGCGCCACTGACGAACACGGCACCCCTGCTGAATTGGCAGCCGCCAAGGCGGGTCAGGATGTTGCGACCTATTGCGCTGAAATGCATGACGTGCAGGCCAAGATCGCGGAGGGCTTTGGGTTGTCATTCGACCACTTTGGCCGGTCATCCTCACAGCAGAACCACAAACTGACCCAAGCCTTCGCAGGTCGTCTCGCTGAACAAGGCCTTATCCGCGAAGTCACCGAAGATCAGGTCTATTCCATCGCCGACGGCCGCTTCCTGCCAGATCGTTATATCGAAGGCACCTGCCCCAACTGCGGCTTTGAAAGCGCGCGCGGCGATCAATGCGACAATTGCACCAAGCAGTTGGACCCGACCGACCTGATCGATGCGCATTCCACGATTTCCGGCTCTACCGATTTGGAGGTCCGCACCACAAAGCACCTGTACCTGCGCCAGTCCGAATTGAAGGGCAAACTCGCCGATTGGATCGACAGCAAAGGTGACTGGCCGATCCTGACGACTTCCATTGCGAAGAAATGGCTGAACGACGGCGACGGCCTGCAAGACCGGGGCATCACCCGCGACCTCGACTGGGGTATCCCCGTCAAGAACGGGACCGAGGATTGGCCCGGCATGGAAGGCAAGGTCTTCTACGTCTGGTTCGACGCCCCCATCGAATACATCGCCTGCGCGCAGGAATGGGTGGATGCGGGCAAAGGAACAGATTGGGAAAGCTGGTGGCGCACCGACAAAGGTGCCGCTGACGTGACCTACACACAGTTCATGGGCAAGGATAACGTGCCCTTCCACACCCTGTCCTTCCCAGCGACGATCATGGGCATGGATCAAGACTGGAAACTGGTCGATTACATCAAATCGTTTAACTACCTCAACTATGACGGCGGCCAATTCAGCACCTCGCGGGGGCGCGGTGTATTCATGGATCAGGCGTTGGAGATCCTGCCATCAGACTATTGGCGCTGGTGGCTGCTG
>CALILP010000095.1 GCA_938016515.1 uncultured Paracoccaceae bacterium
CGGGATGAACTTTTTCGAGTGGCACGCGCCGGTCCCTTTGGCCCACGAAAAGGGCATCTTTGTCCGTGCGTTGAAGTTCCTGTTGAACATTCAGCAAGGCGCGCCTGCGCGGCGCTTGAACTGGACGATGACGGTGAACCCTCTACTGGATACCTCGCCAGAGAACTACCACAAATGGGGTATACAGAAGACGTCACTGACGCCGGACAATATCGGCGCAAAGCAACATTTGCGCGTCGAGCTACAGACATTCTTCCGTCTGCCACGTTCAAACGCGCTGGTGTTCCCGATCCGATGCTACCTGTGCAGTTTTCAAGACCTGATGACCAAGCCTAAATGGGGCCGCAGATTGCACCGCGTCGTCCGTGATCTGCCAGAGGAGCTGGCGACCTATAAAGGGTTCATCGACAACCGCCCGATGATGCTGGACTACCTGTCGCAATTCGACGATGGCCAGCCGACCAGCTTTGGTGTGTTTCACGAGACTGACAAAGAACCGGCGCTGCAAAAGTAGGTGGGACGTCGTGGCAGAGGACTTGGATGTTGCCTCAGCTGTCTGGTGTCAGCCTGCCTTGTCTTTGCAACTTCAGCGGCCGCTCAGTCATGCCGGCAGGCCTTGGTACTCGCGTTGGACGTGTCTGGATCGGTCAATCAGGAAGAATATACGCAACAAATTCAGGGTCTTGCGACTGCACTGAACGCACCAGAGGTCCGCGCACTGATCCTTTTGGGGGCGGACGCACCAGTGTCGTTAGCCGTGTTTGAATGGAGTTCGCAAAACCATCAATACGTGATCCAGCCATGGACAGACCTGACGAATGGTCAGACCCTTGATGCGGCCATTGCGCGAATAGGACGTCACCGACCGGTGCGGGCTGGTTTGAAGACGGCGCTGGGCACGGCCCTTCTGTTCGCGGAAAACCTGTTTGATGCACGCCCCCAATGCTGGACCAAAACAATTGATGTTTCAGGTGATGGCAAGAACAACATCGGCCCTAGCCCCGCCATCATCTATGACCGACCTGCATTTGACACGATCACAGTGAACGCGCTGGTTGTTGGAGACCCGGCGACCGCATCGGGCGCGACGCTTGGGATCAAGCCAGAAAGCTTGCGCGACTATTACCGGACCGAAGTCATCCACGGACCAACGGCATTTACGATGATTGCCAACGGCTATGCTGACTATGCCCGTGCAATGGAACTGAAATTGATCAAGGAATTACAGCCCGCCGCCCTCAGCTGGCTGCGTTAGCTGTTCTGCGGATAACTGATGACGGACAAATAGCGGGCAGGCAATTTCTTGAGACCTTCCGGCCCGTGCGGCGCATCGGCATCGAAAAACAAGGTATCGCCCGGTTTCAATGGGAACACCTTGTCGCCGTGGCGATAGTCAACTTCGCCTTCCAGCATGTAAATCGTCTCGATCCCGGCATGCTGAAAAGTAGGAAAGACATCGGCCTTGTCGGACAGTGTGATCAAATAAGGTTCGACGATCACGCCGCTGGCGTTAGAGCCGATATGCCCCAGCAGATTGTATTGATGATTGGCGCGCGTCCCTTCACGTTCCAGCTCTACGCCTTCGCCGGCTTTGGTGTGAACGGCCATCCGATCTTCTTCGAACCCGCGAAAGAAAGCCGTCAGGGGAACAGAAAGCGCGTTCGCGAGGGTCTGCAATGTCGTCAAAGAAGGCGACGTATTCCCATTCTCGATTTTCGACAGCATACCGATAGAAATGCCCGTGCTGGCCGATAGCTCTGCCACTGTGATTTCCTGTTTGCGCCGAAACGCGCGAACTTCTCGGCCAATGGCAACTTCAAGCACCTTCTCGCGGCGATCATTGACGGAATGTGGATCTTGTTGAAGAATCGCAGAGGCCATAGTCGTGTCCAGCTTTTCAATGTTCATGCGCTCATACCGTTCTATTCAAATCTCACAAGTCATCCGCTGCGAAAAAGAGGTATCGGGCCTCTGGTATAGCACAAAAGTTTCCTGTTAGGATAATTTTATGAACCGCAATAAAGATACGCTGATCGGATTTCTGATTTTTCCGGGTTTCCCGATGGCCTGCCTGACCTCGATGATAGAGCCATTGCGGGCAGCGAACGAAATTGCGGGCAAAGACGCGTTTCGCTGGAAGCTGGTGTCCGAGGCCGGAAACCGCGTCGAGGCGAGTGCAAAAGTTGGGTTTGACCCAGACGTCAGCCTTGAGGATTGCGCAGACCTGCATCAGCTATTCTTGCTTAGCGGTCCAGCGTCCCGTTTTGCCAATCCAACGGTCTCAGAGGGTACTTTGCGCAGGTTGGTCCGGCATGGCGCTAGCGTGGGCGCGATTAGTGGCGGTATTTTTCCGCTCGCACGCTCCGGTCTGCTGACTGGATACGCCACATCCGTGCATTGGTGCTATGAGGCCGCGTTCAAGGCAGAGTTCCCTGATCTGGATGCCACCGAAGACGTCATCACGATCGACCGAAATCGTCTGACGGCATCGGGTGCTGCTGCTGCGTTTGATCTGTCACTGAACCTGATCGAAAATACGCTGGGTGCTGACATCGCGACCGAAGTGGCGTGCTGGTTCCAGCACCCGCTTGTCCGGGGCGAAGGCGTTACGCAACGCCGCCCTACGTTTGCCGCCGAAAGCACCCAGGATATGCTGCCCCCGCTGATCGCCGAAGCCGTCCAGATCTTTAGCGACCATATCGAAGATCCCCTGAACATCGCTGATGTAGCTGACGCCGTGGGCGTCTCTGTGCGGCAACTCGAACGGATGTTTCAAAAGACCACGGGCAATACGCCACTCGGATACTACAAATCGCTACGGATGCATAAGGCCCGGCAATTGTTGTTGTACAGCAAAGAGAACATGATCCAGATCGCGCTAGCCGTTGGCTATTCATCGTCAGCCGTTTTGGCCAAGAATTATCAGGACGTATTCGGCATTCATCCTCGGGAAGACCGCAAGAAGGTCAATATGTTCCGGGTCCGCGATAACACGATAGTGCCATCTGCCTAAGCCGTCGATTTGGCTGCAAGGATCAGGGCGTGGTGCAATGTTCCCGCTGAAGCGCGGGGGCCAAGGATTCGGATGTGATCATCTGCCTGACGCCGGATCACGAAACATCCCAGTTGATGGATCACCGTTCGTTGCGCATCGCCTGCCACCATCTGGCGGATCGGGACGGCACAAAGACGCTCGCACAAGTCCGGCATGGCGGGGCCGATCACGTCAAATGTGACCCAAGCGCCGGTTTGTTCGGTGACCGAGGCGCTGTCGCCCAGTAGGTCTTTCAGGTGATCCGCGAGCAATTCATGCGTCTGGCGGGGGGCCCCGATGATCCATTGGTCCGGGCCAATCCAGAACCCGGCTTCGGGGTCGTGCAATTGACACCGTCCGGGGCCGGGCACGGCGCCCAACAGTTTCTTTAGCCCTGCGTGACAGGCCTTTTCGTGCCCCCGCCGTGCTGCAACGGAAGCCAGCGCAAGGCCGTCGTTTTCGCTGATCGTGATGTGGTCGAACGTGTCCACTTGGGGCGATGTACCACCAAGGGCTGTGACGGGTTGAAGATCATGCACGCAGGCGGTCCCCCTCTGGATCGACAAAATGGGCGCTGACAATTTCGACAGCCACATCCACACCGGTCAATGGGCTGACAAGGCGCATCTTTTCACCGATGCGCTGATCCCCATCCTTCAGAAACCCAAGGGCAATGGCATGGCCCAACACCGGCGAGAAACAGGCCGAGGTGGCGTATCCCTGATCATGAGCCGCATCGACTGGTCCATCGGCGGTCATCAAATGGGCACCGGCAGGCACCGGATCAGTCGGGTCGACCGGTTTGATGCCGACCTGTCGCAGATCACCGGGTGCATTCAGGCCCTCGCGTTCGGATAGGATGCTGCCGATGCTGTCTTTCTTCTTCGAGACCATCCGGCCCATTCCAAGGTTCTGCGCCGAGGTCGTCCCGTTCAGCTCATTCCCCGCAGCGTGGCCTTTCTCGATCCGCATCACGCCAAGCGCTTCGGTCCCGTAAGGGGTGACGTCAAACGCTGCCCCGACCTCCATGATCTTGCGGATCAAGGCGTCGCCATAGGCTGTGGGGACGGCGATTTCAAAGGCCAGCTCTCCGCTGAACGAAATCCGGAACAGGCGCGCGCGCAAGCCGCCGCAGATCGTAATATTTGCGCAGGCCATAAACGGGAAGGCGTCGTTGCTGATGTCCTGATCCACGATGTTTTCCAGCAGCTTGCGGCTGTTGGGGCCAGCAACCGCATATTGCGCCCAGGCTTCGGTGGTTGAGATCAGCTGGACGTCCATATCCGGGAACAGGCACTGTCGCACGAATTCCATGTGGCGATAGACCGGCAGTGCGTTGGCTGTTGTGGTGGTGACGACAAAGTGGTCCTCAGCCAACCGGGCCGCTGTGCCATCATCCATCGCAATGCCGTCTTCGCGCAGCATCAGGCCATAGCGGGTTTTGCCGACGGGCAGTTTGGCAAATCCGTTGCAGTAGATCTTGTTCAGGAAATCGGCGGCATCCGCGCCTTGCACATCCACTTTGCCCAGTGTTGTCACGTCACAAACACCAACAGAGCCACGGGTCGCCAGAACCTCGCGGTCAACGCTTTCGCGCCAGGTGGTTTCGCCCGCGCGGGGGAACCATTGAGCGCGCATCCAGTTCCCGACCTCGACAAAGACGGCGCCTTGTTCCTCTGCCCATGTATGGCTGGGTGTCAGGCGGGTCGGATGAAAGTCCATCCCGCGATGACGGCCCGCAAAAGCACCGATGGCTGTGGGGGTATAGGGCGGACGGAAGATGGTCGTGCCAACTTCAGGAATGGTTTTTCCAGCCAGTTCCGCCATGATCGCAAGGCCACCCATGTTGGACGTTTTGCCCTGATCGGTGGCCATCCCAAGCGTGGTATAGCGTTTTAGGTGCTCAACAGAGCGGAACCCCTCTTGGTGGCTCAGTTTCACGTCTTTTACGGTCACGTCGTTTTGCTGGTCAAGCCATGCGCGGCTGCAACCTTGCACGTACCAGAAAGGGGTGATCGAGACAGGTGCGTCTTCGGCCTGCGGCAGATCGCTGGCTTTTGCCTTGATCCCAATATCGTGCAGTGCGGCCACCGATCCCGCCTGTCCGCTGACTAATGCGCCATGTGTGGACATCTCGCCATTGGCTGCCCCTGCGACCGTCATGCCGGGGGGCAATGTCCCTCCCGGTACGAAGGCCGCGAGATCATTGTTCCACGTAGGCCGGCCACGTTGGTGACAGGTCATATGCACATTTGGGTTCCAACCGCCTGATACACCCAGCGCACCACATTCCAATGTGCGCGTTGATCCATCCGCCAGACGGAGATCTGCAAAGGTCAGGCCAAGGCGGCCTTTGGTGTTGATGACTTCGCCTGACAGCACTTCGTAGTTTTCCTGGCGGGGTGCATCCGGACGGCTGTCCACGACAGCGGCGATTTTTACGCCCTTTGCGTACAGATCAGCGGCGGTCCTGTGGCCGTCATCATTGTTGGTAAAGATCGCGACGCGCTTATCTGCGGAAACAGCAAAGCGGTTGGCATAGGTCCGTAACGCAGAGGCAAGCATGATGCCCGGCCGGTCGTTGTTTTCAAACGCGATAGGCCGCTCGATGGCGCCTGCGGCCAGCACGGTCCGCTTGGTATAGATGCGCCACAGGATCTGGCGTGGCTTGCCGTCTTTGGGAGTATGCAGGTGGTCGCTGACCCGCTCTACCGCGCCGTAGATCCCGTGGTCGAAAGCACCAATGACGGTGGTACGCGGCATGATGCGGACGTTGGGCAGACTGGACAGTTCGGCCAGTGTGGCGGTGGCCCAATCCGCACCGGTCTGGTCGCCAACCGCAAACGTCTCGCTGTTCAGGCGGCCACCCAGGCGGAAATCCTCGTCCGCCAGAATGACCTGCGCGCCCGCGCGCCCAGCCGTCAGGGCGGCAGACAGCCCCGCAGGCCCCGCTCCAATGATCATGAGATCGCAGTGCAAAAATCCTTTGTCATAGACATCCGGATCTTCTTTGAGAGACAGCGATCCAAGGCCTGCGGCCTTGCGAATAATTGGCTCGTACAGTTTTTCCCAAAAGGCAGCGGGCCACATGAAGGTCTTGTAGTAGAAGCCTGCCGTCAGAAAGTTGGACAGCCGGTCATTGATGGCAAGCAGGTCAAACCGCAATGACCCAAGCCTGTTCTGACTGTTGGCCAGCAAGCCGTCATAAAGCTCGACGGTGGTGGCGCGTGTATTCGGCTCTTTTCGGGCACCGCCGCGCAGTTCAACCAGAGCATTCGGCTCTTCCGACCCTGCGGTCAAAACCCCACGGGGGCGGTGATATTTGAACGACCGGCCCATCAGGCGCACGCCATTGGCCAGCAATGCAGAGGCCAGTGTGTCGCCCTGTTGTCCGGTATAGGTTTTGCCATCGAAGGTGAATTGCAGCGTGGTGTCGCGGTCGATCTGACCGCCGCTGAGCCGGTTGATCTGCGTCATGTGCTGCGCCCCCGCCGGCGGGCCACGTCGCGGGCCAGTTCTACCTTCGATATTTCGTGGGTGAGCGTGTTGCGGGTCACGACAAGCCATGACCGGTCGCCTGCTTCATGGAACCACAGCTCTTCATGCCAGCCTGCCGGATTGTCGCGCAGGTAGGCGTATTCATAGAAGTCCTGCGCTGCTGTTGCAGCCTGCCAATCGGGACGATCAATCAGTTTGGCGTCGCCCATATAAGTGAATTCAGCACTGTCGCGGGGGCCAAGAAGAGGGTGGTCAATGATCATACGAACGCTCTTTTGACGTCTGTCGCGCTGTTTGAGTTGTTTTGGCGAAATGAAGGGGTGGGACGGCGCATCAGTGCAAATTGGGCTGATTGCCCATCCCTTTTTCGTCGATCATGTAGCCCTTTTCAAAACGGTCGAACCGGTAGGCGGTGGCCGTAGGGTGGGGGGCGTCTTTGGCAAGCAAATGGGCAAAACAATAGCCCGACGCAGGTGTGGCCTTGAACCCGCCGTAGCACCAGCCACCGTTGAAATAGAGGCCGTCGATATGCGTCTTGTCGATGATCGGAGAACCGTCCATCGACATGTCCATGATCCCACCCCACATGCGCAAAAGGCGCGCGCGTCCAAATGCCGGGAAAATCGCCATGCCGCCTTCGCAGACGTCTTCGACCGTAGGGAGATTGCCGCGCTGGGCGTAGGAATTGTAGCCGTCGAGGTCGCCACCAAAGACAAGGCCGCCCTTATCGGATTGGCTGCAATAAAAGTGACCTGCCCCAAAGGTCACGACGCCGGGCATGACCGGTTTGAGGCCCTCACTGACGAAAGCCTGCAAGACGTGGCTTTCCATTGGCAGGCGCATGTCGGCCTTTGACATCAGGCGGCTGGAAGAGCCTGCCACGGCACAGCCGATCTTGCCTGCACCAATGAACCCGCGCGAGGTTTCCACACCAAGGCAGGTCCCATTTTCGATCCGAAACCCCGTCACCTCGCAGTTCTGGATGATATCTACGCCCCGGCTGTCCGCCCCGCGCGCGTAACCCCACGCAACCGCATCATGGCGCACGGTGCCGCCGCGGTGTTGGGCCAGACCACCCTTGATCGGAAAGCGGGCGTCGTCGGTTTTTAGGTAAGGATAACGTTCTTTGATCTGCCGAACCGTCAGCATCTCGGCATCCGCGCCGTTCAGGATCATCGCGTTGCCGCGCCGGGTGAAGGCATCACGTTGGGCGTCTGAATGGATCAGGTTCAGGATACCGCGCTGGCTGATCATCGCATTATAGTTGAAGTCCTGCTCGAGACCTTCCCACAACTTGAGGGAAAATTCGTAAAACGGCTCGTTTCCGTCCAGCAGGTAGTTCGAGCGGATGATCGTTGTGTTCCGACCGACATTGCCGCCGCCAATCCAGCCTTTTTCGAGGACCGCGATGCGTTTTTGTCCAAACTCTTTTGCAAGGTAGTATGCCGTCGCCAACCCGTGCCCGCCGCCGCCGATAATCACGATATCATAGTGGCTTTGCGGTTCTGGGTCGCGCCATGCAGGCGTCCAGCCTTTGTGGCCGGTCAGCGCTTCCTTGATTACTTTTAGTCCAGAGTATCGCATCAAAAGTCCTCTCGACGTCATCGTGGTGAAAACGCCATCCGTTGTCAGCATGAGATCGGACACTGACCTGTCCAAATGCGACCTCTGCAAAGAATTTTGGCACCGCGGCATATATCCCAGCAAGAAAAAAACTTGATTGAGAGGAAAATAATGCGAGAGTGTCGATGGCGGTCTGCAAGCGATCTAAGAGAATCGCGCATCGCCGCAAACATTGTCCCACCAACAGGGGACACCTGCGCCAACGTTGATTGGTGCGCCGCAACAGGGAGACGTAAGATGAAAATGATGACAACTGCGCTGACAGCAGGTGTTTTGGCGATAACGCCGTTCGCCGTGTTGGCTGAAGATAGCAGCGATCCAATTGTTATTCCGATCCACAACTGGTCCAGCCAGATTGTGATGTCCAACGTGGTTGGTCAAATTCTGGAAGAGCAGGGCAATGCTGTAGAATATGTCACCACCGACAGTCAGGCGGTGTACGAATCCGTTCGGCTTGGCGATGTAACAATGGAACTGGAAGTGTGGGAAGGCGCTTTTGGCGCATCCTTCCGGGCTGCCATGGAAAAAGGTGGTATCGTTGATGTTGGCGACCACGACGCGGTAACACGCGAAGACTGGTGGTATCCAATGTGGACTAAAGAGGCTTGTCCGGGCCTGCCAAGCTGGGAAGCGCTGAACGATTGTGCAGCAATCTTTGCAACGCCCGAGACCGGTGACAAAGGCCGTTATCTTGATGGGCCGGTTGACTGGCTTAAGCACGGTCAGGAACGGGTCGAGGCCCTTGGCATGGACTTTGTTGTTGTGAATGCTGGTTCTGCGGCTGCGTTGTGGGCCGAAATCGGTGCAGCTGAGGCTGATAAAACACCGATCGTCGTCTTCAACTGGACGCCGAACTTTGCCGAAGCTGTTTGGCCGGGTGAATTTGTCGAATTCCCAGCGTGGGTCGACGGTTGTGACAAAGATCCAGCGGTCGGGCCGAACCCGGATGCGTTGTATGATTGTGGCAATCCCGCTGACGGCTACCTCAAGAAGGCGGCATGGGAAGGTATGGAAGCCAAGTGGCCTTCGGCTTACGCTTTGCTGGAAAAGGTCAACTTTACCAACCCACAAATTGCCGAAATGGCGCGTCTTGTAGATGTCGATGAGCTGGAACCAGACGAGGCTGCTGCTGAATGGCTTGATGCGAACCGCGACGTCTGGGAAGCTTGGATCAACTGATCCACGTCTTAAGACACGTTTAGGAAAACCCCGTCCGGCTTGTCCGGGCGGGGACATTTATCGCAAGGATAGCCATGTCTGCTCTGCCTCCTGTCATCGCCTGCCGTAACGTCTGGAAGATATTTGGCCCAGACCCAAAGCGTTTTTTGGCATCGATGGATCCCGGCATGAGCTTTGATGACATTCGCGAGGCTGGTTACATTGCTGGTGTCAAAGATGTCTCGATTGAGGTCAACAAAGGCGAGATGCTGGTGATCATGGGCTTGTCTGGCTCTGGCAAATCCACTCTTGTTCGCTGTTTTTCACGACTGCATGATATTACCGGAGGTACAATTGAGGTCGATGGGCAGGACATTATGGCGCTTGTCGAAAAGGACCTGATAGAGCTGCGTCGCTCGAAAATGGGGATGGTGTTTCAGTCGTTTGGGCTGCTGCCGCACAGGACCGTTTTGGAAAACGTCGCCTTCCCATTAGAGATGCGCGGCCAAGATAAACACACGCGGCGCGACCGTGCGCTTGAGGTGATTAAGCTGGTGGGGCTTGAGGGGCGCGAAGACTATTTCCCGCGCGAACTTTCGGGTGGCCAGCAGCAGCGTGTTGGCATTGCCCGCTCGCTTGCAATTGAGCCCGACATTTGGTTTCTGGACGAGCCCTTTTCGGCGTTGGACCCGTTGATCCGTCGCGAGATGCAAGATGAATTTCTTCGCCTACAACAGCTGCTGAACAAGACGATCGTCTTTATCACTCACGACTTTGACGAGGCATTGCGCCTCGCTGACCGTATCGCGATCATGAAAGACGGTGCGGTCGAGCAATGCGATACCCCCGACCAAATTGTGTTGCATCCGGCCACGGAATACGTCCGCAAATTTACCGAAGAAATCGACAAGGCGCGTGTCGTGCATGCGGGTGTTCTGGCCAAGGCGGACGCACGCGGAGAAGGTGATCCGGTTGCTGCTACCGCAACTGTCAAAGACCTTGCGAAACTGTTGGTACACGACAGCCGAGACATCATTCCGGTCCAGTCGGAAGGCGCAATCATTGGTGGGATGAACCGCCAAGATGCCCTGACCGTTTTGCTTGAGGCCAGCTGATGGCAGTGCTGTCCACCAATGCGGCACCCGCCGTTGTGTGGTCGCGCCACCAGATTGCTGCGGCCATTGCAATTGCTGCGGTTGTTCTGACGTCGCTGCAATATGCGGGGATGTTGCCGTCCTGGCTTCACCGCCTGCCTGAGGCGTGGATACCGCCCTTTGCAGGGTGGCTTGATGCCTTCTTTAACTTCGTCAAAGACGATCTGGGTCTGATTGTTTTCACCCGTTTCCTGACCGAGCAACTACAATTCCTATTGGATACAACCGCAAACTTGCTGTTCGGAAAGCGACGTTGGCCTAACATTGGTCCGATCCCCTGGAGCGCAATTGCCGCAACGATGGCTGTGGTCGGATACTATCTTGGCGGCTGGCGCATGGCGCTATTGGCGGGTGGCACCTTTGTGTGGACCGCCCTTATCGGGCAATGGACCATCGCGATGGAAACGATGTCTGTCCTGATCGTCGCAGCCCCAATGGCTTTTGTGATTGGCCTGCTTTTGGGGATTGCTGCGTGGAAATCCACGATGGTGGACCGGATCATCAGGCCAGTCCTGTCGGTCCTGCAAACCTTGCCGTTTTTCACATATCTGCTGCCTGCGGTCATCTTTTTTAAGGTTGGCCCGACGGCGGGCGCTGTGGCGACGATTATTTATGCTATTCCGCCGATGATCCTGATGACGACACTGGGTCTGCAAAAGGTCTCGCCCGAGGTGGTTGAGGCAGGCAAGATGTCTGGCTGCACCCGCTGGCAAATGCTGCGTCATGTCTACATTCCGGCTGCGCGCACCGAGATCCTTGTGGGCGTCAATCAGGTCATCATGCTGTGTCTGGCGATGGTGGTACTGACGGCCTTTATCGGAATGCCCGGTTTGGGGGCTAAATTGCTGGCAATGATGGGCAGCTTCAAACTTGGCCGCTCGTTTGAAATCGGGGTTACGATTGTCTTGCTTGCTGTCACACTTGACCGCATGTCAAAGGCCTGGGTCGTCAAAATGCCAGAACATTTTGAGCGAGGCACGCCGTGGTGGCAACGGCACAAGACGCTCGTCTTGGCGACGGCAGCATTCGTAGGTTTCACCGTGCTGGCCTATTTCGTCACTTGGTTCTCCGAGATCGGCCGGACGCAAAGCTGGTCCAAGGGCAAAGAAATGGATGTCGCGATCAAAGCGTTCCTCGCACTCGACGGCGTCCAATACGTCACCGATCAAATCCGCTATGTGCTGAACGTCTGGGTGCTGAACCCTTTTCGTGACTTCCTGCTTTCGATCCCAACCTTCGCTTTCGTGCTGTTTGTCGTGGCCTTTTCGCTGGCATTGGCGGGAAGACGACCGGCGATCTTGGCCGGGGTGTTCTTTGGCCTTGTCGCCTTATCCGGTTGGTGGGATCGCTCTGTCATCACACTGTATTCTGTCATTTCCGCTGTGACGATGGCGCTGATCATCGGCTTGCCTATTGGCATCCTTGCAGCGCGATCTGATAGGTGGTCACGTCGGGTACTGCTGGCCTGCGACACGGCCCAGACCTTTCCCAGCTTCATCTATCTGATCCCGGCGATCATGCTGTTCGGGATTACAGCGACGTCGGTTGTTATGTCGATCTTGATCTTCGCTATGGTGCCACTCGTCCGCTACACCGTCGAAGGGCTGCGCGGCGTCCCGCCTGAAATGACCGAGGCTGCAGACATGTCAGGTGCCACAAAAATGCAAAAGCTGATCAACGTACAACTGCCGCTGGCATTGCCGACAATGGCGGTTGGTTTCAATCAAGCGATCATGTTTGCCTTCTTCATGGTGATTATTGCTGCGTTCATTGGCACCCAAGACTTGGGTCAGGAGCTGCAACGGACTTTGGCTGGAACGGACATGGGCAAGAATTTTGTCTTGGGGATTTGTGTGTCTTTGATGGCCTTGACCTTTGACATGACAATCATGAAATGGGCGGCTGACAAAAAGCGGATGCTTGGGCTGCCCTAGGGCGCGATAGATATCATAGATGATGTTTGCGTAAATCCGGGCTATGCCTTCGGGATTGTACGGCGCATATTGGCTTTCAAAGCAAAGCTGCGCGACTGGCTTGCGCCCACAAAACCCCATGCTGAAAGGAATGCAGCCTTATGGAACTTGCAGACGAAATTGTCATCGATGCGCCCATGGATCAGGTCTATGCGGCATTGAATGACCCGGACGTTTTGCGCCAGTGCATTCCCGGATGCGAAGAGCTTATTCAGCATTCAGACACAGAGCTGGAAGCCAAAGTCGTCTTGAAAGTTGGTCCGGTCAAAGCGCGGTTCACAGGCAATGTCCAACTTGACAAAACGGGGGCACCGGATGCGTTTTCCTTAACAGGGCAGGGCAATGGCGGGGCAGCAGGGCATGCAAAGGGTGGTGCGGACGTCACGCTGACAGCCGATGGGGCCCAAACCATTCTGAAGTATCAGGCCAAAGCAGATATTGGTGGCAAACTGGCACAGCTTGGCAGTCGCCTGATCCAAAGCACCTCCAAGAAACTTGCGGCCAAGTTCTTTGCATCTTTCGCCGAGGTTGTGGGTGATCAAGACCTTGGCTGACGACATCGCATATGTCGAACATCCCAGCGATGTTATTGCCAGCGCCGCTGATCTGGCCCGGCAAGGCCGGCCTTTTGCTCTGATCACTTCTGTGGCGATCGAAGGGGGCGCCGCGCGGGATCTTGGATCGTTAGCGCTGGTAGATGATACCGGACGTATGGTTGGCTACCTGTCAAACGGATGCATCGACAAAGACATCCAGTTTCACGCGACAGAGGCCTTGCATTCGGGATCAAAACGGCTTGTCCGGTATGGCAATGGATCGCAGTTTGCTGATCTGACCTTGCCATGTGGCGGTGCATTGGACGTCCTGATTGACCCGGCACCTGACACTGCAGCGCTGACGCTTGCCAATGAGGCCCTTGTCGGACGAAAGCCTGCGCGACTTGTGTTTGTTTTGCCTGATGATGACGCTCGCGAGGTATCGTTTACCTATGCACCAAAGTTTCGGCTTGTTCTTGCGGGCAGGGGGGCCATTTTTCGGTCCACCGCTCAGGTGGGGCAATCTGCCGGGTTTCAAATATTTGCGCTATCCCCAGATGAAGATGATATCAACGCCGTGGCGGGGCTGTGCGATCAACCTCCGACGCATTTGACCTCACCACAACAGCCTGTCGCCTTTGATGCGTTGGACGATCGTTCGGCATTTCTGACCCTGTTTCACGACCACGAATGGGAGCCGGAGCTGCTGCGGCTTGCGTTATCTTCCCCCGCATTGTTCGTGGGGGCGCTTGGCAGTATGCGGACCCATGCTGCACGCTTAGAACGGCTGGCTGCCGCAGGCGTCAGTGCGGATAACCTGCTGCGGGTGAAGGGGCCCATTGGTCTGGTTCCTTCACTGCGAGAAGCGCCTTTGATTGCAATTTCAGCCATAGCCGAAATCGTGTCGGGCTTGCCTGCCACCATTCAAACGGGTGAGGCTGCGGCCTAGAAAAATATCGGAACCGTGGCCGCCTTGCTGTTGCTATCGCTCTCTAACAGCAAGCCCATCTTGATCAAAGGCATGCACGTCTGCGTCTTCAAATGACAGGCCTGCTTTGTCGCCGGGCTGGTGGCTTGATGATCCATTGACCCGCACTGTGATTTGGCCTGCATCACCGCACGACATGATGACAAAAGTGTCGGCACCAAGGTATTCAAGCACATCGACGGTGCCCTCGATCTGACCCGATCCGGCAGGAACCAGCGTGATGTGCTCGGGGCGGATGCCAAAAGAAACGGCCGTAGACGGCACTTTCACGGCAGGTGCAGCCACCGCGTCTATCACATTCATCCGTGGAGAACCGATGAACTGCGCAACAAACAGATTTGCGGGCCTTTCGTACAATTCTCTCGGCGAACCCACCTGCGCGATCTTGCCAAATTCAAGGACGACGATCCTGTCTGCAAGCGTCATGGCTTCGACCTGATCGTGGGTGACGTAGATCATCGTGGCTTTTAACGTCTGGTGCAGTTTCGCGATTTCATATCGCATCTCGACCCGCAGTGCCGCGTCAAGGTTTGACAGCGGTTCATCGAATAGAAACGCTGTCGGGTCGCGCACGATAGAGCGGCCGATCGCAACCCTTTGGCGCTGTCCGCCCGATAGGTCCTTCGGGCGGCGATCCATATAGGCGTCGAGTTTCAAGACACGCGCAGCCTCGTCAACCTTGGCGTCTATTTCAGGCTTTGGCAGGCCTGCTGATTTTAGTGGGAAACCCACATTCTCACGCACAGACATGTGCGGATACAAAGCGTAGGACTGGAACACCATCGCCAGACCGCGTTTGTTAGGCGGCTCTGCGGTCGCATCGCGGTCGCCGACCATAATTTGCCCGCGCGAGGTTTCCTCGAGGCCAGCAATCATGCGCAGCAACGTGGATTTCCCGCAGCCAGAAGGACCGACGAAAATGACGAATTCACCTTCGTTGATGTCCAGATCAACGCCTTTGATGACCTGAACATTGCCGAACCACTTTTCGACAGCTTTAAGCGTGATGGATGACATTATGCGGCCCCCCGTGTCTGGTCATGCTCTGGCCCCGCCCAGGTCAGCCAAATCGCAGCGGTCCAGGTGAAATCCATACCGCCGCAGGCCGTTGCATCATGTGGATCAAAGTACTCCGCAAACCCATTCTTGGCGATGGCTGCGGCTGTTTCGCGGCGCAGCCGCGCATCAAGGTCATGCCGCCCCATTTCGCGAAAACCTACGGCAATCAGGGCATTCAGAAATGGCCAAGAGGGCCCGCGCCAATAGCGGCGGGTATCAAATGTATCGTGATGGGGATCGGCGGACGGGACGCCATAGGTCACTGCGTCCCACACCCGCATCAACTGATCGTCGAGCGTTGGATTACCTGCATCTGCGACGTAAGCCAGCAACGCGCCAGAGCCGAGGACGTTGGCAAACTGCCCGTCTCGCAGGTTCTTGGCGTCATAGGCCCCAATCGCTGGGTTCCAGATATCTGACAGTGACGCGCGCAGTGTCGCGGCCCATTTCGCGATTTCAGCGGTGTCTTCGCCCAATGCTTGGCCCAGAATGATCAGGTCTTCATGTGCGCGAAGCAGGATGAACGTGATGCCAGGGTCGGCCATCAGGAAAGGGCCCTCTGCGACGATCCGTGCCTGATCCCAGCCGACGCTGACTCCGAACTGTACCATGGTAATATACTTGTCGTATTGTTCTTTCTGGGGCCGCATCGAGGGGTCAACATGCCCGGTGTCGCGACGGGTATACTCTCCGACGTTCGATCCATCGACGCCTGCCATCCCGATGTCCCAGTCCGGGCAATTGTCCCGACCGCTTTCCCACGGATGGATGATTGCAGCTGGTCCGTGGGTACAGCGGACGTCGTGCCACCAGCGGTGCCATGCCAGCAGTTTGGGATAGATTGCGGCCAGCCGGTCGTGACTTGCGTCTTTGTCCATCTCCCAGACCAGCCGTGCCATCGTTGCCGCAACAGGGGGCTGCGAGATGCCAGACGTTGCAGGGCTTTGCCCGGTTGCCCAGACGTCAGGGCCGGGAAAGTAGCTTGGGTCGGGCTGGTGGAAGATAATATGCGGGACCATGCCGTCGTCCCATTGGCTGGCCAGCAGCGTGTCGAATTCGTCCCATGCACGCGGCATGTCGAATGTTGCGAAACCCCAAGCCGCAAAGGCGCTGTCCCAGTTCCACTGGTAGGGATAAAGCCCGTGGGTGGGTAGCGTATAGCCACCCTTGTCATTTTGGCGCAAGATCTGGCGCGCCCGTTCAGTGAGGTCCATTGTCATCCCTTTACTGACCCAGCGGTCAGGCCTTTTGTCATGAAGCGTTCCAATCCCAAAAACAGCGCCATGATCGGCACGGTCGCGATGACCGATCCTGCCATAAGGTGTTGTCGTGGGATTTCCGATGAGTTCAGCGAGGCAATGCCGCGCGTCAGTGTGAATTTAGAGGGGTCGTCGAGAAGCATGAAAGCCAGCAAAAATTCGTTCCATGCAATCATGAAGACATAAAGCGAAACGGACGCCAGTGCGGGCAGTGAAAGGGGCAGCGTGATTTTCCAGATCACAGCAAGCCGCGATAACCCATCCATCAACCCTGCCTCTTCAACTTCTGCAGGAAGCCCGCGGAAGTATCCTTGCAGCATGTAAAGGGCGACCGGGATCGTCGTGACAGGATAAATCATCACGATGCCCCAAAAGGAATTCCGCAAGCCGGTCATTGAGAAAGCGATGTAGATTGGCAGTGCCAGCACGATCATCGGGACCATGTAGATCAACAGGATCGACCGCGAAAAGGCCGCTTGGCCCCGGAACCGCAAGCGCGCGACTGCGTAGGCACCCGGTATCGCGAAGGCAAGCGTGATGAATACCGTCAGGACCGAGATGAAGAAAGAGTTGAACATGTAGGTGCCAAAGTTGAATTGGGTAAACAACTCATCGTAACTGCGGAACAGGGCGGCCCCTTGGCTGAGATCGATAGAGAAATCGAGCGGGTTTTGCATCAGCTCTGCCTGGTTCTTTAAGCTGGTCATCACCATCACGTAGAAGGGGATCAACACAATTGCTGTAAAGAAGATGTAGCCGAAACCTGTAAGGAACCGGATGACCGCGCCTTCGAACTCATGGCGGTTTAGGGGACCGGGCACGACCTCGTTGAGGATCGGTGCAAGTGAGGTCGCAATTGCTATCCCCAGTGCAGTAGCCCCAAAGACACGCGCTGTGATGCCTGCCTGCATGCCGGTCAGCATTGGTCCAATGCCCACAAGGACGACGACTGCAATCACAACTGCAACACCAAGCTGGACAAGTTTGTTACGGCCAACAAAGACGAAGGCCCCACCAGCCAAAGCGCCCCATAAAAGCGACAACAGGATGCCGGGCCGGAACGGATCGCCTGTGCCAAATGACATGCATACGGCAACGGTCACGGATACAACGACCATCCATAGCGCCCCAATAACCGTGCCTGTCAGGTATCCACGACGGATCATAAGCCTTCCTCTCGGCTGATGTATTTCAGAAAGAAAAGCGAGAAGGTCAGAAGGCAGGCGAAGATGACGACAGCCACCGCTGCCCCGGCCCCGATATTGGAGATCGCGAAGGCTTGCTCATAAACGTTGACCGTCAATGTCCGGGTGCCTGCGTTCCCGCCGGTTAACAGGAAAATGTCGTCGAACTTGTTAAAGGTCCAGATAAAGCGCAGCAGGAAAAGGACGCTGAGGATACCCAGCAGTTGCGGAACGCTCAGATACCAGAATTGCTGGAACGGGGATGCGCCGTCCATGTCTGCTGCCTCGTACATATCGGTATCAATGCTTTGCATGCGGGCAAGTATGAAAAGGAAGGACAGCGGGAAATAACGCCATATCTCGAAGATTGTGACCATGATCAGGGCCAAAGGGCGTTCCCCGAAGAAGTTAATGGCTTGGCTTGTGACGCCCATCTGGATCAGCAAGGCGTTTGCTGAGCCTGAGAATGGATCGAAGAGGATCAGCCAAGCGAAGGCCACGGCAATCACGGGTGCCACGTAGGGAAACAGGTACAGACCGCGCAGTATGCCTTGGCCTTTGAAGGATTTGTTCAGCAATAGGGCCGCGAATAGGCCGACGAGCAGCGCGCCGATGGTGCCAAATACCGTGTAGAATAGGGTGACCCAAAGGACCTCCATAAACTCATCGCCGTTGAAGATGCGGGCGAAGTTATCAAGTGTGAAGGTGCTGTTGGTCAGAACATTGGATGACTTGCCGGTTGTCGTGGCAGGGCTGTCTTGGGGGCGCAGGTCGTTGTCCAGATATGCTTGTTCCACAGTAACCGGGATCATCAAGGTCTCTCGTGTTCCTGGTTCCCAATCGCCAAAGTCGCATGCAAGGGCGCGGTCAGTCAGCCCACAGCGCGGGTCGAGGTCTTGCACGACCAAGCCTTCGGGGATCACGTCAGAAAGGGTGACGCCGGTGATAGGTTGGTCTTGAGAAGAATTGCGGAGCCGGTAACGTATTGAAGGCGTGTCGCCCACAGCCGCAGCATTCCCCCGTATGTCTTCGCGCTGCACCACCTCTGGCGCGCGCAGGTCGCCAAGCTCTACCGGTTTTACGGAAATCCAAAAGATCGCCAGCAGTGGCAAGACCACCACGAGTGCGACCGCAGAGATCGTTGGGAACAGCAGCCCCCATGCCAAGCGCGCTTCGCGTTTGGCTAAAGGACCAGTTCCGACAGGAGGCTGTAGCTCTGACATTGGGTGCATCTCTTGCGGTGAAAGGGGGCGCCAGATCAGGCGCCCCGCATTAGTTACTGAACTGCGGCGATCGCGCTGTTCAGTTCGGCGACAGTCGCAGCTGCATCACGCTCGCCGTCGATAAACTCGCGGACAAGACGGTTGATGACCTGACTGTTGATGATGGTCGAGGCCGCAGAAAGCTGGCCGTCTGCCACGCCCCAACGCTGTGCGACATCCAACCCGCCAACGATTTCCTCAATCATTGTAGCATCATACAGATCGCCAAGCGGCGCTTTGCGGTCGACGCCTACGTCCAAAGTTGCCCAAAGATCTGCAAATTCGGTTGGGTTATCTGCAGTTCCGCGCCGTACTGGAAATTTGCCTTCAGGGGCAATGGCAAGCGTCTCGCCGTAGCCTTCGTTCATCGAATATTCGACGAATTCCATCGCAGCATCTGTCGACGCGTCAGAGGTGATCCCGAAATAGCGGACATCGCCCCAAGCGGCCCCATCGGGGTTGGATGGGCCAGCAAAGTTGGTCACAATGCCTGTTGCTGCGGCCAAATCAGTGGACGTTGGATCATCGTTGATTGTGGGTGGGGCGCTGTCACGCAGACCGGCCAGTTCATCCAGAATGAACGGCGACCAGATGATCATCGCGGCATCGCCCGCAAAGTACAACGTCCGGGATTGGTCCCAATACAAATCGCCCGGAGGCGAGGCTTCCGCGATTGCCTTGTAGAACTCCAGCACCTCGATGGTCGCTGCTTCGTCAAGGTCTTGAACGCCGTCAGGGCCTACAGGCGAAACACCATTTGCAAGGAAGACGTGTTCAAGCACCTGGCTCATGAAGTTTTCGTCAACTTTGGTCGCAGCGACGAAACCGTACATCTCGGGTGGGTTGTGCAGCGCCTCGACGGCGGCCAACACGTTTGCATATGAATTGGGCGGCTCAAGGCCCTTTTCAGCAAACAGATCAGCGCGGTAGACCAGCATTTGTGTCCAGCCATCCACTGGAACAGAGGCATAACCGTCCGCATTTGCCGCCATAGCAAGGGCGCCGGGTGCAAACGTGTCAGCGCCAAGCGCCTCGATGACATCATTTGCAGCGTCAATATCCAGAATGCCCGCTTCGGCCCACGGTGCTGCATACTGCAGCGTGTGGTAAATCACGTCAGGCAAATCCCCAGCGGCAAAGGCAGCAGTTGCACGTGTGCCAAGGTCATTCTCAGAGACGGGAATGACTTCGACGGTATGTCCCGATGCTGCCGCAAAGCTGGCAGCCATAGCTTCTTGCCGCGCGAGGCGTTCTGGCTGTTCTTCGGTCGTCCAGAACCGCAGCTCTTCGGCCGATAGTGCCGTTGCTGACAGCGCAAGCGCCATCGCAGCACTTGTCTGCATTATTGATTTTACGTTTACTTTCATGGTCTTCCTCCCATTGAGACTTTTGATCGAACGTTCAGTGATTAGGGTAAAGCGGGGCTGCCGGTAGAGCCGCGCTGGATAAATGTCGCAGATACAGTTTCGCGCAGGGTCTCGGGTGGTTCGCCTTGAATGCGGCGGACCAGCAGCGTTGCCAGGCACTTGCCAGCTTCGCGATTGTCTACGGAAAATGTGGTTAGGGGCGGATGGGCATGTGCGCCTTCCTGAACGCCGTCGTAAGCAATGACCGATAAGTCTTTGCCGATTTGCAATCCACGCGCCGCCGCTGCGCGGTAGGCCCCCAGCGCTGTGCGATCAACAGCGCAAACGATGGCTGTGGGGGCATTGGGCAAATCCAACAATTTTGCCGCCGCCCTTTCACCATCGTCAAGCGTGACCGCATTATCGATCATCCGGTCTTCACTGACTGACAGACCACAAGCGGTCATGCCTTTGATAAAACCGGCGCGCCGCAGCCCCGCATAATTGTAAATCAGACCACCATTGATAAACCCAATGTCGCGATGGCCCAGTGCAGCAAGGTGCACGACCGCATCATGCATCGCGTCTTCGCCACGCACATCAAACCATGCGCAGCCCGTTGGATTGTCTTGCCGCCCATATAAGACAAATGGAACTTCAGCGTCGCGCAACATGCGCACGCGACTGTCATCAACCATGGCACGCGGCAGGATAAAGCCGTCCGCCTTACCGTCGCGCAGTGTACTGCGGAAAATCTCGATCAGATGTGCGTGGTCGTCAGCAGATGCAAGCGTCAGGGTATAGCCCTTTGTGCTGGCCCCCGCGGACACACCTGCGAGGAACTCTGCCAGGAACGGTCGCTGGGCATCGTGGTCGGATAGTTGCAGGACCAGCCCTAAAGACCGGGTGCGACCGGTCTTGATAGCCTGCGCATGGCTGAGTGGTTGATAATTCAGCTTTTGCGCCATCCGTTTGACGCGCAGTTGCGTCGCCTCAGAGATATCTGGATAGCCGTTCATCGCTCTGGAAACCGTTGACTTGGTCAGCCCAAGCGCATCCGCCATGTCACTGATCGTCACCCGCATGACCGCGCGATCTTTGGATAAAGGTGCTGTAGTTCCCGACAATTTATGTCCCCCCACGACTCAGGCTGATTTCCGAAACCGGTTTCGGCAAGCGGAATCTTGAAGATTGCGATTGCTGCGCTGCAGCAGTCGTCGTTTCGCCGGGTTGATAGGTTTCAGGGAGCGACCGTGGAAATCGGACTTAGTCCTTTTCTACAAGGTCATCGTCACGCATCAGGATACGGGCAGCAGCCCCTTCTGTATCTTCGTACTGATTGCTGCGGACGGTCCAAATGAATCCAAACAGACCGAGGCCTCCAAGGACCAGAGAGACGGGAATCAAGACAACGAGGATATTCATGTGACCTTCCGGATGCGTTGCGCGTTAAGCAGAACCGTAATCGAAGAAATGGACATTGAAAGGGCTGCGGCCAAAGGTGTGGCAAATCCCGCAACGGCCAAGGGCACAGCCACAATATTGTATGCTGTGGCAATGCCGAAGTTCTGTTGCGACAGCCGTCGTGTTGCGCGGGCAACCGCAAGGATCAGCGGCAATCCAGCAAGGCTGTCCTTAATCAAGACAACATCTGCGGCCGAACGCGATGCATCCAATGCTGTCGAAGGTGCGATTGCGGCATGTGCGCTGGCCAGTGCTGCTGTGTCGTTCAGGCCGTCGCCGATCATCAGGACATGCTTTCCTTCAAGCTCAAGATGCTTCAACCGCTCAATCTTGTCGTCTGGCGTGGCTTGGGCCAGAACAGGAAGATCAAGCAGCTGGGCAAAGGCCATTGCCGGTTTTTGCGCGTCTCCGGTTACGATTTCGCCGGGTAGGTCAATCGTTTCCAGTGCTTCCAACGCGCCCCCCCGAGGTGTCTCAGTCGTTGGCAGTGCGATGGCCGCATCATTGCCGACCTGCAATCCAAGCCCAGTAAACTCTGCTTGTAACCATCCGCCCCGACCAAGCGCAACGCGACCCAACGTGCTAACAGCTTGAACGCCTTGGCCCGGTGTTTCTTGTACGTTCGTCAGGAGGGCGGGTTTCAGGTCGGCCAAGGCCGCAGCCAACGCCCGCGACAACGGGTGGTTAGAGTGTTGGGCGAGTGCCAAAGCAATACGCTGCTCGTCCTCGTCAAGGCTTGGCGGGACCGTCACTGTTGGCATGCTGAGCGTGCCTGTCTTGTCGAAAACGATATGATCGACCTCTGCTAGTCGCTCAAGTGCGGTTGCATGTTTCACAAGAAATCCTGCGTTAAACAGCCGGCTGATTGCGGCGGTTGTCACAGCTGGAACGGCAAGCCCAAGCGCACAGGGGCAAGTGATAATCAAAACGGCAATAGCAATGTTCAACGCATGCCGGAAATCACCTGATATGGCCCACCACCCCAAAAGCGTGAACAGGGCAAGCAGATGAACGACGGGGGCATAGGCCCTTGCCGCGCGGTCTGCGAGTGCGGTGTAGCTATTGCGCCCGTTCTCTGCCGTTTCCACCAGCGACGCCACACGGCGCAGCGTTGTGTCTTCGCCAATTGCGGTCGCGCGCAAGGTTATTGGGGCGCCGAGGTTGATTTCGCCAGCCTGCAAGGCAGCACCTTGCGTCGCGTCGACAGCTTCGCTCTCGCCTGTCAGGAAAGAACGATCCAGCAAGGCTGTATCCGTCAGCAGCGCACCATCAACAGGTATGCGGGCGCCACTTGGTACAAGAAGTTGGTCGCCAACGCGGATGTCGGTGGTCGGTACGGTTTCATGCGCATCATTTTTGATCCGGGTACAGGTATGGACCTCCAGCGCTGTAAGTTCTTTCGCGGCAGAGCGTGCAGCGCTGCGGGTGTGGTGATCAAGGTAACGTCCGATGAGCAAGAAGAATGTCAGCGAGACTGCAGCATCAAAGTAGGCATGTTCGCCACCCTGCAGGCTTTCAAACAGTGACATGCCGGTTGCCAGAATGATCGCCAGTGAAATCGGGACGTCCATGTTCAACCGGCCGACACGCAATGAGATGATTGCATTGCGAAAGAACGGCTGACCCGAATAGGCCACAACGGGGACAGCAATCGCGGCCGAGATCAGGTGAAACACGTCGCGTGTTGCACCTTCTGCCCCGGACCAGACTGCAACTGACAACAACATCACGTTCATCATTGCAAAGCCCGCAACAGCCAAGCGCATCAACAGATCACGTCCGGCCTTGTCTGTGGCCATCTCTAACGCCGCAGCATCAAGCGCGTAGATTTCGAACCCCAGATCGGTCACGGCCTTCAGGATCGCATCGGGTGCAATCCCGCCATCGACCGAAAGACGCTTGAGCGATAGGTTCACACGGGCCGCCCGAACACCCCTTACTTTCGCAAGACCCCGTTCGATTTTCTGGATGCACGCCGCACAATGGATTGTCGGTAGCGAGAATTGCATCGCACCCGCGCTAGGCGCTACATCTGCTTCGGGCAGGGCAACACAGGCAGGGCAGGCGGCGGTCATGAGCCGGTCTCTACGACAATGCGCTGCTGAAACAGGGTGCCGTCCGCCGCGATGGCCTTGATCCGTAGGTTCCAGTTGCCAGCCCCGGCCTCGACAGAGGCGCGCAGGACGGTTCCGTCAAAGGTGAATTCGGGCAGTTGGTCTTGCTTGACGTTGGTGGCGCGGCCAAAGATGGCGGTTGTGATCTCTGGCGCTATCGGCTGGCCGCGCTTAACGATCGACAACAAAAGTTCTTCGCCTTCAACGCGGGCACTCACGTCCCATCCCAGCGCCATCTGCGCTTCACGGTTGCGATCAAACGCTTGGCTTGCGACGTAAGAGTTCTTTACCTCCAGCCCCGGAAACGTCTTTACCGCGTTAAACGCAAGGGTCAGGTTTACAGAGATAATCACCCCAAACGCCAGAACGAAAGTTGTGGCGACGTGCCATCCTTTGATCTCAGTAATCATTGCGGTCTCCCTGTGAATGTCGTTTCGCGGCTGGCGCGGGTGGTGCTGTCGATGTCCTCGACCCACAGGCGCAGGTCAGTCCGTTGTGTCGTCGCTGCTGGATCTTGGGGGCGGGCGATCAGATAGACGCGCTGCAAAAGGGTCGTATCTGGCGGCAGTTTGATATCAAGACGGCCATTGCTGCCCTCTAGCTCGATCCGCAACAGTTCGGGGCTGGTCAGGCTCAACCGGACCTGTCGGGCCTCGCCGGTCTTGTTGCGCAACCGGACGTCATAAGTGTTGCGGACAGAGCCGTCGGACAGGACCACATTGACCGGGTTGCGCACGGCGGCAACCGTCAGTTCAAGGTCAGTCCGGACAAATAGCCCGTAGACAAGCAAGACACCCATCAGTGACCAAATCGCTGTGTACATGATGGTCCGCTTGCGGAAGACGTGATGCCAAATCGGGCGCGGCGGCTCACCTGCACGTTCAGCAGGTTCATCAGACAACGCCAGATAATCGATCAATCCAGTCGGCTTGCCGATCTTCGTCATCATGTCATCACAGGCGTCGATGCACAGCGCGCAGGTGATGCACTCCATCTGTTGGCCGTCGCGGATATCGATGCCCATCGGACAGACGTTCACGCAGGCCATGCAATCGATGCAATCGCCCAATTTCGCCTCTTCAGGCTCTGCGGGCAGACTGTCGAGATCCAGCGCATAAGCCGTCGCGGCGGGCGTGCTGGCAGCAGCCTTTGCGCCCTTGCGGTGCTTGCCGCGCGGCTCTCCGCGCCAGTCGCGATAGCCCACTGTGAGGGTGTCTTGATCCACCATCGCGGCTTGGATCCGAGGCCAAGGGCAGGCGTAGATGCAAATCTGCTCGCGGGCGATTCCACCGAAGACAAAGGTAGTCAGGGTCAGGATACCAACGGTTGTATAAGCAACCGCGTGGGCTTGCAGAGTAAACAAATCAACCAGCAACGTTGGCGCGTCGGTAAAGTAAAATACCCAAGCCCCGCCGGTTGCGACCGCGATCAGCAACCAAACGGTCCACTTCGTTAGACGTAGCCGCCACTTTTGCGCGGACCATTTTGCTTTGTGCAGACGGACCCGCGCGTTGCGGTCGCCTTCGATCCAGCGTTCAACGAGGATGAACAGGTCAGTCCAGACTGTCTGGGGGCAGGCATAGCCGCACCAGACCCGACCAAGGGCAGAGGTAAACAGGAACAATCCAAGGCCCGCCATGATCAAAAGGCCTGCGACGAAGTAAAACTCGTGCGGCCAAATCTCGATCCAGAAGAAGAAAAAGCGACGGTTCGCGATGTCCACAAGAACCGCTTGGTCCGGCAAAGCCGGGCCACGATCCCAGCGAATCCAAGGCGTTATGTAGTAAATCCCCAACGTGACAACCATGATCACCCATTTGAGCGAGCGGAATTTGCCCGACACTTTCTTGGGAAAGACGGGCACGCGGGCTTCAAAAAGGTTTTGGTCTGTCATGGCTCTCAGTCCTGTTCGCAGTATCTGTCTACGGACCGAGGAGGGTTACAGCCTTGATCTGAGTCAAAAAGACCCCCGGAAACGTGCCATTTTGCGAACAGGACGTTCCCGAGGGTCGTATCGCCCCAAAATGGGGCAATTGGGAGGATCTTTTATTCGCCGCCACCCAGCGAGTGGACGTAGACGGACACAGCCCGCACGTCTTCTTCGTCAAGGCGTTGGCCCCATGCTGGCATGATGCCAAAGCGGGCGTTCTCGACCGAATATTTGACGGTTTCACGGTCGCCGCCATAAAGCCAGATTGCATCAGCAAGGTTTGGTGCACCGAGCCCCGGATCGCCAAGCGCCTGCTCGCCATGACAAGCAGCGCAGTTGTCCATGTAGATGGCTGCACCAGCTTCGGCAGAGGCGGCATCGATTTCTGCGTTTGACAGGCTCAGAACGTAGTCGACGACATTGTCGACTTCCTCGCGCTCCAAGATGTCGCCAAAGGCAGGCATTGCGGAGTAATGTGCATCAAAGTCAGTCTCGTTACGGATACCGTGACGCACCGTGTAAGCGATCTGATCCAGCTGACCGCCCCAGAGCCAGTCATCATCCAGCAGGTTCGGGTAGCCGACAGCACCTGCTGCACCCGCGCCGTGGCACTGGCTGCATTGGGCGGCAAAGACGGACTGACCGCGCGATACGGCATAGCGGTGCAGGTCATCACCGGCCGCCAGCGTCACAAGATCCGCATCGTTCAGGGCCGTGACCAATTCGGCGTTCTTCGCCTCATGTTCTGCCATCTGTGTTGCAACTTCTCCTCGTGTGGAAAAACCCAAAACACCTGCCGTCGCCCCGGAAATCATCGGCCAAGCCGGATAGGCGATGGTATAGCCCACGCCCCATACAATCGTGGCGTAAAGCGTCCATAGCCACCAACGCGGCATCGGCGTGTTGAGTTCTTCAATTCCGTCCCATTCGTGGCCGGTTGTCTCGATTCCGGTTTCTTTATCAACTTTTTTATCAGACATCGCTGGCCTCTTTCATGTTGAGGTCGTGCGCCTTGCTTTTGCAG
>CALILP010000096.1 GCA_938016515.1 uncultured Paracoccaceae bacterium
CTGCTGCGGCGGCAGAGGCCCGCGGCGTTGATGTCGTCCAGAACCGCTGTCCGAAGATTGAATATCAGCGGTTGTTTGGCGAGCTGCGGATGGGTGGGTTCAACACTGGCGTGATTTCGTCAAAGTTGCCGGGGTAGGCGATTATTTAAAGAAAAATGGGGGGCCAGCCCCCCGCTGCGTCCCCCCGGGAGATAGAGGGAAACAAAGACGTCCTTAGCGTGTCGCTTTTTCGGCGAGGCCGGATTGGGCCGTGCGGGAGGCAAGTTCTGTTTCGATGTCTTTCAGTGTGACATCGCGTGCCGCGCACATCACGAGGAGGTGGTAGAGCGCATCTGCGGCCTCTGAGGTGAGTTTGTCTTTGTCGCCTTTGACGGCTTCGATGATCGCCTCGATCGCTTCTTCACCGAATTTTTCCGCGCATTTTTCCGGCCCCTTGGAGAGCAGCTTTGCTGTCCAGGAACTGTCGGGGTCTGCGTTTTTGCGCATGGCGATGGTGGCTGCGAGGTTGTGGATGCTCATGCGCGAAGGTCCTCTAGTCGTGGTTCTTTCATGAAAACGGCATCCAGCATGGCAAAAATGGTCTCGGCATATGGGGTGCCTATGATATCTTCCCGGCAAAGCGGTGTGTAGGTCAGCCCCTCGACGTAACCGCTCATGTCCAAGATGCGAAACCCTTCAAGAACCGGATCATGCTCTGCTTCGAAGATCCACCGAGCATCCGAATGCGCGTCTTCGGACCAGTCCCCGATGCCAAACCGGAAGACTGGGTATGCTTCGGGATGATTTGGAGATAGACGAACCATGTAGAATGACAGCCATTCTTTCGCATGAAATAGGTCGCCCTCAATTGTGAGTGTGGTCCCGCCGCAGCAATCACAGCTGGTCTTCTCCAGCGGCCCCTTCTCCAAGACAATGTCCTGCCATTGCAGGCTCATGCGGTTTGCCTTACCGGAATGCCGTTGGCGGCCATGTGTTTTTTGGCCTCGGCGATGGTGTAGGTGCCGAAGTGGAAGATGGAGGCGGCGAGAACGGCGCTGGCGCCGCCTTCGGTGACGCCTTCGACGAGGTGGTCAAGCGTGCCGACGCCGCCGGATGCAATAACGGGGACGTTGACCGCGTCGCTGACCGCTTTTGTCAGGGGCAGGTTGAAGCCCGATTTCGTGCCGTCTCGGTCCATTGAGGTGAGCAGGATTTCACCGGCCCCTTTTTCCACGACCGTTTTGGCGAATTCCACCGCGTCGATGCCGGTGGGCCGCCTGCCGCCGTGGGTGAAGATCTCCCACTTTCCTGGCGCGACGGTTTTGGCGTCGATGGCCACCACAATACATTGGCTGCCAAAGCGCATGGCCGCGTCGGTGACCACGTCAGGGTTGGCGACAGCGGCGGAATTGAAGCTGACTTTGTCCGCCCCCGCCAGCAGCAGGTCGCGGACGTCTTTGTGTGTCCGCACGCCGCCACCGATGGTCAGCGGCATAAAGCACTGCTCTGCCGTGCGCGTGGCCAGATCGAACATCGTGCCGCGATTTTCTTCGGTGGCCATGATGTCAAGGAAGCACAGCTCGTCCGCGCCGGCCGCGTTATAGGCAATCGCCGCATCAACGGGGTCGCCTGCGTCGATCAGGTCAACGAAGTTCACGCCTTTCACGACACGGCCTTCGGCCACGTCAAGGCAGGGGATGATCCGGGTTTTCAACATAGCGTGAGGTTTAGGCGGAAACCTGTTGCTTGGAAAGGTGTTGTGTCATGTCAGGATCATCCAACAGGAGAATTGACTATGAAACGCTTTGCCACTGCCACAGCGCTTGTCCTTGCCACTTTAGGAGCACCCGCTATGGCTGAAACGATCACGCAATCTTCACCAAAGTCCGTCGTGGAGACGATGGATGCTTTGCAAGCCGCCGTTGAAGGTGCCGGGGCCACTGTGTTTGCCCGTGTCGATCATGGGGCCGGGGCTGCCAAGGTCTCGATGGAACTGCCTGAAGCTCAATTGCTGATCTTTGGGAACCCAGCTTTGGGCACACCTGCGATGCAGGCTGATATGCATGCCGGGTTGCAGCTGCCGCTGAAGGTGCTGGTCTATGCCGGTGATGACGGCACTGTTGTGGCCTATGAGAGTGTCCCGACTTTGTTTGACGGGCTTGATGTGCCGCTGGATGCGGAGTTTGCCCAGAAGATGACGGGGGCTTTGGCCGGGCTAACGGGCAAGGCTATCGCGGAGTAGCAAGCGGCTTTTTTGAGTTGTTTTGGCGAAATGAAGGTGGGGTCGCGTTTTTGCACGCGGCCCTTTTTCTATGCTGCCAGCAGGGTCATGGCGGCTTGGAGGTCGATGGCCCCGTCATAAAGTGCGCGGCCTGAAATGGCACCCGAGATGACCTGCTGATCCTTGAGGGCTTGCAGGTCTTTGAGGGATGAGACGCCGCCGGACGCGATCACGGGGATGTTGACGGCCCGCGCGAGGGCCGCAGTCGCGTCGATATTGGGGCCTTTCATGGCGCCGTCGCGCAGGATGTCGGTGTAGATGATGGCGGCGATGCCCGCGTCCTCGAAGGATTTGGCCAAATCAGTGACCATGACGTCGGTTTCTTCCGCCCAGCCGCGGGTGGCGACGCGTCCGTTTCGGGCGTCGAGGCCCACGGCGACCTGACCGGGGAAAGCTTTTGCAGCTTGCCGCACCAGATCGGGGTTCTCGACAGCGACGGTGCCAAGAATGACACGGGTGAGGCCTTTGGTGAGCCACTTATCGATGGTGGCCATGTCGCGGATGCCGCCGCCGAGTTGGGTGGGGACGTTACAGGCTTTCAGGATCGCTTCGACCGGGGCCGCGTTCACCGGCTCGCCTGCGAAGGCCCCGTTGAGGTCGACCAGGTGGAGCCATGCGCAGCCTGCATCTACAAAGCTACGCGCTTGCGCGGCCGGATCGTCGTTGAAGACTGTCGTTTGATCCATGTCCCCGTGCACAAGCCGCACGGCGTTGCCGTCTTTGAGGTCGATGGCGGGGTAGAGGATCATGGTGCTGCTCCGGCTGTTTGGGGCTTTATGCATGGGCCGCGCAGGAATGCAATTCAGTAAGGACCTTACGTTACACTTGCCTTGCGTATGGGCCAGACGGCAGGTTGTGCGCATCACTTACGGGAGGAAGAGCGATGAAAAAGATGATGATGGCTGTGGCTGGTGCTGCGATTGCTTTGGCGGGGGCTGCAAGTGCCGATCCGCTGGAAGGTGTTTGGCAGACCTCCAAGGACGACAACGGGAACTTTGGGTTCATTCAGGTGGCCCCGTGTGGCAGCGCGTTGTGCGGCACATTGGTCCGGTCTTTTGATAGCGCCGGGACTGAAATCTCATCCGCAAACACCGGTCGTCAGATTATTTCTGAGACTGTGGCAAATGGGGATGGCACCTATTCGGGCAAGGTATATTCGCCTGATCGCGACAAGACGTACACCAGCAAGCTGGTGTTGAGTGGCAACCAACTGGCCGTGTCTGGCTGTGTGTTGGGGATTTGCCGCAATGGCGGAACGTGGGTGAAGATCCAGTAAGCCACCCGACTGTTTGAGAGTTAACAGCGTTCGCGATCGGCAAGTCCGGTCGCGATCAGCAAGCAGCGGTCGCGCGCCTCATAGTAGTACCCGCGCGCGTACCACTGCACGGCTTTGGCCTCATCCCCGTCTGCCACGATCCATGCCCCTTTGAGGTATTTGCCCGCATAGCGCAGGTTGACCGCTGGGTCCAAAAGGCTTTCGGGCGATCCCCGATGCCCCATTGTGCGGGCTGTCTCTGGCAGGATTTGCATGAGACCCCAGTAAGGACCGTTGCGCGCATCTGCCCGGTAATCGCTTTCGCGCTGGATGACCCGGTGTAGCAGGCTTTCCGGGATTTGGTGAAAGGCTGCGTAGTCTTGGATCAGCGCCCGCATTTGCGGGGTTTCGCCGGGGTAGAGGTTCGTGGAAACGGGCGTCTTGGTGGTGGGCGAGGTTCCCGCGCTGCAGGCTGCAAGCGTGAGGACAAGGCAAGTGATCAGGATACGCATGCGCTCAGCTTAGGGCGTGTTTGCGGTGTGCGTAAGTCGGGGGCCGTGCTGTGCGCTGAAGTTTGCCGGGTGTGACCGCGCAGGTTTTGACCGCGATGGGTGCCCAAGGTGGGCACAAGAGATGATTTTGGGGGCGGTTGCCTTGCGTTCGGTGGTCCGCAGTCAGTCGCGTGGTGGCCGCGCGGGTGGAGGCCTCCGGCGGGGATATAGAAAGAAACAAAGACATCGCGGCGGCGCTTTTGCTTGGCGCGTGGTGTCAGGGTGTCCACGTCAAGAAGTTGCCGATCATGCGCAGGCCAGCGGTCTGGCTTTTTTCGGGGTGGAATTGCATGCCGATGATGTTGTCGCGGCCCACGATAGCTGTGATGTCGCCTGCGTAGTCGACATGGGCCAAGCGGTGTGCCGGGTCGGTGACCTGCATCGCGTAGGAGTGCACGAAATAGGCATGGTCGCCGGTTTTCACACCTTTCAGCACCGGGTGCGGCGCGTCGATGATCAGGTCGTTCCAGCCCATGTGGGGGATTTTCAGTGAAGGGTCCGTGGGGGTGATCCGGCGGATGTCGCCTGCGATCCAGTTGAGGCCTGCTGTGGCTTCGTATTCGTGCCCTGTTGTGGCGAGCATTTGCATGCCCACACAGATGCCCATGAAGGGGACAGCGCGGGTCATAACTGCGTCTCGCAGGGCGGCGTCGAGGCCTGTGTGGGCGCTCAGGTTTTCGCGGCAATGCGGGAAAGCCCCGTCGCCGGGCAGGACAACCCGGTCTGCTTTGGCCACGACATCGGGGTCTGCGGTGACGATGATGTCGCCGCTGTTGGTTTCTGCAGCCATCCGCTCGAACGCTTTTTGCGCCGAGTGCAGGTTGCCGCTATCGTAGTCGATCAGGACCGTCGTCACGTTTTCATCCTTTCGCACGATTTGTTTTTCAAACCGGTGCGTCCTTTTGGCAGTGCCTTTACAAAGCACCCTTGGTTGAGGGGATCGCGTCTGCTTTGCGCCGGTCGGTTTCGAGCGCGTCGCGCAGGGATCGTGCCACCGCTTTGAACGCTGCCTCTGCGATGTGGTGTGCGTTGAAGCCGTGCAGCTTGTCGATGTGCAGGGTGATGCCGCCGTGGGTGCTGAGCGCCTGGAAGAATTCGCGCACCAGTTCTGTGTCGAACGTCCCGATTTTGCCAAACGGCAGGTCGAGGTTGCAGATCAGGTAGGGCCGTGCAGAGAGGTCCAGCGCGCAGCGCACCTGCGCGTCGTCCATCGCGAGGTGACAAGAGCCGTAGCGTACGATGCCCTTTTTGTCGCCCATGGCTTCGCTCAGCGCTTGCCCGATCGCGATGCCCACGTCTTCGACCGTGTGGTGGTCGTCGATGTGCAGATCACCTGATGCCCGGACTGTCATGTCAATCAGCGCGTGCCGCGACAGCTGATCAAGCATGTGGTCGAAGAAGCCCACGCCCGTCTGGTTGTCGTAGACCCCAGTGCCGTCAAGGTTCAGGGTCACGGTGATGTCTGTCTCTGCCGTTTTGCGGCTGATGGTTGCGGTCCGCATGAGGGGCCTCCGTCTTGGTGTTGGGGGGCTTATAGGAGGACCAGTGCCGGGGGCCAAGCGGGTGGTGCGCGATTGTTGGGATCTGTGGTGAAATGGTGGGGCAGTGCGCGCGGGGGCGCTTGTGGCGTGTGTCGCGGCGGGTCGCAGCCCCGCCCCGGGGATGATCGATTGGGCTGTGATTGGGGGTGGTGTTGGTATGGGGGCCAGCCCCCAAGCCCCCGGGATATAGAGAAAAACAAAGAAGACCTTTGCGGTGGTGGTCTTGTCGGAGGATTAGGTTTGTTTGGCGCAGGGGAGATGTGTGAGACCGGTTTGGGCCATCGCGATGGAAAGTTCGTCTGTGAAGACCGACCAAAGTTGGTTCAGGCCTGCTTGCCCGTCTGCTGCGATGGCAAATTGCAGGCTGCGCCCGAAGAAGGCGAAGGTGGCCCCGGCGGTCAGGGCTTTGAGGACGTCTTCGCCGGAGCGCAGCCCGCTGTCGAAGAAGAGCGGGAAGTCGGGGCCGACCGCTTGGCGGATTTCTGGCAGGACTGTGATCGGGGCGGGTGCGCTTTCAAGTTGCCGCGCACCGTGGCTGGAGACCTGGATGGCGTCGACGCCTGCTTTTTGCAAGCTGACCGCGTCTTCTGCGTCGAGCACGCCTTTGACCACGAGGTTGCCGGGCCACATGTCCCGCAAGCGTGCCAGTGTGTCCCATGTGGCTTTGGCCCGGCTTTCGGTCCGGTCGAAGTCGTAGCCGTCCATTTCAAAGTTGGCCATTTGGGGTTTGCCTGCGGCCAAGGACGTGAGCGACCACCGGGGGTGCAGCGCGAAGTCTATGAACTGACGGGGCCCGATTTTGAAGGGCATCTTGAAGCCATGCCGCAGTTCGCGCGGGCGGCGGCCGACTTCGGGGACATCCGCCGTCAGGACAAGGGTTTGGTAGCCTGCCGCCTTCGCTCGTTCGACCAGTTTGAAGGTGCCGGTGCCGTCGCCGCTGAAGTAAAGCTGGAACCAGGCATGGCCTTGCGCCACGTCGATGATCTTTTCCAGTGGGGTGGAGGCCACCGTCGAGACGCCGTGCGGGACTTTGTGTTTGGCCGCGAGGCGCGCCAGCATCAGGTCAGCACCCGGGCCAGACAGGTTGCACATGCCCATTGGGGCGATGCCGAATGGGACATCGGTGGTTTGGCCGAAGAGGGTGGTGGTCAGGTTCCGGGTGCTGACGTCTTGCAGGATGCGGGGGCGCAGGGTGATCGCATCGAGCGCTGCGCGGTTGCGGGCGGCCCCGGTTTCCGCGCCCGCAGCCCCGTCGATATAGTCGAAGATCATCCACGGCAGCCGCCGTTTGGCAAGCCGCCGCGCGTCCTGAGCGGAGTGAATATGCGCGGCGGCCCCCATGTTTTAGGCTTTTACTGCTTCCATGAACCGATGACGGATCACAACCGGGTCCATGGTGATGACAGGCAGTTTGATGTTGCCGCTGTCGCATTTCACCACGATCACGGTCATCTGCTTGCTGTCGATGGCGGCTTGCAGGACCTTGCCGGTGTCCACGTCTTGGCAGACGACGACGTTTTCGCACCCGCAAGCTTCGGCCACTTTTTCAAGCTTGGTTTTCTTGCCTGCATAGGTCGGCTGATCCCCGGTGGACCCGTAGGACCCGTTGTCGATGATCAACAGGATAAAGTTGTCGGCCACGTTGTTGGCGATGGTCGGCAGGGTGCCGAGGTTGGTCAGGACAGAGCCGTCGCCATCGATGGAGATGACGGTTTTGTCTTGCGCCAAGGCAAGGCCAAGACCGATGGAAGACGACAGACCCATTGTGCCAAGCATGTAGAAGTTCTTGGCGTTGTCGTCGATCATGTGCAGTTCTTGTGACGGCAGGCCGATATTACAGACGACCAGTTGGTCATGAAGGATTGGCGCGATCTCGCGCAGGATTTCAGAACGGATCATTGGTCGC
>CALILP010000097.1 GCA_938016515.1 uncultured Paracoccaceae bacterium
GGGCAGGAAGTCCCGCAGGACTTTGCCGACCATCGGTGTCCGGCCAAGGCCACCGCCGACGATGACCTCGAACCCCGGCTCGCCCGCGTCGTTGCGGACCATGCGCAGGCCGATGTCGTGGGCTTTGGTGACGGCGCGGTCAGTCGAAGACCCGGTCACGGCAATCTTGAACTTGCGGGGCAGGAACTGGAATTCGGGGTGATCGGTAGACCACTGGCGCAGCAGTTCGGCGACGGGACGCGGGTCTTCGATCTCGTCGGCTGCTGCCCCGGCAAAGTGGTCGGCGGTCACGTTGCGGATTGTGTTCCCGGAGGTCTGGATCGCATGCATTCCAACGTCTGCCAGCGCTTCCAACATATCAGGCACATCGGCCAGTTTGGGCCAGTTGTACTGGATATTCTGACGGGTGGTGAAGTGGCCATAGCCCTTGTCCCACTTGTCTGCGATGAAGGCGAGCTGCCGCATTTGGGTAGGGTTCAGCGTGCCGTAAGGCACAGCCACCCGCAGCATGTAGGCATGCAGCTGGAGGTAAAGACCGTTCATCAGGCGCAGGGGTTTGAATTCGTCCTCAGTGAGGGAGCCATCGATGCGACGCTCTACCTGAGCGCGGAATTGTGCCACGCGTTCACGGACGAAGGCCTCGTCGAAGTCGTTGTAAGTATACATCTTTGATCCTTTCGGTACCGCAAATTCTCTTAGAGAATTTGTCCCCAGAATTTCTTAGAAATTCTGTGTCACTCTGCCTGTTTGCCGTGGTGGTAATTGGAGGGGCCGCGCGTGCGGAACGCCTCGCGGAAGTGGATGGGTTCGGGTCCGTCTGGTCCGTCTTTGACATCTGCCAGATAGGCCCCGGCGATCTTGTCTTTCTGGGCTTGTGCCTCGATCAAACGCAGATCCGCATGGGCTTCGTCTTCCAGTAGCTCTGCCTGGGCGATGTCGCCGGTCCATGTGTTGTCGGTTGTGAACCAGACCGCATCGCCTTCTAGCAATGCGTTGGCGGTCGCGACTTTGGGGGTGAAAGCGCGGGGCATTATGCAAGCTCCTCAAGCGGGGTGAGTGTGTCAGCGGCGTCCATCGCCGCACGTGGGGCCAGGCCGTAAAAGGTGATCGCGGGGCCTTTCAGCTGCGCGCGGGTCAATGTGGGTTCAAGTTCTGCCAGCGTGGTCGCGATGATCTGCTGATCGGTGCGGCTGACGTTTTCGATGATCGTCATAGGTGTCGCGGGATCGGCGCCATGCATCAGCAGACGACCTTGGATGAAGCGTGCCGATTTCTTGCCCATATAGATCGCTGCAACCTCGCCGGGGGCGGCGAGCGCTTTCCAGTCGTGATCGGCATAACCTTTGGTGTCGTGGCCCGTGATCAGGCGGACAGCTGAATTACGGTTCCGTTTGGTCAGGCTTTGGCCGATGTTGGCCACAGCCGCGGAAGCTGCGGTGATGCCGGGTACGATGCGCCATGTGACACCGGCAGCATCGCACGCGTCGATTTCCTCGTCCAAGCGGCCAAAGACAGTCGGGTCACCGGCCTTGAGGCGCACAACATGGTGGCCTTTCAGGGCGTGTTCCACGATCATCGCGTCGATGTCGCTCTGCTTCATCGCGCGACCAAAACCTTGTTTGCCTGCGTCAATGAGTGTGGCCTCGCGGCGTGCGAGCTCCAAAATTTCCGGCGTGACCAGACGGTCGTGGATCACGACATCGGCCTTGTCCAACGCATTGCGTGCTTTGAGTGTCAGCAGTTCTGGATCACCGGGGCCTGCGCCGACCAGATCAACATGACCGGCTTTTTCACGGGTCATGATATGCGTGTCCAGCAACGTCTCAAGCGTCGGGATGACCGCTGCTTCACCATCTGTTTCAACGGCCTTTGGGCCTGCGTCAAAGTAAAAATCTGACCAGAAAGTGCGGCGCTTGGCCCCCATCGGCAGCACGTCTACGGCGTGACGGAATGTCTTGCCGATCCGCGCGAGCACGCCAAGGGATGCGGGCAATTGCGCCTCAATGTTGGCTTTGATTTTACGGGCGACAACGGGGGCTGCGCCTTCAGTGCCGATGGCCACGACAACCGGGTCGCGGTCGACGATGGCAGGTGTGATGAACTGGCTGTCGCCGAGATTATCGACGATGTTGACCTTGGCACCATCTGCGTGGGCAATGGCGGCCACGCGGGCGTCTTCAATATCGTCTTCATTTGCTGCATAGAAGAGCACAGCACACATCGCGTCGCCCGGCTCCAATGCGCGCTGGATCAAGGTCAGTTTACCAGCGGCGGCCCAGACGTGGATCTCGGGGGCCGCGTCATCGGCGAAAACCGAGATGTTGGCTGTTGTTTTCAGGATCAGGCGCAGTTTGGCCAAAGCAGCATCGCCTCCGCCCGACAGGACAATCCGGCGACCGGCGACGGCCATGAAGACAGGGAAGTGATCCATAAGAACGATCCTTGATGCGTTTGTTGATCTCAATATAGGACATTGTTCTGGTTTTGCGCCAGATATGCGGGTAAGTAAGGACGTGCGTTCTGCCTTGACGGCGGATCGGGCCGGTTTTTCTGCAGATGCGAGGATTTTGGAATGGACGTTCGGATAGACGAGACAGATCGGAAAATCCTCAAGGCGATGCAGCGCGATGCCTCACAAAGTCTTGATGATATTGCGCGTGAAGTAGGGTCTTCAAAGACGCCAGTGTGGAACCGGATCAAGAAACTCCGCGAGGGGGGAATCATTGGCCAACAGACTGTTTTACTGGATGCAGAGGCCTTGGGGTTTGAGGCTTGCTTCTTCGTTTTGATCCGCACGTCCGAGCATGAAGCGGAGTGGCAGCAGGCGTTTTTGGCCGCTTTGCAAGCCCGTCCTGAGGTGCAAGAGGCGCACAGGTTGGCGGGGGATATCGACTACATCCTGAAGGTCCGCGTGCAGAACGCCCGGGCCTACGATGAGTTCTATCAGGCGCTGATCTCAGAGGTGCGTGTCTATAACGTGACCGCGCTGCTTTCGATGGAAGAGATCAAGTCGACGGTGGCTTTGCCGCTTTAGTCGGGTTTGAAACAAATGTGCGCTTCCGCGCATTTTTGATTTGAGCAGGGATTAAGGTGCCGTGTCCCGCATTTGGGGAAAATGGGGATAGGTTTTGGTGATTTTCTGAGAGGCGGCGAAGGGGCAGGTGTGTCCATCACGCGCCTGATCAATCTTTAGTGCGAGTCGTTCCGGCCTTAAGGACAAGCAGGTAAGCCTGTCGCTGCGCGCTTCTTGACCCCGGGGGTCGCCTCACTTTTCCACTATCAAACTGGTCAGTCCATGGAAGTGGTAGACGTTGGCGTATTGGGGCGGTGCGGAGAGTTTGAGGTGCGGACACCTCGCGAAGAGAGTCCCTAGTGCGATCTTCAGCTCTAACCGTGCCAAAGGCGCCCCTACGCAGAAATGGATGCCGCCCCCAAAGCTCGTGTTTTGTTTCACGGGGCGAGACGGATCGAATCCATCCGGGTCAGCATAGGCCGCAGGATCACGGTTCGCGGCCCCGAGCATGCATCCGATCTGATCGCCGCGCTTGAAG
>CALILP010000098.1 GCA_938016515.1 uncultured Paracoccaceae bacterium
AGCCCGCCGTGCCGAACGGATTGCCGGGTATCTCTATGACAACATCACCGGCGCCAGCAGCCAGTTGCACTTTCCGAAAATGATGCACCGCCCAAGCCCTGCCGGGCTGCACCCTCTCGGGCCTTTCGTGGCACGATATCATTTCGGTATTCGAAAGGTGCGGAGAACCGCGCGTATGTCTGGGCGAATGGTTCGTTGGTGGGCGTGTATGAGAACAACGCGCTCTATTTCGTGCGGACGGACCACACCCACTGCCCGGCAGTGCATTACGCAGCAACGGCACGAGAGGGCGCGGCCGGTCTTTGCGACGGATGACACGGGGGCTGTGGTCTGGGAGGCGCACTATCTGCCCTTCGGCGGGGTGGTGGCGTCCTCGGGGCCGAACGCGAACCTGCGGTTCCCGCTCGGCGGGGTGCCGGTCCCCCGGACCGCCCCCCTGACCCGCCTCGACAAATGGTTCCAGTCCGAGAGCGGGCTGCACCAAAACTGGATGCGCGACTACGACCCGACGCTGGGGCGGTATATTCAGGCAGATCCGCTGGGGCTCGTGGATGGGGGGGAGTGTTTACGCGTATGCGTCCAGCAGTCCTATGCGGTATATCGACCCCAATGGCCTCAAAAACAGAAAACCTCGGCGGACACCTCCCGGAAGTTGGCCTGACTTGCCGTCAAATCTAGGTGGCAAAAAGCCTAGATGGAACAGTGAAGGATATTGGGAAGGTCGGCGTGGAGGCGGATTTACATGGGATGATCGGTCCCATGGAGCCGGACAAGACAGAGGAGAATGATCTCAAGGTGGGCATTGGGACGATGAGAAATCCGACGGGCGTTGGGACGAAGAAGGCAACGCACTTCCAAGAGACAGTTGCGTAATTGAACTCCCACGACTTCCTCGATTGCTGCCATTTTCACCGATGAAACCGACAAGACCAGCGCCTAGATTGCCAGATTTTCCTTTCAAGGACCAGCCAATCTACGTACTTAAGGCGATGAGCGCCCTGCAATAGCAAACTTTCCAAATAGGGTGGTGATTTGATATGGACGAAAGCAAATATAAGAACGCCGAATTCGATGCCAGGTTGGAAGCACTTGAGAACCAGCCAGACCCGCCGGTACCTGACTATGTTCAGTTAACTCTGTCTTTGTGCCCAACTAATTCAGCAAAATGTGGATGGACCGGATGGCTACTTGAAGCTGCGTTCAGAAGGTGTCCCGAGGCGCTCAAAACCAGCACCGGAGACGAACTGATGAGCGCCATAACCAACCAAACCTGTCCAAGATGTGGTGAGACTGTCTATCGGAGTTCCGTTACGAAGACTTTTGTGCCAACTTCGAATTGATCCGTAGTGGACTCGATCTCAGCTTCACTTTTGAAAGCCAGCCATCGTTCTCGCCTCGGGTGGGATGCGCACGCTGACCTATGACGCGGCGGACAATGTTACCTATGACAACCGCAATGGCCAAGGCTATGGCTACAACTATGACGCCGCTGGCCGCATGTCCTCCTTTGCGATCAATGGGGTCATTCAGGCCGAGTATGAATACAACTATCAGGGCCATCAGGTCGTCCGGCGGCTCACGCAGCTTGGTCAGACGATCCACAACATCTTTGATGTGGATGAGTAGGGCAAGATCAGCGAGGTGTCTGGGGGATAGCCCGCCGTGCCGAACGGATTGCCGCATATCTCTATGACGACATCACCGGCGCCAGCAGCCGGTTGCACTTTCCGAAAATGATGCACCCCCAAAGCCTTGCCGGGCTGCGCCCTCTCGGGCCTTTTGTGGCACGATATCATTTCGGTATTCGAATGGTGCGGATATCTGGGCGAATGGCGCGCTGGTGGGGCGTTTGAGAACGGTGCGATGCATTTCGTGCGGTCCGACTACATCGGGAGAGCCGTCTTGGTGACGGATGTTAAAAGAGAGGATTGCGCGCGTGGCTTGCACCCACCCTACGGTGTGGGAGACGGGGTGAACCCCGACCTATGACGGCATCTTTTGTCGCAGTTCTTGGAATGTTCTTGCCTCTGTGTGGCCGTGAACATATCAAGAACATATGGCTCAACTTGACCTTCAGCAGAAGCTTGCGATCTTGTCCGACGCTGCCCGGTATGATGCCTCTTGTGCCTCAAGCGGCACCACGCGGCGCGATAGTACCAAGGGTGGGCTTGGCTCGACCGAGGGGTCGGGGATTTGTCATGCTTATGCCCCGGATGGCCGCTGTATCAGCCTGCTGAAAATCCTGATGACGAATTTCTGCATTTACGATTGTGCCTATTGCATCAATCGCGTGTCCTCGAACGTCCAGCGCGCCCGGTTCAGCCCCGATGAGGTCGTGCAGCTGACGATTGAGTTTTATCGGCGCAATTATATCGAAGGCCTGTTTTTGTCGTCTGGCGTGGTGCAAAGCCCCGATAAGACGATGGAGGATATGGTCCAGATTGCCCGGCGGCTGCGCGAGGTGGAGCAGTTTAAAGGGTATATTCACCTTAAGACGATCCCGGATGCGGATCAGCGGTTGATTGATCAGGCGGGGCTGTATGCTGACCGGTTGTCGATCAATGTGGAATTGCCGACGGACAAGTCTGTGCAGGCCTATGCCCCGGAGAAATCGCCGGCCACTATTCGCAAGGCGATGGGGGCGGTGAAGGAGAAGCGCGCGGGGTCTTTGGACCGGTCGTTTCGTGGGAAGCGTCCGCCGAAGTTTGCGCCTGCGGGGCAGTCCACACAGATGATTGTGGGGGCAGATGGATCAACTGACCGCACGATTTTGGGACAATCGACGTCTCTTTATCAAGGATACAAACTGCGGCGCGTCTACTATTCTGCGTTTTCTCCGATCCCGGATGCCACGGCGAAGCTGCCTTTGGTGAAGCCGCCGCTGGTGCGGGAACATCGGTTGTATCAGGCGGATTGGTTGCTGCGGTTTTACGGGTTTGACGTGGGGGAGATCACGCAGGCCCGGCCCGATGGGAATTTGGATTTGGAGATTGATCCGAAACTGGCCTGGGCGTTGCAGAACCGAGCGGTTTTTCCGGTGGATGTGAATAACGCGTCCCGTGAGATGCTGTTGCGGGTGCCGGGGTTTGGGACGAAAACGGTGGGTCGGATTTTGCAGACGCGGCGGCAGCGGACGCTGCGGTATGAGGATTTGATGCGGCTGGGCGCGTTGGTGAAGAAGGCGCAGCCGTTTATTACTGCATTGGGGTGGACGCCCGGATCGCTGACCGACAGCGCGAATTTGCGGGCGCGGTTTGCGCCGCCGCCTGAGCAGTTGCAGTTGATCTGATGCATTGCGTGCCACTGCCGATGATCGGGACGGATGTGGCGTGGCGGGCTGCTGCGCGGCGGTTGATTGGGGCGCGGGTGAAACCAGCCGATGTTCTGTGGGATTTTGATAATCAGTCGCCTCAATTGTTTGAAAGCACTGTGGAGTTGCCGGAACCGCGTCGCCCGATGAAGGTGAGTAAGGAATTTGTTGCTTTGGCGAATACCGCTGTTTGGCACAGTGACCCGCAGCGTTTTGCACGGCTGTATGCGTTGCTGTGGCGGCTGCGGAAGGAACCGGGGTTGATGCAGGATCGTGCTGATCCTGAATTGGCAAAGCTGCGGCAGATGGAAAAGAACGTGCGCCGGTGTCAGCATAAGATGAAGGCGTTCGTGCGGTTCCGGGATTTGCGGAGTGACGGGCCGCGCCGGAGTTTTGGCGCTTGGTTTGAGCCGACGCATAATACTGTCGAGCCGACGGCGCAGTTTTTCATGCGCCGCTTTGCCGATATGGACTGGATGATTGTGACCCCGGATGTGACGGCGCAGTTCAAGGACGGCAAGATTGCGTTTCATGAAGGGCGTGAGAAGCCGGAGTTGCCAGAAGATGGCGCAGAGGCGCTGTGGGGCACGTATTTCTGCAATATCTTCAATCCGGCGCGGGTGAAGATTAGTGCCATGACCTCTGAGATGCCGAAGAAGTATTGGAAAAATATGCCGGAGACGCAGTTCATTCCCGGATTGATCGCGGATGCCGAAAAGAAGGTACAGGAGATGCGCGAGGCGGCCCCTACCCTACCACCCGAACGCATGGCGCATATTCGCAAGCAACTGACGGCGCAGGCGCAACCGGCGTCTTGGAATATGCTGGAGGCCGAAATTGCGGGGTTTTCTGAGCCGGGTTTCAGTGACCGCGCAGTAATGGGGTCAGGGCCACGCGATGCCAATCTGATGATCGTGGGCGAGCAGCCGGGAGATCAAGAGGATCTCGCGGGGCTGCCCTTTGTCGGGCCTGCCGGGCAGGTGTTTCGTGCGGCGGCTGGTCGTGTTGGGTTGGATGCTGATAGCGCTTATCTGACGAATGCTGTGAAACACTTCAAATTCCAGCAGCGTGGCAAGCGGCGGATTCACCAGAACCCGAGTGTACGCGAGATTGACCATTGCGCGTGGTGGCTTCGCACTGAGGTGGCATTGGTCAAACCACGGTTGATCGTGGCGATGGGGGCATCGGCGACGCGGGCGTTAACCGGGTCAGGCACCAACCTGTTGAAGCGGCGCAGCACGGTCGAAACAGGCGTCGATGATGTGCCCGTCTTCATCACCGTGCATCCGTCGCATCTGTTGCGACTCCCAGACAGCGAACGCGCGTCGGCAGAGGCGAAATTCGCCGCGGACCTGCAAAATATAGCGGAAATGAGCAATTCTGCCGTTTCCTAACGCAAAAAAGTCAGCCGCAAGATCAAGACTTTAAGTCTCACTTCGGACTTTGCGCGCATCGCCTTCCGTAACGTGAGCGTGTATTTTTTTGTTAGAATCGCCCATAGCGTGTGTTGCTACCACTCACGCGGAGGAGATCGGTGCCATGCCGACGCAACAACGCATTATCAAGTCACGCCCCCTGCAGCCGCAGTTTGCTCCTGTGGACAAGGGGCTTATTCATCGCTTGACCGGCCTTGCCGAACGGCATGAGAATTCCGGACAGAACACAAGCGGCCAAGGGACAGGTCGCCCAATTTCGAACATTCCTCGCCTGCGAGAGGTGCTTTGGTCACAGACAAAATAGGCTGTTCAAGTATTGTGCAAGAAGTGCATCACGTCGCCGTCTTTGACGATGTAAGCCTTGCCTTCTGCGCGCATTTTGCCGGCTTCTTTTGACGGCCCCTCGCCGCCCAAAGTGACGAAATCGTCGTATGCGATGGTTTCGGCGCGGATAAAGCCACGCTCGAAGTCGCCGTGGATGACGCCTGCGGCCTGCGGTGCGGAAGTGCCTTCTTTGATGGTCCAGGCGCGGGCTTCTTTTGGGCCGACGGTGAAGTAGGTTTGCAGGTGCAACAGCTCGTAGCCTGCCCGGATCAGGCGATCCAAGCCCGGCTCTTCAAGGCCCATTTCGCTGAGGAACATCTCGGCTTCTTCGGCGTCTAACTGCGAGATTTCTTCTTCGATACGCGCTGAGATGACGACGTGCGAGTTGCCCTGTGCCGCTGCCATTTCAGCGACTTTTGCGGACTGGGCGTTACCGGTGCCTGCTTTGTCTTCCTCGACGTTGCAGACGTAGAGAACAGGCTTGGTGGACAACAATTGCAGCATTCTCCA
>CALILP010000099.1 GCA_938016515.1 uncultured Paracoccaceae bacterium
AGAGGCCACCTATCTGCACCGCGGCATCGCCACCCGCGCCTTCGAGCGGCGCTTTACCTTGGCTGAGCATGTGCAGATCACCGGCGCATCCCACGCCAACGGCATGCTGAACATCGATTTGGTGCGTGAAGTACCCGAAGCATTGAAACCACGCCAAATTGCCATCACCAAGGTTGCGGACAAATCGGCGAACCTCGTCGAAGCCAAGTCTGTTAACTAACCGACCTTGCGCCCCCGGTGTCACCATTGGGGGCGTTTGACAGGTTTGAAACGTTTGAGACACAATTTCTGTCCCAGAAATTGGCACAAAATCTCTCAGAGATTTTGCCTCCCTCACATCTGAAAATACGCATCACCCGCGTCTTTCAACTCACAAGCGTTGCCGTCCGGATCATGAAACGTCCCGACAACACCCCAGTCAAATGACGTCACAGCCACATCAACACCGCGTGCGCGCAACTGATCTGCGACCTTTGATACATCCGACACGTTGAACCGCAACATCGTCGGATTCTCACTATTCTGCTTACGCTGATCCCGCGCCAAACCACCTGTTTCAATCATCAGGTTCCCGGTCCCGAACCGCAAACACACTAGCCTGGGCTTTTCATACCAGACCGGTAACCCCAAGGTATCGCGGTAGAACGTCAGGCAGGCGTCATACCGTTCAGTACCTAATATGATCCCAAAGGTCTCAGTGGCATCAGCAAGACTGAAAGCGCCGTCACTCACTTCAATTCGACCTCGACAAATGACATCGGCTCATTGCCCGCATTGATCACATTGTGCCGCACGCCTTTGTCCCGGCGATAAGCCTCTCCTGCCGAAACCGCCACGTCGCGCGATACGCCGTTTCCTTCGACGAGCCGCATCGAACACGCGGTAATCGCAGTAATAACGTAATCATAACCATGCTCATGCCACCCTGTTTCCGCACCGGGCGCAAAGTCAAAGCGGGTAACGCGCACCCGCGCGTCATCCACAAGCTGTGTGGCAACGGCCTCTACCATTCTGATTGTCCAAACCATTCCAAAGGCGAAGGCAATTCATGCCGGGCATAGTCAATCCGGATAGCCCTGCGACGCACGTTTGTTCTGGATGGCTGAGATCGATGCGCCGTCAACATCGGAAGAATGAGAATATCTCCTCTTTGCGCATAACACGGATCAGTCGCGGCGCGCTCAATAATGCCAGCGACCTTACCTGCACTAAGGACGCCGGCACGATGGCTCCGGATGGCAATCTCCATAGGTCCGTTTTCCGCTGTTACGTCATCCAAGTGAACGCGCACAAACAGCATATCCCTCAAAACAGGTTCTGGTGGACAACAGTGCGGAATACCGGCCTTTAGGGACCATTGCTGAAACCCCTCCAAATCACGTCTCTGTTGAACGGCGATCACGCGGTCTTGGTGCCAGTCAACACCCCAGTTTTTCGATGCCGATTTATCAAACCCGACAACGCGCACAGGACGATAATTTGAATCGAAGGACGCAACGACCCGCCCAACCTTACTCTTGGGTCCAAAATGATCATGCTGCAGTCGCGCATCAGCAATTCGTTCACCACAAAGCCCATCGAGTTCGATAGCCTCTTCGATTCTCTTTAGGTCAAGAGCCGAAAGCGCATCCCGAAACCAAAAAAGACCCGCCCTATCGAGAGTTGCCAAATCTACCATCAATGCGCCTCTGCCCAATTCGCCCCCTGCCCCGCATCCACCGCCAGCTTCACATCAAGCTTCACGGCCGGATCGCTGGCGTTTTCCATCACACTGCGGGCCACCCCAATCAGGTCATCAACCGCCCCATCCTCAACCTCGAAGATCAACTCGTCATGCACCTGCAGCAACATCTTCGCAGGCATCCCCGCAATGGCATCTGGCATCCTGACCATCGCCCGGCGGATCACGTCCGCGGCCGTTCCCTGTATCGGGGCGTTGATTGCGGCACGCTTGGCGAAACCCGCATGCGGTCCTTTTGCGTTGATCTCGGGGGTATGGATTTTCCGGCCAAAGAGTGTCTCGACATAGGCATTCTCTTTGGCAAACGCGACCGTGTCATCCATGTAGGCTCGAATGCCGGGGAACCGCTCAAAATAGCGATCAATGAATCCCTGTGCTTCACCGCGCGGGATGCGCAGGTTGCGGGCCAGACCAAAGCCAGAAATCCCGTAGATGACACCAAAGTTGATCGCTTTGGCCTGCCGCCGGATGTCTGGTGTCATCTCATCCATTGGGACGTCAAACATCTCAGAGGCAGTCATGGCGTGAATGTCCTGACCCTCTTTGAAGGCTTGCTTGAGCGCTGGAATATCCGCGATATGCGCCAAAATCCGCAGCTCAATCTGGGAATAATCAAGCGCCACCAGTGTCTTGCCTTCCTCCGCGACAAAGGCCTCGCGGATGCGCCGCCCTTCCTCGGATCGGATCGGGATGTTTTGCAAGTTCGGGTCGGTCGAGGCCAAACGGCCCGTATTGGCCCCCGCGATGGAATAAGACGTGTGGACCCGGCCCGTATCTGCGTTGATATGGTCCTGCAAAGCATCGGTATAGGTCGATTTCAACTTGGCAAGCTGGCGATAATCCAGAATGCGTGCTGGGAAATCATGTTCGGTCGCCAGATCTTCCAAAGCATCAGCGGGCGTCGACCACTGTCCGGTCTTGGTCTTCTTTCCGCCTTCCAATCCCATCTCTTCGAACAGAATGGTGCCAACCTGCCCCGGCGCCTGTACGTTAAATTCGCGCCCTGCCATTTCGTACAATTCAGCCTCTAGTCCGGCCATCTTCTGGGCAAAGGCATTCGACATCCGAGACAGTGTATCGCGGTCGACTTTCACGCCATAGCGCTCCATCTGAGCCAGCACAGGCACCAAGGGTCGTTCCAGCGTTTCATAAACCGTCGTGACCCCAACGCTGTGCAGTTTTGGCTTCAGTGTCTGCCAAAGACGCAACGTGATATCGGCATCTTCTGCTGCGTATTTCACCGCATCCGCGACCGGCACGCGATCAAAGGTGATTGCCGATTTCCCACTACCCAACAATGGCTTAATCGGAATGGGCGTATGGCCCAAATAGCGCTCTGACAGCACATCCATCCCGTGATTATGCAGGCCTGCGTGCATGGCATAGGACATCAGCATGGTGTCATCGATAGGGGCGACAACGATGCCCAATCGTGCAAAAATCTTGGCGTCGTACTTCATGTTCTGCCCAATCTTGAGGATGCTCTCATCCTCCAGCATGGGCTTTAGCGCAGCCAGACAGGCCTCAAAATCCATCTGACCCTCAGCCAGGTCATCCGTCCCAAACAAATCGTCAGCCTTACCGCCTTTATGGGTCAGCGGAATGTAGCAAGCCTCGCCCGGCTCAACACTTAACGAAATACCAACCAGTTCAGCCCGCATTTCATTTAGCGATGTCGTCTCGGTATCCACCGCCACATAGCCACGGGCATAAATTCGGTCGATCCAAACCTGCAAAACACTGACATCAGAGACACATTCGTACCTGTCAGCATCAAACGGAACAGCCTCGGGGGCTGCAGCCTCCGGCGAGGCCTTCTCTTCAACCACGGGTGCCTCTACCCCCAGTTTGTCAGCGATCCGCTTTGTGACTGTCCGAAACTCCATCTCGGACAGAAAGGCCATCAGGGTCTCGACCTCAGGCTCTTTGATCTCCAGACTGTCCAGATCAAACGGCAGATCCATCTCGCAATCCAACTGCACAAGCTTCTTGGACAACTCAATCTGAGCGCGATGATCAATCAGGGTCTGACGACGCTTGGGCTGCTTAATCTCTTCAGCCCGATCTAAAAGGCTTTCCAAATCGCCGTATTCATTGATCAACAAGGCAGCAGTCTTGATCCCGATCCCCGGCGCACCCGGCACGTTATCCACGCTGTCCCCAGCCAAAGCCTGTACATCAACCACGCGCTCTGGGCCCACACCAAATTTCTCGTGCACGCCGTCATTGTCGATCCGCTTGTTCTTCATCGGGTCGAGCATCTCAACACCGCCGCCGACCAACTGCATCAGATCTTTATCCGAGGACACAATCGTCACACGACCGCCAGCATCACGGCCCTGATGGGCCAAAGTGGCAATGATATCATCAGCTTCAAAGCCTTCGATCTCTTCACAAGCGATGTTGAAGGCCCGTGTCGCATCACGTGTCAGCGGAATCTGGGGGCGCAAATCCTCAGGCATCGCCTCGCGGTTGGCCTTGTACTGGTCATACATATCATTGCGAAACGTATGGCTGCCCTTATCAAAAATCACGGCAACATGGGTTGCAGCATCTGGGCCAGAGTTGCCTTCGATATACCGCTGCAACATGTTCACAAATCCGCTCACCGCACCCACCGGCAAGCCATCGGACTTGCGGGTCAGTGGCGGCAGGGCATGATAGGCGCGAAAGATAAACGCCGACCCGTCGATCAGGTGCAAATGACAGCCTTTTCCGAATTGCTGCGCCATGTGATGATCCCCCTGAATGTCTTGCAAAGGTTTTGCCATGTTCCGCCCCTGCCTGCTAGCCGCGATCTGCCTCTGCGGCCCTGCTTTCGGCCAAAGCACGATCCAGCCCGACATCGGCGTCTGCCGCAACACCCCCTACAGCCAGGACAACTGCGTGCGTATCGTCGGCTGTTTGGGCGACCAGGGTTTGCAATTCGACGGCAAGGCACGGGGGTGGGATCAAGGAACGGTCTGGGCACAGATCTCTGACTTCACACAATGCGCAGGGACGTGGGACAGCGATGGTCCGCTTGGTACCGGAATCGGACAAATGATCTGCGAAGACGGGGTCACAATGGACGTGATTTATTACTCACAAGACAGCATAACGGGCACCGTGATCGGACGCGGCAAAGACAGCGTTGGGCGGCTTATTCAGGTCTGGTCAGGCGAAAACGTTCTGGAATTCCTGACACCTGACGGCAGCGACATCGCCCGCTTGCCCTGCGTCAGCGGCGATATCCCGATCAGCTAATCAACGATTTCGTCATCCGCACAACGTTCATCTCAAACGGCCCATCAAATGTGTCGACGGGGGCCATGA
>CALILP010000100.1 GCA_938016515.1 uncultured Paracoccaceae bacterium
GCCTTGGCCTGCGGATCCGCCACAAGTGAAACTGTCATCTGATCAAACCCAGCACCCGCAAGGGCCAAAGCGGCCACGACGTTGGCGTTCTTGGGATAAGCGATTGCGGCCTCTCTGCCCGTGCCAGTGAAGAAGACACACCGGTCCGTGATAACATCCAGCTTGATTGCGGCCTCAGCAGGCGAGCCCTTCCATGCGGCAGGTGGCTTAGTTCCCGTGTACGTCACATCAACAGGCCCATCAGCAGCCAGCACAGACAGCAGATCAAGCCCACCAATAGCGCCGGTGGGCAGGATCATCTTGGCCCCACTGGTGGCCGCTGCACCTTGTATCCGATCATAAAGTGCATCCTCGGCAAGGGCACCGACAGAGGCCACGATCAGGTCGATGCCGCAATCCAGAACTTGCACGGCGTAAGCTGAAACGGCACCATGCCCGGCGCATTCCACGACCATGTCAGGCCCTGCAGCCAAAACAGCGTCACAGGTTGTGACAAACTGGGTATGGTCCGGTGTGTGAACCTGATCGGTGTGCGGTGTGCGGACCAAGACAGTGATGCGACTGACGGTGTCCGCAGGCAAGCGCGCGATCAATGCGCGTGCGATACTGCCATAGCCGATGATCCCAAGATGCATGCCACCCTCATTTTCTATATTCCGGTTTGTGCTGATCGCGACCGTCCGGGCACCCTGACACAACAAGCGTGCCGAAGCCTGCGACCTTGAAGACGGCCTTAGTCGTAGGCCGCATCCACAATAAACTCGACCTTTAGTTCAGCGCGGGCCAGCTTGGCTTCGCCGCAAGCGCGGGCAGGGGCATGGCCCGCAGGAACCCAGGCATTCCAAACCTCGTTCAAGCCCGCGAAGTCCTTCATATCAGCCAGCCAGATCGTGACCCGCAACATCTGCTCGCGCGAAGATCCGGCTTTGATCAACAGCGCATCAATCTTTTCCAGACATGTGCGGACTTGATCCTGAATGGTGTCACCCTCTGCGACTTGGCCGGTCAGGTAAGCCACACCATTGTGTTTGACGATTTTGGATGACCGTTCTCCGGTTTCAATACGTTCGATCATGGGCGTGTCCTTTGTTGACGGCACGAGATGGCTGTGCGTTGATTGATTAAACCCATCGTCATGACGCACTGATGCGGGAGGTCAAGAACACATTCGGGCGAAACACACAATGTCTCTGGTTTGAAAGAGGAATGTCACCGGTTTGGCCATCAAAATGTGGGCAGGTTGGACCGTCTAAATCCCGACTTTCCACAAATTGATACACCATTGATGCAAATCCGGACCCGTGCTACCGATAACGTAAGAGGAGATTCCAGCGCAGTCACATTATGGGCACCAAGACCCACCGACGCATTGGAAGGCCGCGCAACCATGGCGCGCTGAAAATAGGGAGGGGGCCGCAATGACGGTTCTGTTTGGGCTTTTGTGGCCTTTGGAGCGGTTCAACACCGTTATCCTCGCGATTGGGCGTGTGGTTGCTGTTGCAGCCCTCGCGATCATGGTGTGTCTGATCCTTGGACAGGTCTTCTTCCGCTATATTCTTAATGACGCGCCCAATTGGACAGAAGAAGCAGCCCGCTTCGGCATGCTTTGGATGACCGGTCTGATGGCACCGCTTGCTTACCGCATGGGCGGCTTTGTCGCGATTGATATGCTGATGCGGGCGTTGCCCCGGATGCTGGCGGGGCTGTTGGGCCTGCTGCTCATGATCATCACTTTGTGGGTGCTGCTGATTGCGTGGGAACGCGGCCTGAACAACCACCTTGATACGCTGTCCGGGCGGGGCTGCTCTGCAACGTTACGCTGGCCCTTCGGCATCGAGGTCGGCAAATGCGGCGAGAAATTCCAGAACCGCTTTCAATATGCGTCCCTTTGGGTCGGGGTGAACCTGTTGATCCTCGTGAATATCGAGTTGATCATCCGGCAGATCATTACCCTCGCAGGCCAAGATGACCGCCTGACCAAGCTTTCCAATGACGACATGGCGGGGGCAGACTGATGCTTTTATGGTTCCTCCCGCTTTTCTTGGTCCTGATCATGGTTGGTCTTCCAGTGGTCTTTGCCTTGCTGGCATCCCCCTTTGCGTTGATCATGCTGGAGGGCGATCAGCGTAACGTCGTCGCTGGCCTGTATCGCAACCTGTATAACGGGATGGACAGCTTTCCGTTGATGGCACTGCCGTTCTTCATGCTGGCAGGCGAGGTTATGAACAGAGGCGGCATCACAGTGCGCCTCGTCGAATTCTCACAAGCCTTCATGGGCCACCTTCGGGGCGGTCTTGCACACGTCAATATCCTGTCCTCGATCCTCTTCGCGGGCCTGTCTGGGTCGGCAGTCGCAGATACCTCTGCACTTGGGTCCACGCTGATCCCGGCAATGGAAAAGAACGGCTACTCGCGCAAATTCGCAGCGGCCATCACGGCAGCCTCATCGGTGATCGGCCCTATTATCCCACCGTCGGGGATCATGATCATCTACGCCTATGTCATGGGCGAAAGCGTAGCGGCGCTGTTCCTCGCAGGCATCGTGCCGGGCGTTCTGGTGGGGGTCGGCCTGATGGTGATGGTGCGCCTTCTGGCAGACAAATACGACCTGCCCAAGGCTGAACGGATCGTGACAAAGAACCAAACGATCACGCCGCTTGAAGGCATCGTCAGCTGGGCACTGGTTCGGATCAATATCGCGGGCTTGCTCTACGCGGTCTCGGGCATCGTCACGCGCTTCATCCCGCAAGAAGTCAACGGCTGGCTCGTCTTCCTCATCGCTTTGCCAATCGCGCACGCCATCGCACAGGCGACCAAAGCCCGTGTCAGCCACGATTTTCGCATTGTCTGCAAAAAGGCCATCGCGCCCTTGCAAACACCTATCATCATTCTTGGCGGCATCCTCGTTGGTGTCTTCACACCTACAGAAGCCTCAGCCGTCGCCGTAGCCTACGCGCTGATCGTCAGCTTCTTCGTGCTGCGGTCCATGAACGGCAAAGACCTGATCGAAGTCCTCGGGCGATCAGCGCTCTCAACCTCAGCAGTCCTGCTCCTGGTCGGGGCAGCAGTCTCGTTCAAAACCGTGGTCTCGCTGTCCTATGCGCCGCAGATCATGTCCGACTACATCTTGTCACTCTCGGAAAACCCGCTGATCCTGCTGTTCCTCATCAATATCCTGCTGTTCATCGTGGGCATGTTCCTCGACGCAGGCCCGGCGATCATCATCCTTGGACCCATCCTTGGACCCATTTTTGTCGACCTCGGCGTACACCCGGTTCACTTTGCGATCATCATGTCTGTGAACCTGACCGTGGGGTTGGCAACGCCGCCCATGGGGCTTGTGCTTTTCGTGGCCAGTACGGTCTCGGGCGAGAAGGTTGAAACCATCGCAAAGGCGATCCTGCCGTTCCTTGCAGTGGAAGTCTTCGTGATTTTCCTCATCACCTATGTCCCTGCCATTTCGATGACAGTGCCATATCTCACTGGCTTTCTGGGCTGCGGTCCAGAGGTTGGTTTTTCGGCTTGCATAAGCCCAACACCGGGTGGCTAATGTCACCATAGGGGCGGGAAAACCGCCCACAGCATCCATAGGGAGGACCACATGCTGAAAACCTTTTCCAAAGTGATCGCGACAGCGGCACTTCTGACAGCGCCTTTCGCGGCATGGGCCGACGGCCATCAGGAGTTCACAATCCGCGCGACAGCCAACTCGAACGAAAACGACGAGGACTACGACGGTCTGGTCGTGTTCAAAAACTACGTTGAATCCGCGTCCAACGGCCGGATTGGCGTTGAGTTGTTCATCGGAACACAGCTGTGCGCCAGCGGTGCAGAATGCCTTGAAGGTGTGGCTGAGGGGTCCATCGACGTTTACATTACGACGTCCGGTGGGGCGGCTGGCTTGATGCCCTTCGTTCAGGTGCTTGATTTGCCATACCTGATGTCAGACGACCGTGTTGCAGAAACGGTCCTGACAGGCGATTTCACCCGCACAATGCGTGAGATGGGTCTTGAAGCCACAGGCGGCGCGCTGCGCCTGATGACAATCGGGAACACAGGCGGCTGGCGCAACTTTGCCAACACACAGCGCCGGGTCGCATCGCCGTCCGACATGGAAGGCCTTAAGATCCGGACAGTTGTGGCTGACCTTCCACAGGAACTGGTCCGTGCCTTGGGTGCATCCCCAACACCAATCCCATGGCCAGAGCTGTTCACATCGTTCCAGACAGGCGTTGTCGAAGGCTCCAAGAACGGGATCACCGACATCATGGGCATGAAGTTCCCGGATGCGGGTCTGCAGTACGTGACACTTGACGGTCACGCCTACATGGGCGCGCTGTGGTTCATGAACAACGAAAACTTCCTTGGCATGCCAGAAGACCTGCGCCGGGTCGTTGTCGATGGGTTCTCGCAGTTGCAGCAGGCGACCTTCGCGTCTCCAAAGCGTAAGTCCATCGAAGCCTATGAAGCTTTCGTTGCAGGCGGCGGTGATCTTTATGTCCCGACACCTGAAGAAAAAGCAGCCTTCGCCGAAGCAGCAGGACCCGTGCAGGACTGGTTCCGCGAGAACGTAGACGGCGGAAACGAAGTGCTTGATGCGCTGATCGCTGCGGTTGCAGAGGCGGAAGCCGAGTTGGCAGAAGACTACGCAAGCGACCTTAACTAAGGTTTCAGCGCGAAATCAGACAAGGGCCGTCCCACACCGGGCGGCCCTTTTTCGTCGAAAAAAACATGGTACTTGTAGTTACGCACCGAATGGTGCATAATTCACGCATGGCACGCCCCAGATCATTTGACGAGACCGAGATTCGCACAGCCGTGTTGCTCCAGTTTTGGGGGCACGGTTTCGACGGCACTGCGCTGCCCGATCTGGAAGCGGCAACAGGTCTGTCGCGCAAAAGCCTTTACAATGCATTTGGCGACAAACATCAGATGTTCGTGACAGCGCTTGGTGATTTTCGCGCAATGGCCGTCGCATCCAACACGGCTGTCTTAAAACAAGCCGGCGCATCTTTGCCTTCTGTCCAATCAGTCTTTGACGGTTTGCTGGCCCAAGCAGCAACGCCACAGGGTGGTCTGGGCTGCATGATCTGCAACACATCGCGCGAAGACGTGTCCCAAGACCCGGCAGTCCGCAAGCACATCGACGCCTATTTCGCGACGCTGCAAGGCGACCTGCTGAAAGCAATCAAAACCGCACAAGCAAACGGCGAAATCGCGGACAGAAGTGCGGACGATATGGCAAACGCCTGTGTTGGTGCGATTGTCAGCATCAGCGTACTGGCAAAGGCCGGGCAGCCCGTCAGCATCCTTCAATCCATCGCATCCGAAACCCTTCACAGCTTGCGGTGATATTTTTTGATCATTTTTACACCGAATAGTGCAATATAAAAAGGAGCTACACATGAAAGCACAAACCACCGGCATCATTGCCGCGCCCATAGAAACGGTCTGGCCGACAATTGCGCAAGGCGGGGATGTGCATCGCTGGTTTGGCGATGTCATTGCGACCTGTGACATCTCCGGGTCGGATCGGACGTGCACCATGCAAAACGGTGCGACTCTTACAGAACGGATCATTGACGTCGATGAAACGGCACACCGCTTTCGGTATGCGATCGACGAACACCCGCTTCCGGCGACGGACGTGGTCGCAACAATCGCACTGACGGCAACAGACGACGGTGGCACCCAGATCAACTGGGGTGCGGATTACACGGCCACACCAGACAACGAAGCCCTCATGCGTGACACACTGCAAGGCATTTATGCGCAGGGCATCGCCTCGCTCGAAACTTACCACACGCAACCCAAATAGAAAGAATACCCCATGTTTCTGAAACGTATGATGACCACCCGAAACGTTGGCACGCTGGATCGCGTGATCCGTGCCGTCCCTGCCGTGATCGTGGCCGTTCTTTGGCTGCAAGGCCTCATCAGCGGGGTCATGGCGCTTATTCTGTTTGTCCTCGCCGCGATGCTGCTGGTCACTGCACTGACTGGTGCGTGCAGTATCTACTACATGCTGGGCTTTTCGACCTGTCCGGTCAGTGGTGCGCCGCGCGACAAAGTTTGATGACAACACAACCGGCGGGCCTCAAGTGGGCCAGCCGTCTTGCCCCCGTACAGCCCCTCGGTTACCGTCGCGCCAAACAAACAAACGAGGCGTAACATGCGCGGAGCAGGCGGCAGTGACGGCGGCGAATTCAACTTTCTGATCGGCCTCGTGATGATGGTGGCTGGGGGATATCTGCTGCTGAGCAATATCGTGATCCGGCCTGTGTTCGGTCTTGGAACACGGGCCTTTGGGTTCGGCGGGGTCACGGTCACGACGGGGATGCTTTTGATCCCTTTCATGTTCGGGATCGCGATGATCTTTTACAATGGCAGGTCCAAGATCGGCTGGGCGCTGGCGATTGGATCGATCATTGCACTGATCGCGGGTGTCATCTCGAACCTGACGCTGCAATTCGCAAGCCTTAGTGCGTTTGACCTGCTGGTCATCCTTGTCTTGCTGTTCGGTGGGATCGGGCTCTTCCTGCGATCCCTGCGGGGCTAGGCCGTTACAGGACAAACTGGCTTTCTGAGGGTCAGGTGTCCAGTCACGCAACGGCGAAAAACTAATCCCAAGCGAGGATGGCGCGGGGTGGGTGTTTCAAACTCTGCAGGGGTATCAAGTCCTCGGCCCGGATGGGATCCGTACTTGTGAACCAATGGATGCGATAGAGGGTACACAAACGGCCAAGGCGCTTTTGCATCTTGTGGCAAAGGTGGCCTTAGGTCTTCTGTTACCTTGGACACGGCGAAAATGGATCCGACATTCCTGCGGCACGGCACGATCTGGCAACGCCGGATATACTGCTGATCGCGTTGCCATTTATCCAACGCATTGCACTATTTGGTACAGACGCCCGTCCCCTGACGGGGTTATGCTTTGGGTGAGTGTGACCGCGCGGGTTGGCAACGGCGCTGTTTGGGCTGATGCTGCTCGCGGATTTGATTGATACGCTTGAAAAGGACATCATCAACGTGGTCTCGATCAGCGCACTTTTGCACGGTGTGACCGCAGCACCGGTGCGCACGGTGATAGGGACGCAAACTTTCAACGATGGCGCAGGGCGCCGTCACCCGCCAGGACATCCCAGCGAAGGACACGCAATGAAAAAGACCGCGATATTCAAACTCAGTAACCTTGCCGACCGCAAACCCGAATATGCCATCGTCGGAGAGGTCGATCTGGTTGTGGTTCGCTTTGATGATGCGGTCTCGGTCTTCTATGGGCGCTGCCTTCATCGTGGGGCATTAATGTCGGACGGGCATGTGCGGGGCAATGACCTGATCTGCGGGGTTCACAATTGGGACTACCGGCTGGATAGCGGTGTATCGGCCTATGCCAACGACGAGAAACTGCCGAAGTTTGAGGCATGGATCGAAGACGACGACATCTGCGTGGATGCAGATGAAATCAACGCGTGGGGCTATGCCAATCCCCAGCCCTACAACCGGGACGCCTATCTGGGGCTCTATGCGGATCCCAGCCACGGTATCGACGAAGAACCCTATGCAGGGCTGATCCAAAGCTACGCCAAATCGGGCCTGAGTAAGACCGGCCACCACGGCATTGTGGAATCGATGGGCGTCCCAAGGCGGGACCTGCCAGATTGGGACGACATTCAGTTGCTGACAGCACAGCTGCACAAACCACCGCTTTTGGATGACGACCCGGTCGGCACCGAAGTGGTAATCGGGCCGAACGCGCAAAAGCCACTTAAGCTGAAAATCCCGTTGTTCGTCTCAGACATGAGCTTTGGGGCCCTGTCTGAATCCGCCAAAGTCGCGCTCGCACAGGGCGCAGAGCTGGCAGGCACCGGGATTTGTTCCGGTGAAGGCGGCATGCTGCCAGAAGAGCAGGCGGCAAACAGCCGCTACTTTTACGAATTGGCATCGGGCCGCTTTGGGTTCAGCTGGGACAAGCTGGATCGCGTACAAGCCTTTCACTTCAAAGGCGGGCAGGGCGCCAAGACCGGCACCGGGGGGCATTTGCCCGGCGAAAAGGTTCAGGGCAAAATTGCCGAGGTGCGGGGGCTGGAACCCGGCACATCAGCGATCTCGCCACCACGTTTTCCCGAATGGACCGACGTCAGCCAGATCAAGGATTTCGCGGATGAGGTCCGTGACCGGACAGGGGGCATCCCCATCGGATACAAACTATCAGCGCAACATATCGAAAAGGACATTGACGCGGCTTTGGCGGTTGGCGTGGATTATGTGATCCTTGATGGGCGCGGTGGTGGTACTGGTGCCGCCCCGATCATCTTCCGGGACAATATCTCGGTGCCGACGATCCCGGCTTTGGCGCGGGCGCGGCGCCATTTGGATGGGCTGGGGCGGTCAGACGTGACGCTGGTGATCACAGGCGGGCTGCGCAAACCTGCGGACTTCATTAAGGCGATGGCAATGGGGGCAGACGCCATCGCGGTGTCCAATTCGGCGATGCAGGCGATTGGCTGTCTGGCGATGCGGGCCTGTCACACCAACAATTGCCCCGTCGGGATCGCAACGCAAAAACCGCATCTGGTGAACCGCTTGGTCGCAGAAAAATCGGCGCGTCAACTTGCCAACTTCTTCGAGGCCAGCGTGGAATTGATGCAGGTCATGGCACGGGCCTGCGGGCATGATCACCTGTCAAAGTTCAACCCAGAAGATCTGACAACCTGGAAAAAGGACATGTCGGATATCTCTGGGGTGGCCTTCGGGGGCATGACTTAAGCCAAGGCGCCTCTCTCAGGCTGTTGAACCGGGACCAATTGCTTGAAGTCATGACGACCAAAGCCAAAGGGCACGAACCGCCGGGGTGTCGACGTTCTGCGCCAACGCACCAGGAACCAGTGGCTATCGCGCCATAGCCCCCAAAGTGCGCCGCCGCTCTTCGCGGTCTTGCGGCAAGATCAGCGCGCGATCTGCCGCAAAGGTCCCAACGTAAGGTCCGCTAAACAAAACACGCGGGCCGGCAAAGCTTGCAAGGTCCAGTGTGCGCGAAAAACTGTGGCCAAGGCCGGAAATCCGATACCCCGGCGCGCGGGGTGTGGGCTGCAAGAAGCCCTCGACTGCAAGCCGTCTGAGGGGACCTGCTGACAATAAAAAGCGTTCAGACTGCAGGCGCTGGACAGTGAAACGGCCTGATGCGGGGTCATAGCGCCCCGTGATCGCAGCAAAGCTGCCGTCTTGCTGACGTGACAGCTGGGCACTGATCGCCCTGACACCGCCCACCTGCGTGCCACGGGTATCGCGGCTGACATCACCGGCCACCAGATCCAGATCGGCGCGTGCAGGGCTTAGGCGGCTGGCAACAACCCCGGTACCGCGCCACAAGCCAGACACAGCAACGCGCTGACCAACTTGGGCAAGCGGCGAGGCCGCATCTAAAAAGACCTCCACCCCATTGATCACAACAGAATTCCCGGACTGCGCTGTAATCTGACCCACCAACGGATGTGTCAGATGGACACGGCGGGCCACCAGACCGTCTTGTGGACCCGCAGCTTCGACGGTCAAACTGTCGCCACGCGCCAGATCACTTTCCGAAATGCGGCCAAAGGCGTCTGTCACGATAGTCTGCTGGTCCGTCTTCACATAGCGGCCAGCAACAATCAGGCTGCCGAAGTCAGTCAAAAGGCCGACAATTCCGGTGCCTCCGATCCCGCCTTCGACCTCGCGCTCTTGGCCCCAGACAACCTTTGGCAAGACGGTGGCCGATACCCCGCCCAAAATAACGCCACGACGCGAAAAACTATCGGTCTTCATCGGTGTCTTGTCCTTCGGTCTTTGGCCGCGCGTCTTCCTGATAGAAAAAGACGCCAAAGCGGATTCTATGGGTCGCGTCGGGGGCGGTGGCATCCGGGTTCTGCAACGCGGCGGCCTGCGTGTTGATCTGGCGCAAGGCATCTGTGGCGATGGTACGGGCATCGCCCTCGATCTGGGCCACGGCATCTGCATCAAGGTTGTTATAGAAAACAGCACGTTCCAAATGAGGCGGTGTATCAGCCAACAAGTTGTCGACGGCAGCGTTCATGTGATCGCCCAAATTGTGCGAGAAAAAGTGGAGCCGTTGATCCATATCAGCGGGACCGATTAACCCGTCCATCACCAACCGCAACATGTCACCGTCCACAGCCAGTATGCCTTGCCGTGCTAACTCGTCCAGAACTGTACGGGGGCGGATATCGCGGCTGACTGACTGGACCAGAGCCTCAAAGCTTGGGCCGTTCTCGGCGGTACGCGGAATAGGCAACGGGGTGCCATCCTGATCCACGTAGTCGGCGTGCGACAACCAGCGACCAACCACAGTGCTGAGGGTGGAAACCTTGCGGCCGTGGGCCTCTGCGGCGGCATTGGCGGGGGTGCGAAACTCTTTTACGTCGCGCCTGTGGACGCCGGTCATTACGCTGATCCGGCTGTCAGTCGCACCGTCGCCCAGCATATCGGCAGCAACCTCGACGTAAGTCTGTTTGACGATCCGGTACAGCGCGGTTGCCGTCACATTCTGGGCAATCAACGCCCGCACCAACGGGCGCAGAATGCCCCTGATCGCCCGCGCGAATTGGCCTGATTGGCTGAATGGATCTTGCTCTGTCATCGCCCAAATATGGACGACGTGGAATTTTTTTCCACAAAAAAGTGGCCTTTGTGATCTGGACGAAGTGTCGCGGCGTAATAAGTGTGAAAAATGCACACGGACAGTGACGCCAAATTCTTAACCAAACCTCAGAGGGAGAAAGACCAGATGAAATTCACAGCACTTATCAAAGCGGGGCTTTTCGCATCCGCACTTGCAGTCGCCGGTTGCGCAACAATGCCAACAGCAGAGCCCGACATCGTCGACGTGGCCCAGTCCGCTGGCACCTTCAACACATTGGTTGCTGCCGTCAGCGCCGCTGATCTGGTCGACACGCTGAAATCGGACGGCCCATTCACGGTCTTCGCGCCGACAGACGCAGCCTTCGCAGCCCTGCCTGCTGGCACAGTCGACACATTGCTGTTGCCTGAAAACAAAGATCAGCTGGTATCAATCCTGACCTACCACGTCCTGCCTGGCAAAGTGATGGCCGCCGATATCGCAGGCCAGCGCCTGAGCCCAGTGACCGTCAATGGACAGGCCGTGCACGTCGATGGCCGCAATGGCGTGACCGTTGAAAACGCCACAGTTGTACAGGCGGACATCGCCGCATCGAACGGCGTGATCCACGTCATTGATCAAGTTCTGTTGCCTTAAATCATTAGAAACGTGGGGAAATCCAAATGACTACATTCAACTTTACTGGCTTCGCTGCCGCCGACTTGTTCGGCGACAGTGCGATCCGCAGCCACCTGTCCTTCATCATGCCAGAAGCGGCAACGCTGGACATCTCCGTCACCGACAACGACCACCGTCTGTCCGGTGACGCGCACCGTAACGAACGTGGCGATGATACGACCGGCCAGCACGGCACAATCCTGCGCGACGGTGTTGAGGTCGGCACCGGCGGCAGGTTGTACGCCGAAAACGTCTGGCACCTGCGCGGCGACGATGGTCAGACCTACCGCTTGGTCGAGCTGGAACAGCCGGGCCATCAGCCCGATACGTTCACGTTCCTTGGGTCCGTACCGCCCGTCGGCGTGACAGTGACGGTGCAGGGGGCAGCAAACGTCACTGGCAAGGGGCTGTCTTACGATGATTTGCCCGCAGGTGCCTTGGCCGCACCAACACCCAATATCGTGGACATCGCGGCGGGGTCTGACGACTTCAACATCCTGGTCAAAGCACTCGCGGCAGCGGGCTTGGTTGAAGCGGTGCAAAACGCCACAGACATCACCGTCTTCGCGCCAACAGATGCGGCCTTCACGCAATTGGCGACAGACCTTGGTTTTGACGGTGACGCGACCGACGAAGACGCCATCTTTGGCTTCATCGCAGAAGCACTGGCAGGCCTCGCACCAGATGGCGATCCAATCCCGCTGCTGACCGACGTCCTGCTCTACCACGTCTCGCCGGGTGCGAAATCGGCCGATGAGGTCGACGCAGCTGAGGCAATCACCACGCTGCTAGACGGGACCACCTTCGGCTCTGAAGGGACAGCGCTGGTCGACAACGAGCCTGACATCGCCAACCCCAACATCGTCA
>CALILP010000101.1 GCA_938016515.1 uncultured Paracoccaceae bacterium
AAAGCCTGACCGGTACACATGCGCAGCAATTGCTGTCTGAATTGACCCCAGATAGCCGCGAGGCCCTGCTATTGGCCACCATGGAGGGGTTTTCGCATCAGCAGATCAGCTTTATCCTTTCGGTGCCAGCCGACACGGTTACGCGCCTGTTGAAGCAAGCAACCCGCGATATGCAAAGTGAAGGATCTGGCAAGATCCTCGTAATCGAGGACGAGTCGATTATCGCAGCCGACTTGACCAACATCGTCGAACAGGTAGGCCACCGGGTTGTGGGAATTGGACGAACACATAAAGAAGCTGTCGCGCTGGCAGAAAAGACCCCTCCGGACTTAATTCTGGCAGACATTCAGCTTGCTGATGGATCCTCTGGGATTGATGCCGTCCGCGAAATCTTGGGAGATTTTGGCGCAATCCCTGTTATTTTCATCACAGCATTCCCGGAACTTTTGCTTACCGGTGAACGTCCTGAACCCGCTTTCCTGATCACAAAACCGTACACAAACGAACATGTCACGTCAGCCGTTTCTCAGGCGATGTTCTTTGCGTCGACCGATACGTTGAATGCCCTGACGCCCTAGGTTCGAATTAACGTGTCACCCAGCGCAAGTTTCGGAGATAGTTCGACCAAGTTTTCGAATGACCCCGGACCATCAGCATAATGACCTGCAATCATCCTTGCTGCAGTTTCGCCAATTTCTTTGCGACAGGCGTCCATCGTGGCCAGCTGCCGCGGCAATCCATCCAGCAGTTCGACCCCGTTGAACCCAGCAAGGCCGATCTGGCCCGGAATATCATAGCCCTTTTCCATCAGATACAGCAGCCCACCTGCCCCGATCATATCGTTGGAGTAATACAGAAAATCGAGGTCCGGCGTCCGTTCTAACATCGACTGGGTCATCTCGCGGCCTTTCGCCAGCGCGGACCCGCCAGAATAGAAATCCTGATCTGCAATCTCGATTCCGGCTTTGGCAAGCGTGCGTGTAAATCCCTCAAACCGCTTCCGGGCCCGGTGATCGCGCGGCATCTTCGTGCCAAGAAAGCCAACTCTGCGGTAACCAGCGTCGATGATCTGCTCGGCCATCATGCGGCCCGCGCGGCGATGCGAGATACCGACACAGGCGTCAATGGGTTCGCCGTCAACATCCATGATCTCGACGACCGGGATACCGGCCTGCGCCAACATGGCCTGCGCTGCTTCTGAATGTTCCAGACCGGCGATAATGACACCCGAGGGCCGCCATGACAGCATCTCAAACAGCACGGATTCTTCTTTTTCCAGCAAGTAGTCTGTCACACCCACAACCGGCTGCAACTCAGTGCCCTCCAGGGCTGCTGAAATACCGGCAAGAACTTCTGGAAAGACCATGTTCTTAAGCGATGGAATAATGACAGCAACCAGGTTCACCCGGCTGGATGCGAGCGATCCGGCGATTTTATTGGGGACATAGCCCAGACGTTTTGCGGCTTCCTGTACCCGTTGCCGGGTTGCGGCACTGACGTCACCTTTGTTGCGCAAGACGCGGCTGACGGTCATTTCGCTGACGCCAGAGGCCTCGGACACATCCCGGAGCGTAAGCGGACGGCGTGGTGGTGGCGGTGTCAAAGGCATGATCCCGAACAATGCGTTAGGTTGGTGATAGTCCTTTGCCTATTGCTTACGCAAGAGGCAGGCTGCCGCAGCGTTGACCGTTTGCGCAAACACAGGCATGAAATGTCTGCAAGGCCCCGTGGCTCAACTGGATAGAGCAGCCCCCTCCTAAGGGGCAGGTTGCAGGTTCGAATCCTGCCGGGGTCGCCAAAAACACAAAACCACGACCCACTTTCAGTGCCTTACGTGGAAACCCGCAATGGTTTCGCGCGCTTTCATGGCAAATTCGGCAAAGTGCCCAGTTTCTCCCTCATACACTGTCCAGAATTCGCGGACCTGAGCGCCCTTGGTCTTCTTCCGATAAGATGGCGCATGACGAAATGCTGCGCGGCGCAAGATTTCAAGAAAGCGACGCAGAGACCGGCGAAATGCCCGCCCATCAGGGGCAGGCGATCAGGGGCTATCGTCTTGACGCTAAACAGCACCGTTGCGAATGGGAACATCATGAGCAGGATACGTCTTAGCGCCTTGAAGACTGCTTGTGAAAGAAAGCTATATTCAGCATAGAAAGCCAACATCCCCGAACTTTGGCCAAGGTAAAGCAGCATGACATCCCAGCAAAAGACAGCGATTGTGACGGGTGGGCTGTCGGGCATGGGTCTTGCGATTGCGCGCAGGCTGGTGAAGGACGGCACGACTGTCTTTGTTGGGGCCCGCAGTGCTGGCGATCAAGCGCACGTTCGTCACGTTCTTGGCGCTGATGCAGATCAAATCCATGCCGCCGCTCTTGATGTGCAATCACGGGACAGCGTTGATCAATTTGTTGCTGATGTCATCGCGAAACACGGCCGGGTTGATATTTTGGTGAATGCCGCCGGTGTCTATGATGAAGCCGCTGTGATTGATCATCCCGAACAGATCTGGGACGATCACATCAACACAAACCTTAGCGGCACGTTTCGGATGATCAGGGCCGTAATGCCGCATATGAAAGACGCAGGTTGGGGGCGGATTATCAATATCGCCTCTGTCGCTGCACATCACGGGATGGCCAATAATGCTGCCTATTGCGCATCGAAAGCAGGTCTTTTGGGCTTGGGGAGATGTGTCAGTCTGGAAGGCGCCGCACATGGCGTCACATGTGTGTCGATCAGCCCCACATGGGTCGAAACAGAGATGCTACGCCGGTTTATCGACGCCGACATGGCAGCAACAGGTCAAAGCCTGGAAGATGTCCGCGCAGAATATGCCAAGTCAAACCCCCAGAACCAATTGGTTCAACCCTCCGAGGTCGCAGAGCTTGCCGCGTTCCTGGCTAGCGATGCCGCCCGTGCATTGACGATGGAAGACTATCAGATCAACGCCGGTTCTCTTTGGTAGTCACCGGCGCGTCTGGCTAGCAGAGTTTCTGCGTCGCTGATGCTTTTGAATGGACGGTTACTGGTGCGCGTCCATGCTGCACGCGCGGCGGCGTTTTCGAAGGTTGAATCCGCGCGTAGGGTATCTGGGAATTCGGCGATGACCCGTGCGATCCCCGGATCAAGAGCGACCTTGGCCGACCAGTCGACTGGATCAACCGCATTTGGACCTTTTGGCATGATACGGGCGTCCGCCATCAGATTGTAGATCGGGGCATCGGGCGCTGTCACAGGGCCCAACAGGAATGCCGCAGCCGCCGCGACATCTGTCATTGGAAATTCAAGCGATTGCGGCATATGGCCTGCCAGAAATGATGCCTTGAGGATGATCTCGTAGATATCGCGCGGATTGGGTGCCTTGAGGTCGTAAAGCGACGGCAAACGTATGATCGCCGCGCGAACACCAGACGCGCGAATGGCATCTTCGGCCGCAATCTTGGCCGCGCCGTAGCCAGTACAGCCTTCCCATGTGGTCGCAGGCCCCTCGGGCCAGGGGCCGCCGCGGTCGGGGAACACCGCGCTTGATGAGGTAAAGCGCAAGTCAGCATCTGCATCGGTGCAAAAGGTCAGAACTGTTTCCATGCCTCGTGCAGACCAATCCAGCATCTCGTCGCGTCCGATGGCGAGATTCACCATGGCCGCACAATGGATGACTTTGCTGGTCGCACGCGCCAGAGCCGCATATGCGCTTTCCGCAAGCGCGAAATGTGGTGCGTCCAGCGTGCCGTGCACGATCACATAACGATCAGAGGCGACCCCGTTTGCCAAGGCTACCTCATCCAGCCGATCCCGTGCACCCCGGTTTTTGTCCCGGACAAGACAATAGACGACCTCTTCCGGTGGCAGATCCCGGGCTGCTTTTGCCAGAACATGTCCACCCAGAAAGCCTGTCGCACCAGTGAGCAAAATGCCCGGTCTGTCGAAATTCTCGGTCGGCGCCGGAGCATCGGCCTCTTTCGTCATCAACTGATCAAGACGATGCAACGGGACGTTCATGGCAAGGTCAAAGTCAATCGACATGCCGTAGACTTTTTCTAGCTCCAGCATCAGTGTCACACACATCAGCGAGTCACCACCCTGATCGTGAAAGCTTAATGCCGGATCAATCTGCGACGGCGCACATGACATCGCCAATGCGGCGGCGGCGATGACTGCGTCCTCTGCATAGTCCATATCGTGCGTCGTTTCTTCGACCGCTGGAAGGGCGCGCATGTTGGCTTTGCCGGACACTGGATGCAGTGGCAAAGCATCCATTTGCACCAGAAAGGACGGCACACAATAGGCGGGTAGGACGGCACGCAATTCAGCAGCGAGAGGTGCGGGGATTATGTTGGTTCCCGCCGCAATTCCCCAGTTTTCAGCGTTGCGTTCTGCCTGTGCAGGGTCGGCTGCATAATAAAAGATCAGGCTTTGTCCGCGCGACCCAACCTCGGCCACCCATGGCGCTGCGCTCGAAAATGCGAGCCTGTCGCGCATGGTATCTGTCAGTTCTTTGGTTTGGATCGAAAAGCCGCGCAGCTTTAGCATGTGGGCAATACGCCCTTCGATATGTAGCGCGCCAGTGTCACTGACCCATGCTTGATCGCCCGTGTCATACAACCGGGCCTGACGCCCTGCGATGGTCAATTCGCGAAATCGCAGACGCGTCTCTTCGGGCCGGTTCACGTATCCGGGGCCAAGCATGCGGGGCCCTTCAAAATGCAATTGACCAGAAACACCCGGCGGGCAAACAGCATCGTTTTCGTCCAGAATGATCGCACTCAGGTGTTCCATCGGGACGCCAACGGACACCGGCGCATCGCCTGCTGGCTGTGTCAAATGCGACATGCAGACATCATGTGTTTCGCAGATGCTATAAAGATTCCACATTGCCACATCAGGTAGCTTGGCAAGTGATGCAATGATCAGATCGTCACTGACCACCTCACCGTTCAGGACAACACGCCCAAGTGGCAGCTTTGCCGCCCTTTCAGCGTCCAGCGCATTCAGGAACGTGTCATAGAACGACGGTGTAAACAGCATTTCATGGATATCGTTGGCGATCAGAAAGTCGGCCAGCTTGCCGGGCGCAAACAATGTGCTGGCATCCGGAAACCACAGATCCCCACCTTTTCGCAGCGGGCGAAACATCTCCCAGATCGCAAAGACGTAGATGCCGACACGCATGTCCGGACCGTAGGGCGTGAATGCATCGCGCCAAAGATAAGACAGAAAGGCCGCTTCCTGCGAAACAGGGATGCACTTGGGCCGCCCGGTAGTGCCCGAAGTGGCCACAAGGTAGATCGGATCAGCGGGCGCAACCGTCGCAGCCTGCAACGGTGCGTAGGGCGCAGGTGCTGCGCGCATCAGATCGTTCGCGTCAACGGTTTCGCAATCGCCCGGCAATTGACCGGGGACTGCATCCTCGCAAGTGACAATAAGACTAACCTTCAGTTCAGAAACGATATTGTGCAAGACCATCTGGGGCATTGCCGGGTCAAGATGCACGAAAGGCCGACCGTGGATCACGCAGGCCACTGCTCCTGCAGCCATCGCAACACTGGGAGATCCAAAAATGCCCACAACCTGCGTTGTTGCAAGGCATACACCCAATGTCGCCGCAAATTGACCAAGCCGGTTGTACGTGATCGAGCCTGAGATATCGGACATGGCTGGCAAATCCGGGAACTCGGAAATGGCACCAACAAGCTCGGCGGCAACTGTCTGAGGTGATGTCATGGATTTACCCCTGTTTTCAGCTTCTTGCTTACCAGCATGTCGGCGAAGTGACAGCCTGAATTTCGCCTCTTTGGCGAACTTGCGCCCTCCGACACACGTCGAAAGCCTTCTTCGGCAGATCCAAAGCAATGATTTGAAGAATATGTGCATCTTTTGTGCATGACAGGACTATGCACGCGCCCTTTTTTACAAGCCAAAAGGCTGATCTGACACCCTCTCACTTGCCTTCAACGAGCACGCAATGCGGTGTCGGATCGGCGTCTGCACGACATCGCGGTGAAGTTTCGCGTCAAGTTCACTTCTTCACATGGAACGATTGATTTTTTGCGCGCGATAAGAAACGGTGTCGCGAAAGCAGGGATCTTCCTTGCTGCCAAACGCATGCACAGGGCTCAGGACTATGGCTGACGTCAAAATTAAGAACATGGAAGAGTTCGCTGCTCTTTGCGGGGTATCGCGGCCGACCGTATCGAAGTATTTTCATGATCCTGACAGCGTGCGGCCCCATACCCGGACCCGAATCGAAGCAGCCCTCGCAGAATACGATTATCGCCCAAACATTTTTGCGATGAACCAGAACCGCAAGTTGACCAAGAACATTGGGATCATCGTGCCGTTCCTTGCCGATCCCTATTTTGCCGAGATCGCGCGCAATCTCGAACAGAATTGCATCGCTGCCGGGTATCGTCCGACGCTGTATAGCTCGCATGGGCAGGACACACTTGAGGTCGAAATCATGGATAGCCTGCGGTCGCTCAAACCCGCAGGTGTCCTGTTTGCGCCGCTAGGCCGCATCTCGGATCGCAAGGCCATCGAAGCGTTTTGTCGCGATGTTCCGACAGTACTGTTTGACAGCAACATCGCCGATATGGGCGAGGCCTTTATCGGGTCGGACAACCACAGTTTTGTCATGCAAACGGTTGAATACCTCAGCAGGACGGGCGAACCACCCTGCTTTTTCGAGATGAAAACGCCAGCAAACCCAAATGCAAACAAGCGCCGCACCGCGTATCTGAACATGATGGATCAGATCGGGTGTGACCCGCATGTGATCCAGATTTCCGGTGAGGGTTGGAGTTTTGAAGAGATTGGTCGCCTGGGCGGCTTTAAGATGATCGATGAAGGCGGGCTGCCCACAAACACGATCTTGTGCAGCAATGACCGTCTGGCGATTGGTTTGCTTTCGGCTTGTTACGAACGAGGCGTGAAGGTGGGCCGCAAGTCTGACAGTGACATGCGGGTTGCATCCCACGACGACCACCCGTTTTCGCGCTTTACCTGTCCTGCCCTGACAACTGCGGCTCACGACTATACCTCGGTCGCTGACCACGCGATGGACACGCTTTTGCAACTGATCGATAGCGGCGGTCGATTCGACGAACGTAAAGAAGTTTTATTCCCGGCCCGGCTGATCATGCGGGAATCTGCTTGAAACGATACGATTTTTACGCGCGTAAATTTTTTATTGACCACGCGTCATATTCTCGGCTAGCGTGAACCGTAGCAAATCTTTTTTGCTCAATGGGAGGAAATCTTATGATGAAGAAAACGTCTTTGGGCGTCGTGAGCGCACTTGCCCTCACAGTCGGTACATCGGCATTCGCTGATGGCCATACATCGCTGACAATCGCGATCGTAAACAACGGCCACATGATCAACATGCAGACCGTTGCAGAAGCCTACACCGAAGAAACCGGTGTCGAGCTGAACTGGGTGTCACTGGAAGAAGGTGTTCTGCGCGAGCAGGTGACGTCTGACACAGCAACCGGTGGTGGTCAGTACGACATCATCAACATCGGTATGCAGGAAGCACCAATCTGGGGCGCTGCAGGCTGGATCGAGCCGCTTGAGTTCGACGCGGACTACGACGTTGAAGACATTCTGCCCGCAATGCGCGCAGGCCTGTCCCACGACGGGACACTTTATGCGGCACCTTTCTACGGTGAATCTTCCATGGTCATGTACCGTGGTGATCTGGCCGATGCGGCAGGTGTCACAATCGCTGACAACGACAGCTGGGACAACGTTGTGGCAGCTGCTGCAGCGATGCACGACCCAGACAACGGCGTTTACGGTGCATGTTTGCGCGGTAAGCCAGGTTGGGGCGACAACGGTGCGTTCATCACAACTATCGCCAACTCTTTTGGCGCTGCTTGGCTTGACGCTGACATGAAGCCACAGCTTGACTCACCAGAGTGGAACGCTGCGGTCACAATGTACGTTGACCTTCTCAGCAAATACGGCCCTCCAGGTTCGGAAGGTAACTCTTTCAACGAAATCCTTGCTCTTTATAACGAAGACAAGTGTGGCCTGTGGATTGATGCGACAATCGCCGCTTCTTTCCTTGAGAACGAAAACGTGCGCTACGCTCAGTCGCCAAACGCTGGTAACCCAGTTGGTGCGAACTGGCTGTGGGCCTGGGCAATGGCAATTCCTGCCGGTTCACCAAACGCTGAAGCTGCTCAAGACTTCATCGCATGGGCAACGTCCAAAGAGTACGTTCAGGCTGTTGGTAACCACCCAGACTTCGGTTGGGGTTCTGTTCCAACTGGTCAGCGCGCATCCACATATGCAATCCCTGAGTTTCAGGCTGTTGCAGGATTTGCAGAAGCTGAAATGGCAGCAATCGACTCCGCTGCTCCAGAAGCAACTGACCTGAAGCCATATGTTGGCGTACAGTTCGTCGCGATCCCTGAATTCCCAGAGATCGGTTCTGCATTCGGCCAGGAAATGGCAGCAGCCCTTTCCGGTTCCAAGACTGTAGAAGAAGCGCTTGCAGCAGCACAGTCTGCCGCTGACGCAATCTTGCAGGAAGCGGGCTACTACTAAGCCGCTCCCAATAAAAGAAAGGCCCGGTATATCCGGGCCTTTCGACCCCACCCAGTTTCTATTTTTTCTGTTTTATTCTGTCCTCGAGTCTCTTTGACCCGACCGCCTTTGGCGTGTGATGGTCAATATTCACCCATATTGTTCCGTTCCTTCTGCTGAAAGATAAAACTCATGGCAACTAGAGCGATCCCTCGTCTTCTCCAGACACCAGCCGTCGTGCTGTTGCTGATCTGGATGCTTGTCCCTTTATCGATGACACTGTTTTACTCGTTCATCCGATATGTGTTGAACAGCACGGTCCGACCTGAATGGACAACGCCATCGTTCAGCAACTGGCGCGGTTTTGGTAATTACCAGTTTGTCTGGAACAACGACAATTTCTGGCTTGCGATCCAAAACAGCCTGATTATCGTCTGCAGCATTCTGTTCCTAACCGTCATTCTAGGTGTTTTGATTGCGGTATTGGTAAACCGCAGCTTTCCGGGACTTGGGATTGTCAGAGTCCTGTTGATTTCACCCTTCTTCGTGATGCCTGCGGTGAACGCGGTGTTGTGGATCAACATGATCCTTGACCCGGTTCTTGGGCTTCAAGGTCTGGCCGTCGGCGGGATCAATGATCTTATTGGTGGTTTGCGAAATGCACCCCTTGTCGGTGGGTTCTTCAATCTTTGGCCAGAATTTTCTCCTGTCTCGTTCCGGGCGACGCAAACATCGGCCATCGCCGTGATCATGATGGTCACGTGGCAATGGACGCCCTTTGCAGTTCTGATTTTCATGACGTCGCTGCAATCTGAAGATCAACAACAGAAAGAGGCGGCAATCCTCGACGGGGCCAGCAAGTGGTCACAGTTCCGCTTTCTGACGCTGCCGCACCTTGGGCGCCCGATTGCGATCGTCGTGATGATCCAAGCGATTTTCCACCTCTCGCTTTATGCCGAGATCGAAATCGTAAGTCGCGGAGCGGGCAACAAGAACCTGCCTTACCTCATTGGTGAGTTCGCCAACAACAACATTGGTGCTGCAAGTGCGACCGGCATCTTCGCAGTCATCCTTGCCAACATCGTAGCAATCTTCTTGCTGCGCATGGTTGGCAAGACACTCATGGAATAGGGGAAGACCGATGGCAATTGTTGCAGAAACAACGAAGTTTTCGAAAGTAGCCTGGCCGGTTCTGGCATGGATTGTGGCCTTGGTCTTCTTCTTTCCAATTTTTTGGATGGTGTTCACCAGTTTCAAAACCGACGCCGATGCGGTGAAGCCGGAATTCTTGTTCCGGTTCACCCCGACGCTGGAAAACTACACCAACATGACCGACAACTATGACTATTGGCGCTTTGCGACCAATTCGATCATCACCTCGGTCTCGGCGACACTGCTGTGCTTGTTTGTCAGCGTGCCTTGCGCCTATGCGATGGCGTTCAATCCAAGCCGCGGGACCAAAGACATTCTGATGTGGATGCTGTCCACGAAGATGTTGCCTGCCGCTGCTGTGTTGTACCCAATGATCTTTATGGCAAAGTCGCTTGGGATCTATGACACACGCTTTGTTGTCATTCTGGTCTTAACGCTGATCAACTTGCCCATCGCGATCTGGATGCTTTTCACTTACTTCAAGGACATCCCGAAAGACATCATCGAGGCCGGCCAGATGGATGGCCTGACCACATGGGGCGAAGTGAAGGAAATTCTTGTGCCATTGGCATGGGGCGGTATCGCTTCCACCGCATTGCTCATCTTCATCTTCTGCTGGAACGAAGCATATTGGACTGTTCGTCTGACCACATTTAATGCCGCAACGCTGTCGACATTGATTGAAGGTAATCGCGCACCCGAAGGTCTGTTCTTTGGCCGTCTGTCTGCTGTATCAACCGCCGCCGTCGGACCCATCGTTGTCCTGGGCTGGTTCTGTCAAAAACAACTTGTCCAAGGCCTGACCTTCGGCGCTGTGAAATAAGGAAAAGATCATGGGACGTATCCAACTTGATAAAGTGAACAAGGTCTTTGGCGATGTTGAAGTCATTCCGCCGTTAGACCTTTCTATTGAAGACGGTGAATTCGTGGTCTTTGTTGGCCCGTCAGGCTGTGGGAAATCCACCTTGCTGCGAATGATTGCAGGGCTTGAAGACCTCACCACTGGCGCAATCGCAATTGACGGTGGCGACGTCACTGAAGTGCCACCATCCAAGCGCGGCTTGGCGATGGTTTTCCAGTCTTACGCGCTTTACCCGCATATGACAGTACGCAAAAACATCGCCTTCCCAATGCGAATGGCCGGGATCGATGAGGCCACGCAAAAGGCCAAAATTGACGCTGCGGCCAAGTCATTGAACCTGACTGACTACCTTGATCGCAAACCGGGTCAGTTGTCCGGGGGTCAACGTCAGCGTGTTGCGATTGGCCGTGCGATTGTGCGGGAACCAGCGGCGTTCTTGTTTGACGAACCACTGTCCAACCTCGATGCCGCCCTGCGGGTCGGCATGCGCCTGGAAATCATGGAACTTCACAAGAAGCTGGCAACTACCATGATCTACGTGACCCACGATCAGGTCGAAGCCATGACCATGGCCGACAAGATCGTCGTGTTGCAGGCCGGTGTGATCGAACAGGTTGGCTCGCCTTTGGAGCTGTACCATGCGCCGCGCAACAAGTTCGTTGCGGGCTTCATTGGCTCACCCAAGATGAACCTGATCGAGGGACCAGAGGCCGCAAAGCATGACGCCAACACCATCGGCATCCGACCAGAGCACCTGACGGTCTCTACCACCGAAGGCACCTGGAAGGGCCGCGTTGGCGTGGCCGAGCACCTTGGGTCCGATACGTTCATCCACGTCCACGACACCGGGCTGATGGACATGATGACTGTCCGGATCACCGGCGACATCGCAGTCAAGCACGGCGACGACATCTACCTGACGCCGCTTGCTGACCAAATGCACCGTTTTGGCGCAGACGGCCTGCGGATCGCATGAAACGGCTTGTCGGCAAAACAGCGTTGATCACCGGTGCCGCGCGCGGCATCGGGCAAGCCTTTGCGGAACGCTACATCGCAGAAGGGGCCAAGGTTGCGATTGCCGACATCAACATCACACGGGCCCGCGAAACGGCAGCGCAAATCGGCGCAATCGCCGTTGAAATGGACGTGACTAGTCAGACCAGCATAGATGCAGCGGTTGCAACAACCGTTGCAGAGCTTGGCCAGATCGACATTTTGATTAATAACGCTGCACTCTTTACCGCTGCCCCGATTGCAGAGATCGACCGCGCGGACTTTGACCGGGTGTTTCAGATCAACGTCGCGGGTACACTGTTCACCATGCAGGCGGTTGCTAAGCACATGATTGACCGGGGCCAGGGCGGCAAGATCATCAACATGGCCAGCCAAGCTGGACGCCGTGGTGAAGCGCTGGTCGGCGTCTATTGCGCAAGCAAAGCTGCCGTCATCAGCCTGACCCAATCGGCGGGCCTCAACCTGATTGCGCACGGCATCAACGTGAACGCTATCGCACCCGGCGTGGTTGACGGCGAACATTGGGAAGGCGTCGACGCGTTCTTCGCCAAATATGAGAATAAAGCACTCGGACAGAAAAAGGCCGAAGTGGGTGCCGCCGTCCCTTTCGGACGCATGGGGACAGCCGAAGATCTGACCGGAATGGCAGTTTTTCTGGCGTCCGATGACGCAAACTATGTTGTCGCACAAACATACAATGTCGACGGTGGGAACTGGATGAGCTGATGGACGGGACTGGGCAAGGATACGGACCGATGGAACTGACGAATGCGCGATTGAACGATCTGCCCAAGGGCATCGACGGGCCGCGCTATGATCGCAGACAACTGACGCCAGGCATCGTGCACATCGGCCTTGGCAATTTCCACCGGGCCCATCAAGCTTGGTATCTGCACCGGTTGATGCAAAAGGGTCTGGCATTGGACTGGGCCATCATTGGCGCAGGTGTACGTGCAAACGACAGCGCTATGCGGGACCGTTTGCTGGCGCAGGATTGCTTGACGACCTTGATTGAACTTGATCCTGCCGGAACCTCTGCTGAAGTCACAGGCGCCATGATCGACTTTCTGCCAGTGGAGCCGGACAACGCCAGCCTGATCACCCGGATGGCTGATCCAGCGATCCGCATCGTGTCGCTTACCGTCACAGAGGGTGGTTATTACCAAGACGCGGTCACCGGTGCTTTTGATCCGACCCACCCAGACATCGCCCACGATGCTGCGAACCCCAACACGCCAATGACCGCCTTTGGTGCGATAGTTGCCGCATTAAAGCGGCGTCGGGACGCAGGCCACGGCCCGTTCACCGCGCAAAGCTGCGATAACCTGCAGGGCAATGGTGCGATCCTGCGCGCCACAGTTTGTGGCCTCGCCCGCCTGTCTGACCCCGCCCTTGCGGATTGGATCCTCGAGAACGGAGCCTTCCCAAACGCGATGGTCGACTGCATCGTGCCCGCCACTGGTGAGACCGAAATCGCCCTCGCCAAAGACCTTGGCATTGATGACGCCGCCCCCGTCACCCACGAGAATTTCCGCCAGTGGGTGATCGAGGATGACTTCTGCGCCGGGCGGCCTGATTGGGACAAGGTTGGGGCCACTTTTACCGACAACGTGCATAGCTTTGAAACCATGAAGATCCGCCTGCTGAACGCGGGTCATCAGGTCATCGCAAATATCGGCGAGATTCTGGGAATTGAGACGATCTCTGGCTGCATGGAGAACCAACATGTCGCAGGCTTACTGCGCAAGGTCCTGACAGACGAGGTTGCAGCACATGTGGATGCCGTACCCAGCATGAGCGCCCCTGACTACATCGCCTTGATCAGTGACCGCTTTGCAAACCCGAAAATCTTTGACACCACCCGGCGCGTCGCCTTTGACGGCACGTCCCGGCATACCGGCTTTCTGCTGCCAACAATCCGCGATGCAATTGCGGCGGACACGCCTGTCGTAGGTTTGGCTTTGGTTGAGGCCTTGTGGGCGCGAATGTGCGGCGGGACACGCGAAGATGGATCGCAGATCGCGCCAAACGACCCGTTCTGGGACGATCTGAACGCCACCGCCTTGGCAGCGAAAGAAGATCCGATGGCCTGGCTTGCTCAGGATCACCTTTATGGAGATCTGGCCGACGCACCCGCGTTTCGGGATGCGTTCTGCCGTTGGCTTCCGATGATTTGGCAGGATGGCGCAGCCACGACCGTGCGAACCTATTTGCGTTAGGGTGCTGCGATTTCGGGCGACTTCCAAAGTGCTGCGAAAAGCGACACAACACCCAGCAGGGTGGCGACAGCAAGGCCAGCGTAAAGCCAGCCGGGCACTGCCCCGATCGCATAGACGTTGCTAACCGCCATAATCAGCCCGACAAACAGTGCCAGAAAACCAAGGTAGGCCACCCAGCGCATCCGTTGCATCAGGCCGTAAGCGATGGCCGCGAAGACCACGCCGTACGGGATAAGAGCTAACCCTGCGTCGCCAAACCCGCTGAGGATCAGCCCCAGCCCACAAAGCCCCGATGAGACCGCTGCAAATACAGCGCCCCAACGCATCGCACCTTTTGTTCGTGTCATATCAGACCTCACTCATCGTTTTCGCAGGGATAGCCCGCGACGCCCCATGCCAAGACGTCGTTCACATGCTCTTGCAGGCTAAAAGGCGCTGGTTCGCGCCCCCCACCGGGGTTCCACGCCCAATGCAGGATCAGGTCGTGGTCAAGGTGGCTGGCGATCTCATTAAAGTCACGACCGCCGTTACGTTCCGGATCGCGCAGCTGATTGCAGATATCGACTGAAGACTTGCCAAACCATTCCGCCTCGACCGGGGCCAACTGCCAGTTCATCGCAACCTGCGGCGCTGCGTGAGGCATGTCATTCACCCCTTCGCGGTAGGCGTGGCAGGTGCTGCATTGCACGTATTCAGCGCCAATCCGGCTATCGCCAGCGTTGACGTTCATCCCGTGTGGCCGGGCCCTTCCATAGCTGGGGCCGGACCACATGGGCGTGTTATCCGACCCGACATGGCAATTTGAACAGCGCGGATGCGAGGCGACCTCGTAGATCCGTAGCCATGCCTCCATGCCCTCTTCCCGGCTAATGCTGCCAGCGGCGGGCGCGTCAATTGTGACGTTTTCGCCTTCAGCATGTGCGGGCGACCCGAGCGTTACTGCAAGGATCACTGCGATACGGCCCAACATCAAACGAAATCCATGAATTTGTTGAACGGCATCTCGCGCAAACGCTCGCCTGTCGCATCAAAGATCGCGCTAGCCAGCGCCGCAGCCGCAGGGGGCACGGGTGGCTCACCGATCCCCCGGATTTTTTCTGCGTTCTCAAGACCTTTCACGATAATTTCTGGCGTCTGGTAGATCCGCATCCCTTCGGCGGCATGGTAATTCGTTTGTTCGGCCATGCCATCAGAATAGGTAATTTCAGAGTTGATGGCGTGGCCCAGCGCCCAGACGACGCCACCCTGCACCTGGTTCTCAAAATTGACCGGGTCGATCACTTTGCCCACGTCAGCCGCCAGATATACCGTGTCGATCTTGATACCCCGGTCGGTCATCGTCACGTCGATCACCTCTGCCACGGGCACCCCGAAACTTTCGACCAAAGCGAGACCACGCCCACGGCCCTCGCCAAGGTCTTCGCCCCAATTCGACATCTCGGCGACGGTTTCCAGCACCTTGCGATGCACTGGGTGGTTCACAAGCCGCAGACGTTCTTCCATACCATCCGCACCAGCGGCGCGGATCAATTCATCCAGCGTGTTTTCCGCGAAGAACCCAGCGTGGCTGGCCCCAACAGAGCGCCACGAACTGACCGGCGCCAGTTCCGGCACCCGGTATCCCCGCACTCGCAGGTCAGGGATGTCATACGGCATGTTCCATGCCCCCGCGACGATCTGCATGTCGGGACCAGGAAGTGATTGACCCATCCGTCCCCCTTGCGAGGCAAGAACAGAGGGCGAGGCGATATCAAGCGCCAAGGCAGTGACCTGCCCGTTCTCGACAGCCCCTTGCGCGCGCGACATTGCGATCTGGCGGGTGAAATCCTGTAGGAAATCCTCTTCCCGGCTGTATGTCATTTTTACCGGCACACCTGGCATCGTCATCGCGATTTCAGCGGTTTGCTTGAGGTGTTCAAACTCCAGCCGGTGCCCAAAGCTGCCGCCAGAGAACTGGTTGTGGAACTTGACCTGTTCGGCCTCGACACCCACGACTGCCGCTACCTGCTGTTGAACGAAACGGGGCATTTGGTGGCCGGTCCACACCTCAACGCTGTCATCCTTGATCAAGACGGTCGCATTCAGCGGCTCCAACGGCTGGTGAGCCACATAGGGTGCGCGGTTTTCGACGTCGATGATATCCGCGCCGGACAGGGCCGCTTCAACGTCACCATCAGCCCGCCATTCCTGATCAAGACGGTCTGGCACAAAGCTGGCGCCGACCTCGGCCCAATGGGCGTCCATCTCGGCCGGATATGGGGCCTCTGCCCACTCCACTTCGATTGCATTCACGGCCTGAATTGCACGCCATGTGTTATCGGCAACCACTGCGACGCCATTCGTGATAGGCACAACCGCCTGCACACCGCGCATCGTCTTTGCAGCGGTGGCATCATAGCCGAGCATCTGACCACCCTTGCGCGGGTTCACCCGGACAGAGGCATGCACCATCCCGTCCAGCGCAATGTCGATCCCAAAGGCCTGCGTCCCTGTGGATTTCGCCAGCGTATCTGTGCGCATCATCGGCTTGCCGACCTTCGCCCACGCCCCCGGATCGCGCAGTGCGACTTTGGTGACCGGGGCAATCTCGGCCGCTTCCGCGGCCAGCGCGGTATAGGCAATGCTGGTGCCATCAGGTAGCTCAACCGCGCCCTTCGCGGTTTTCATATCCGCGACAGACACACCGGTCCGCTTTGCAGCGGCAGCCTTGATCGTCTCGCGAGCGACAGCGCCTGCCGTCCGCAGCTTTTCGAATTGGTCCGGGACAGAGGTTGATCCGCCGGTGCCTTGAATACCAATCAGCTTAAGAACACCGCCCGCAACGTCGCGCATCGTTTCCGCGACGCTGCCGTCGTCAAATGACATGAACGGCACGCCTTCCTCGGCGAAGGCGGTGTTGTAATACGCAGCAGAGGGTTCGCCGAAACTAAGCGTTGCTTGTTCAACGTCGATGTCCAACTCTTCGGCGATTAAAACGGCCTGCGCCGATTGTACGCCCTGACCGATGTCCGCGTGCGGGACAATCAGGGCGATCCCGTCAGATGTTAGTTTCACGAAGGGATTGAAGGCAGCCTCGCCCTCGCCCAGCCCCGCCATCAACGGGTTGTCGTGCGGACGCGCCGCCATGAATGTCCCAAAAGCGACGCCACCCAGAACTGCTGCGGACCCAATAAGGAAGGACCGACGACCGATTGTTTTCAAACGCCCCATCGATCAAGCCTCCTGCAACTTCGTCGCGGCTGTCTTCACAGCAGCGCGGATGCGGGGGTACGTGCCACAGCGGCACAGATTGCCACCCATGACGATATCGATGTCATCGTCTGTCGGCTCTGGATTGGTATCCAGCAAAGACACGGCCTGCATGATCTGACCAGACTGGCAATAACCGCACTGGGCAACCTGATGTTCGACCCACGCTGCTTGCACCGCATGCAAGGCGTCCGGTGCGCCAAGCCCTTCGATGGTCACAACATCAGCGCCCTCAGCAGTGGCCGCAGGCACCTGACAACTGCGCACAGCCACGCCATCCATTTGCACAGTGCAAGCGCCACATTGCGCAATCCCGCACCCATACTTCGTGCCCTTCAGGCCCAATTCGTCCCGCAGCACCCACAACAGCGGCATGTCATCTTCGACATCCACCTCACGGTCTTCGCCATTCACGAGCAGTCGCATGTTCGTTCCTCTCAGATTGGACAAATTGTCATTTTTTGTCTAATTGACAGTTTTGTGTACACCTGTCAAATGATTTCCATGAGCGATAAGACCCATACAATCGTGACTGCGGCCACTACGATGTTCGCCCGCTATGGTTATGGCAAAACCACCATGGGCGATATCGCGACTGAGGCCGGCGTTGCCCGGCAGACGGTCTACAACGCCTTTCCCGGCAAGGAAGAGATCTTGCGGGCCGTGGTCCGGCAGGCTGGCGAACAAACCTATGTCGCCGTGATGGCCGCCTGGTCCCAGACCGAAACGATTGATGCAAAACTGACCGCGTTTCACGACCTTGGCCCTCTTACGTGGTTCGAAGCAATCCGCGCCGCACCTGATTGGGCGGAACTGATGGACGGGATGCACAAGGTCGCGTCAGAAGAAATGACCACACAAGACAAAAAGTGGCTGGCCGCGATTGCAGAGATGCTAGGCGCCGACGTCATGGATCGAACTGGTGTTTCGCCTAGCATAGATGACATCGCAGAATTTTTCTACTCCACCAGCCTGAACGCCAAACATGGCGTCGGCGACATCACGCAATTGCGGTCTCGGCTCACGACGATCAAAGCCGCCACGCTGGCACTTCTGAAGACGTAGCAAAGCCTGCGTTTCAGAACTTTGCGATGATGTTCAGGAATAGACCCTGATCGTCATATTCCAGATCCGTCAAATCATCCGAGAAAGAGCCGAAGTTATAGCCGACACCAACTTTGGCGTTGTTACCAAAGTGGCGGTAGACCGTGCCCAACAGGCTGGTTTCAGCAAAGCCTGCATCGACAGCCTCAAATCGACGTGCCTCTAGCAGCACATCCCAGTTGTGCACTACGTTATAGCGCGCGTTCGCCACAACCAGCCACGCATCGTTGCTGACCTTATCTTCGCCCCGCGCCTCTGCGCTTTCGGTAAAGCGGCCGCCGACTTTGGCACCAAGTGTCCAAAACCGATCAAGGTCGTAGCTGCCTTCGATGCTGACCACATGACTTTCCTGCACTGCCCCGACACCAGCGACACCGTTCAGGGTCTGGCCATAGCTGTCTTCGAAATAGCGGTAGCGGGCCAAGACGTTCAGCCGTTCGTCATTGATCGGACGCAGGGCATAGCCAATGTTCACGTCATAAAGCGAGCCATTCAGCAGCGAGCTTTCGTCAGACTCTGTGTCTACCAAAGTGGCAGAGGCCAACACGCGCTGTTCTTCGTCGATCTTGTAGTTCAGGTTCCCGATGAACGCGATCGTTTCTGCCTCCTGGTCTACGCCCGCCAGTTCGCCATCGTCGATGCGATACTCGATCCTTGCGTTGCCTGTCGTGTCATCACCGTCGTCATACAGAACCCCGAAGGTCACAGCCATCTGGTCGATGATATCTTCGCCATCTTCAACCTGCCCGACCTCAATCGACCCAGTGTAGGTCAGCTGCGCTGTGCTTTGATATTCGGCACCATAGACAGAGGTCAGCGAGGTGCGTTCACCCAGCACATCGTAGGTATTCTCGCCGAAGTAGGCCAAATCATTCGTGACCTGGCGACGGCCACCAGCCACATACCGACCACCGGCTTCATTGCCAGCAAGGCCCGCATCGATGGCACGGCCTGGATCCAATTCATAGCCAAAGTAATAGGTCGTACCAGCCGCATCATAGCTGGCCACGACACGCGCGCCCACCCCGCCAGTACCGTCAGAGATATCGCCATCAATGCTCCAACCGTTACCAAAGTCGCGGGTAGCACCAACGCCAAGCCGATTATATTCGTCCAAGCCATTGTCGTCCGCAGTCGCCTGACCAAATACAAACACGGTTGTATCGTTGTCGATGTCGTAGTCGAGACGCGCACCCACATCGAGGCGGTCGCCTTGCACGCCAGCGGTGGTCTTATCCACGACCTCTACCCCGACAGCATAGCTCAGGCGGCTGTTGATGTTACCCTCGACCTCTGCCCCGTATTCGTTGGTCTCATCACCGATGTCGTTTTCATACAGGTCCGCATAGACTTTGTAGCCTAACTGATCGTCGGTTTTGTCGACGGTGACGGCGAAGCCATAAAGGGTCTCGTCGCCGGTTTCCGGCCCGACGCTAAAGTCGAGGGTCGAGAAGCCTTCGGTCCGGTTTTCGGCATATGCGATCACTGTACCCACCCGGTTCAGGCCAAAGTCCTGCAGATCAAGCGTCAGATCGACCTTGTAGGCCTCTCCATCGGATTGCAGGGGGATCTCTTGCTCTGACACTAAGCCAGCGGTCACCGATGACAGCGGTGCAATGCCCCGCCCTTCGCTGCGCGCGTAGTCAAGTTGGACATAGCTGTTGGCACCCAGAAGATACCGCAGATCAACACCCGCAGCCCGATCTTCTTCGATGCCAGAGGTGTCACGCAGAGCTGTTGCACCAAAACGGAGGTCATCCGTCACCCAAGCCTCGACCCGGCCACCGACGGAAAAGCCGTCAACGTCACCGGATGTGGGCGTGAATTCATATTGGGCCACGAGGTTCGTGATCACGTCACCACCCGGATTGGACCGGATCAGGCGGTCATCGCCCTCACCAGACAACGGGCTTTTCAGAACGATCACACCCTGCAGGTAGTTAATGTCA
>CALILP010000102.1 GCA_938016515.1 uncultured Paracoccaceae bacterium
GAGACGCTCGGCGCGGATGCGATCCGTGCTGCCGTGCTGGGCGAGGGGCACTTCCTTGGTGGCGCGCATACCCTTGCCGCGATGGAGCGGGATTACTTCTATCCCAAACTGGCCGACCGGTCAGAGCCGCGCACCTGGGCCCAAAACGGGGCCGTTGATGCATGGCAAGCCGCGCGTGCAACGGCCTTGAAGGTTTTGGCAGACCACCACCCAACGTATCTTGATGCGGATCAGGATGCCGCGATCCGTAAAAGGTTTAAGATCCTCTAGCACCATACCCCCCGCCACCGGGCGTGCGCATCACAAAGACATCGCCGGGCTGCAGGCTCGCCTGATCATTGCCTTGCAATTGCTCTTCCGTACCGTCCGCGCGGGCAATGCTGTTTGCGCCGCAAGACCCCGGCTGCCCACCGGCCATGCCATGCGGTGCCGTGACCCGGTGAGAGGAGAGAACCGTGACGGTTGTCTCTTCCAAGAACCTTAGTTTACGTGCGATGCCGTCCCCACCGACGAACGCGCCCGTGCCGCCAGATCCATCACGGATCGAGAATTCCTCTAACCGCACTGGAAACCGCGTTTCCAACACCTCTGGGTCCGTCATGCGCGTGTTGGTCATATGGCTGTGGACAGCACTTGTTCCATCAAACCCGTCGCCAGCCCCGGTGCCCCCGCAGATCGTTTCGTAATTCTGGTAAGCGTCGTTACCGTAGACGAAATTATTCATCGTTCCCTGACTGCCCGCAATCACGCCAAGCGCACCATACAGGGTATCCGCAATCGCCTGACTAACCTCGGTGTTGCCCGAAATCACTGCCGCTGGTGCGCGGGGATTGATCATCGATCCTTCCGGCACGATCAGGTGTAGTGGCTTCATGCAGCCTTCGTTCATCGGGATATCACTGCCGACCAAAGTGCGGAAAACATAAAGAACAACCGCCCGACAAATCGCAAGAGGAGCGTTGTAGTTCAACGAGGATTGGTCCGACGTACCGGTAAAATCGAGCGTTGCCGACCGTGTATTTTTGTCGACAGAGATGGCCACTTTGATCTGCGCGCCCCCATCCAGCGGATAGGTGAACTGGCAATCGTGCAGGATATCCAGCACCCGCCGCACGCTTTCCTCGGCGTTGTCCTGTACGTGGCGCATATAGGCGTGCACAGTCGCCAACCCGAATTGATCCGCAATCTTGCGCAATTCGGTGGCGCCCGTTTCATTGGCCGCGATCTGGGCTGCAAGATCGGCCATGTTCTGATCCACATTGCGGCAGGGGTATTGGCCCGAGGCGAGCAGGGCGCGCGTCTCGGCATCCTGCAGCTTGCCTTGATCGACCAGCAAAACGTTATCGATCAACACGCCTTCTTCCGCGATATGCTGACTGTCAGGTGGGGCAGAGCCGGGGGTCTTACCCCCAATATCCGCATGATGCCCGCGCGAGGCGACTGTAAAGACGATTTTCTGACCCGCTGCATCAAAGACCGGGGTGATCACCGTCACATCCGGCAAATGCGTGCCACCATTGTAAGGGTTATTCATCATGAACACGTCACCGGGCCGTATTTTGCCCGCGTTCTGGCGCAGGATCGTGCGCACGCTTTCCGACATCGATCCAAGGTGAACTGGGACGTGGGGCGCATTGGCGACCAGATCGCCGTTCTGGTCGAAGATCGCGCAGGAAAAGTCGTAGCGTTCTTTGATGTTCACCGAATAGGCAGTGTTGGCGAGGGTGGCGCCCATCTGCTCGGCAATCGACATGAACAGGTTGTTGAAGACCTCTAACATCACCGGGTCCACGTCCGTCCCGATGGCTTCTGAGCGCTGCAGCGGCGTGTCGCGTTCCAACACGAGGTTGCCGCCCGCGAGGCAAGTCGCGGCCCAGCCGTCTTCGATCATGTTAGTGCCGGTGGGTTCGGTCAGGATCGCGGGGCCGGTGATGATTTCGCCGGTGACAAGCTGGGTCCGGTCGATCAGTGGGACATTTGTCTGAGCGCCACCCGCATACATCGTAACCTGTGTGGCCGTTGCCCCGGATGGCGTGGCCTCTTGCAAAGTCACCCGCTCACCGGTTCTGCCAATCGCTTCGGCAACCAGCATCTCGATGGTCAGGTCCTGCGTGTCCGGCACAAAGCCAAATCGCTGTTTGTGGGCTGCAACGAAGGCGTCGGTCATCTGGCTGACCGTGTCAAAGGGAACCGCAAGGCTTTGTTGCGCATCACTGGGTCGAACATGTGCTGTCAAGGTGACCGTGATGTCATGGTCCGACACACCCTGTGCTGTGACCTCTTGTTTCGCGTCCTTTGCCAAGGCTGCCAAGGTTGTGACTGCAGTGGCATCAGTGATCGCCGATTGAAACTGGTGCTCGCGGATTGCCGTGATGTCGGCCAGCCCCATCCCAAAGGCGGACAGGACCCCGGCGTAGGGGTGAATAAAGATGCTTTCCATGCCCAGGGCATCAGCCACCAGACAGGCGTGCTGCCCGCCCGCGCCACCAAAGCAGTTCATCGTGTATTTGGTGACGTCATAGCCGCGCTGCACGCTAATCTTTTTGATTGCGTTGGCCATGTTTTCAACAGCGATGCGCAGGAACCCTTCGGCCAATTCTTCGACTGACTTATCCGTGCCAATCTCGCGCGCGAGGTCCGTGAATTTCTGACGCACGATGTCTGCATCCAAAGGCGCATCCCCGTTCGGCCCAAAGACCGGCGGAAAGTGCGCAGGCTGCAGCTTGCCCAGCAACACGTTGCAATCCGTCACCGTCAAAGGACCACCACGCCGATACGCCGCTGGACCCGGGTTCGCGCCGGCACTTTCAGGACCCACCTGCATCCGCCCATCGCGAAACGACAGGATCGACCCGCCACCAGCTGCAACCGTATGGATCGACATCATCGGGGCGCGCATCCGCACACCTGCGACTTCCGTCTCGAACGACCGCTCATAGGTGCCCGCGTAGTGGCACACGTCAGTCGAGGTGCCGCCCATGTCGAACCCGATCAGCTTGTCGAAACCATGCTCGGCGGCCGTCCGCACCATCCCCACAACGCCGCCCGCAGGACCGGACAGGATCGCATCGCGCCCTTGGAACAAGCCAGCGTCGGTCAGGCCGCCATTGGACTGCATGAACATCAGTTGTTCGCAGCCCCCTTTATCGGCCCCCAAAGCATCCGAGACTTGTTCGACGTACCGCCGCAAGATCGGGGACAGGTAGGCATCGACAACGGTTGTATCCCCCCGACCGACGAGCTTGATCAACGGGCTGACTTTGTGGCTGAGTGAGATCTGCGGAAAGCCTACCTCCTGCGCCCATTGGCCAATCTGCGCCTCGTGATCCGGAAACTTGTAGCTGTGCATCAGGGCAATTGCGATGGACCGGTAGCCGTCGGCGTAGGCCTTGCGCAAAGCATCTTTCGTTGCCGCCTCATGCAAGGCCTGCACGACATTGCCATCCGCACCGATGCGTTCTTCCACCTCAACCACATCGTCGTACAGCAGTTCTGGCAGCACGATGTTGAGATCAAATAAGCGGGGCCGGTTCTGATATCCGATCCGCAACAGATCGCGCAGACCCTTGGTGATGAACAGAACCGTCCGGTCGCCCTTGCGTTCCAACAGCGCATTCGTCGCAACTGTCGTCCCCATCTTCACCGCCTTGATCGCACCGGCCGGGATCGGGTCACTTTCGGCTAACCCCATCAGATCACGCACACCCTGCACGGCCGCATCCGCGTACCGCTCTGGATTTTCAGACAGCAGCTTGTGTGTTTGCAGACTGCCATCCGGCTTGCGCGCCACGATGTCGGTAAAGGTGCCACCTCGGTCGACCCAAAACTGCCACATGGACGTAACTCCTCTGTTTGCAGGCCGGACCTGCATGAATTTTCGAATAGGGTGGAAAGGGCCGGGGCTAGTACACGAGCGACGGCAGCCAAAGGGCCAGTTGTGGGAAGATCAGCAACAAGGCCAGCATCACAAACATCGTCACTACAAACGGTAGCGCGCCTTTGATGACATCGATCATCGGCCCGCTTTTTCGGATGCCCTGCACGACATACAGGTTGATCCCAATCGGCGGGGTGATCAGTGCTGTTTCCAACAGCACCATCAGCAAGATCCCGAACCACACCGGATCAAATCCGAGGGCCACCACGATTGGCGTTATCAGGGGGGCCATCGTCAGCAGCATCGACAACGTCTCCATAAAGCACCCGATCAGGATCAGAACCGCCACGATCATCAGCATCGTCTGCATCGGGGTCCAGCCAAGGCCGGTCACAAAATCTGTCAACGCCGCAGTCAGCCCGATGATCGACAGGACAAAGTTCAGGAACACGGCGGCGATGATAATCAGCATGATCATGGCCGTTGTGCGCATCGTGCCCTCGATGGCTTGGCGCATCATGTCGATGGACATCTTGCCGTTGAGCGTCGCAAGCAGCATGGCGGCGACAACACCCAAGGCCGCAGCCTCGGTCGGTGTCGCAAGACCCGCGTAGATAGAGCCCACGACCACCAGAAAGATGCCCAGTGGCGGGATCAAGGCAGGCAGGGCTGCGAACCGTTCGGCCCATGTGTGGCGTAATTCTTCGCCACCCCATTCGGGCTTGATGATGCAGGCGATCACAACGGTTGCCATGAACAAAAGCGCCAGAATGAAGCCCGGCAGAAAGCCCGCAAGGTAAAGTTCTGGGACAGAGGTATTCGTCAGCAGACCATACAAGATCAGGTTGATCGATGGCGGGATCAGGATGCCGAGGGTGCCGCCAGCCGCGACAGTGCCCAGAAACAGCGGCTCGTTGTAGCCCCGCTTCTTGATTTGTGGGACTGCGACCGTCCCGATGGTTGCGGCAGTCGCCACGGAAGATCCAGACGTCGCAGCAAACAACGCAGATGACCCGATGTTGGAGTGCATCAACCCGCCGGGCAACCAGCCGAGCCATTTGACGATGCCGTCATACATCCGCTCTGTGATACCTGCCCGCAGCAGGATTTCACCCATCATCACGAACATTGGGATCGCGACCAGTAGAAAGTCGGTGCTGGTCTGCCATGCCATGTCCGAAATGGCGCGGTGCAGGGGCATCGGGCTGTCTGTCCATTGCAGGATCAGGCCAAGCCAGCCAAGTGACGCCGCGATGGGGACGGCCAACCCGATGAGGGCCAGTAAGATCAGAAGGGTTTTGATCAACATAGGACTATACCGTCTCGTCTTCGATTTGTTCGTCGAGGGATTTGACCCCGATCAGTTCTTGAACGCCCGCCTCGTCGCCTCGGAAGTATTGGCGGATGGCAACGACAGCGATCAGGACACCAGAGAAGACAAAGAACATCCAACCCAGCAGCCAAGGGATTTGCGGGATCGCGAGGGGGACACGCATCGGCGTGATCGACCGGGATCCGTTTTCTAGGGTATCGCCGACCATGCTCCAGACCATGACCACGACGACAAGGGCAAAGCCCGTCAGCATCAAAAGCCCGAAGAGGTTGATCAGCGGATGAAGGACCTTGGGGATTGCACCCAGCAAGGCATCCACCCGGATGTGTGCCCGCTCAAACAGCGCATAAGACAGCGCCAATGCGGTCGCGACACCAAAGGCATAGCCCGAGATTTCATCGGCCCCGCCCAGCGAGACGTTGAAGACTTTGCGCAGGAATACTTCCAGCGTGACCAGCAGGGCAGAGAGCACGATCAAGGTGCCGCCAAGCCACGTCATCCAAAGGCTGAATCTGCGTGTGCCGTGAAGAAGTCTGTCTAACATGTCGGGGAACCTAGTCGGGTGTGATGGCGGGGCGGCGATGTCTTCGCCGCCCCGCGATTGGTTTACTTGGCTTCAGCTGTCAGGCCCAGAATTGGCCCAACGGTTTCGTTCCAGTTGGCGGCACACTCCGCACCGCACCGCTCTGCCCAGCGGGCCAGCACGACGTCAGTTGCAATGGTATCGCGGGCGGCCAAATCTTCGGCAGAGGGCTCGACCAAGGTCATCGAGCCCGGCTCGCCTACCTCACAAGCACCACCCGTGATGCAAGAGATCGCAACCTCATCCTCGGTTGCCGTCTCTGCCCACATGGCGTCTGTCAGTGTCGCGATCTCGGTTTCCAGCAAGGCTTGCTGGTCTGCGGTCAGGCTGTTCCACTTATCCATATTCATCGCCCCAAACGCGAGGCCCCAGCCCACGCGCAGTGTGTAGGCATGGGTCGCAACCTGGTTCCAGTTGGCGGTATATGCTGACATCGTGCCGGTGATCGCACAATCGACGACGCCTTTCTCAAGGGCAGGGATCACTTCCGAGAAAGCCACAGTAACGGACGTACCCCCAACACCTTCGACGAAATCACCAAGGGTGGTGGAATAGACGCGGATCTTTTTGCCTTCGAGGTCAGAGATGCCGTTCACTTCGCCATTGCACCACAGGGTTTGGCTGGGGAAAGGGTAAAGGTTCAGCAGTTTCGCGTTGTAGATATCGGCAAAAGCGGTTTCCAGCGTGTCAAAGTAAGCTTCCGAGACTTGGCGCTGCGTGTCGATGTCTTGTGTCAACGTCGACAGATCAGCGCCTTCAAAGATCGCGTTTTCGGCAGCCACATAGCCGGGCAGGCCGAATGCGAAATCAAACACGCCGTTCTTGACCAGACGCATGATCTCGAACCCTTTGAGGCCAAGACCAGACTGGGATTGGATCTTGCCGACAATGTCGCCGCCAGAGGCTTCGTTCAGGCGTTGGTTAAAGAACGGCTCTTCATGCTTTTGATAGTTGGTCAGGCTTGACCATGTGCCGACGGCATTCAGGACCACCGGACCGTCCGCCATGGCAGAGGATGCAGTGATCGCCAAGGCGCCCAAGGCTGTTGTAAGTGTCTTCATTTTCAGTCTCCTGTTGGTATTTTTGTTGGTTGGTAAATCGGTGTTTCGGCATCGTCAGCCACGTCGGTGATCAACATGTGGCCGGGTTTATGGGTGATGCAGATCGGGGGTTTCGCATGCATGATCGCCGCTTGGGGTGTCACGCCACAAGCCCAGAACATTGGCGTGGTGCCTTCCGGGACCGGAGCGGGATCACCCCAATCAGGTGCATTGATGTTGGCAATACCAATCTGTGCAGGGTCGCCCCAATGCACGGGGCCGCCATGGGCCATTGGAAACTGGCGTGAAATCTCTGCGACCTGCGCCACCTGATCATCGGGAACGGCGCGCATGCTGACCACCATCGGTCCTTGAAAAGGGCCAGCAGGGGTGGTGGCAATATTGGTGGCAAACATGGGAACGGTGGTGTTGTTCTGGATGTGCCACAGATCAATACCAGCTTGCTGGACGGCGTGTTCAAACGTGAAAGAACACCCAAGGGCGAAAACCACGAAGTCATCTTGCCAGATTTGCTGCAAGTCATGGATCGTTTCGGCCAGAACGCCATCGCGGTAGACGTAATAGGCAGGAACATCGGTGCGAATATCGATGTCAGCACCCAATGTATGCAGGATCGGATTGCCCGTGTCAGACACGCCAACCAACGGGCATGGTTTTGGGTTGCGCTGGCAAAACCGCATAAAATCGAGCGCATAGGACGCAGGCAGAATTGCAAGGTTTGCTTGCAGTGTCTTACCACCAATCCCGGCCGTATGGCCGCAATACTCACCAGATCTGATCTGAGCACGCACAGCCTGCGTTGATGCGGCCTTGAGCAGGTCAAATGTTTGGTTCACGTCCGATTCCCCCTTGTTGGGGATACGTTCCGTTTAAGTGTCCATAAAATCAAATTCTAAATTTTTTGCAAAATCCATAACGAGAATTTATGACTGAGCAACTGCGATTTCGCGTGCAATGTCAGCCGCAGCACTGATCAGGTGGTTGCGCGGCTCTCCAAGAAATGACGCCGAAAACTGAAGGGGTGCAGGGGTCCAGCCGGGGTCAAACAGCACCAGCTTGCCCGATGACACCAAGCCTTTGGCCATCGACATCGGCAATGCTCCGACGCACAGGCCTGCCTCGACCAGTCTGAAACATGATGACAAGGACGAGGACGGAAACAGTGATACGTCTGGTCCGTATCTGGCGAACAAGGCTGTACGCAAATCACGGTAGGGCCGTGTGTTTTTTGCATATGTTGCAATCGGCATTTCTGCGAGCAATCGATCGTCTTCAACCACTGCGTCAGCTGACCGAAACCAAGCAAGCGGCACATCCGGCAACACGACGTTATCAACCGTAAAGTCAGAAATCGGCCCCAAAAGGATCGCCAGATCGATTTCGCGCCCGAGCAGCTGTTCGCGCAAATTCAGCGAGATATCGACGCTGATCTCAATTTTGAGAAGTGGAAACTTGCCCCGCAAAGCCCCGATGAAATCGGGCAACCAGCTTTGTGCAATCGTCTCAGATGCGCCCAGTCGGATAAGCTGGTCCACTGCACTGGCATCAACGACCCTTTCTTCCACCATATCTGCAAGGTGTTGAAATTGCTCTGCATAATGAACCAACAATCCACCGCGTTTGGTCAGACGCATGCCTTTGGCATCTCGTTCAAACAGAACGGCGCCAAGGCTGTCCTCAAGCGTTTTGATCCGGGATGTCACGGCCGGTTGTGTCAGATACAGCGCGTCGGCCGCTTTACTAACGCTTTTGAAGCGCGCGACCGTCAGGAAGGTCTGCAACAAATCGAGTTTGAGTTTTCGCACGTCGCCGTCTCCCCACCTGCGCGCCTCGTCTTAGCAGGCAGCTGTGCGATTTCCAAAGGAATGAAGAGCAAGATCCAAAGAATGCGCCTCATGGCTTCGATTTTATCGCCCGTTCGCGGGGACAGCGCATTACTGGTTGTGCGTCGGAAGCTGCAAAGATGTCGTTTTTGAAGATTAAGCAGAGCAGTGGGCCAATCGTCACTGGGAGGTTCTGAAATCGTTTGGAGGCGAGTACCGGAATCGAACCGGTGTACACGGATTTGCAATCCGCTGCGTCACCACTCCGCCAACTCGCCAACCATGGTGTGTGGCGTCGGATATACCAAGCCTCTGACCCGCGCAAGACGCCGTGTGGGCGTTTTGACCCCGTTTTCAGACATTGCCCCGACACGCGGGGTGTGGCATCAGCAAAGCACCTGTTAGGACCGCAAAAATGAGAGCCGTACCGTGGTAGATTATAGCGCACGCCGCACAATGATGGTCGACACCCAAGTCCGCCCGTCGGATGTCACGAAATTTCCGATCATCGATGCAATGCTCGCCGTCCCGCGAGAGGCTTTTGTCCCCGATGCCCTGCGCGAAGCAGCCTATATCGGAGAAAACCTCGACCTGGGGTCTGGCCGGGTCATGCTGGAACCCCGGACGCTGGCCAAGATGCTTGACGCGTTGGAGATTGAACCGGGACATGTTGTGCTCGATCTGGGGTGTGGTCTGGGCTACGCGACGGCGCTGATGGCGCGCCTGGCAGACTTTGTTGTGGGTGTCGAAGACGACGCAGACTTGGCGAAAGAAGCGGAATCCTTGCTGGCAGAGCAGGGGGTTCACAACGCGGCCGTCATGTGTGGTCCGCTGAATGAGGGCGCTGCCAAGTCAGGTCCTTATGATATTATTATCACACAAGGTGCCGTCGAAGAGGTTCCCACTGCGATCCTTGATCAACTCCGCGACGGGGGGCGGATCGCTTGTATATTTGCCGAAAGTGCTCTTGGTGTTGTCAGGCTGGGGTATAAAATCGACGGGACAGTGACCTGGCGCTATGCTTTCAATGCAAGTGCGCCTGTTTTAAAAGGCTTTGAAACAGCCGAAAATTTTGCTTTGTAGAACGCGCACGCACGAAAGTGCGCAAAAAGATATCAACAAGACTGCATTTTGAGGAATGACCGTTATGGGACTGACGAAAAAAATGAAGGCGCTTGCGGCGATTTGCGCGCTGACAGTCGCCCCGGCTGCGTCTGCGGAAACGCTGGCAGATGCGCTGACCCATGCTTATGACCACTCTGGCCTGATTGAACAGAACCGCGCGCTGTTGCGGGCTGCGGACGAAGACGTCGCGCAAGCTGTGTCAGCAACGTTGCCGATCATCAACTGGTCGGTTCGCGCGCAATCCAACGCGCCGCGCCAGCCCGGTGCGGATCTGATTTCTGCGACCGCCCAGATTTCCGCAGAGTTGACGCTTTACGATGCTGGCCAGAACCAATTTGCCATCGACGCTCAGAAGGAAACCGTGTTGGGGACCCGTCAGGCCCTGCGCGATATCGAACAGCAGGTGCTTTTGCGCGCTGTCGAAGCGTATATGAACGTGCGCCGCAACGCAGAGTTTGTGGATCTGCGTCAGAACAACGTCCGTTTGATCACCGAAGAATTGCGCGCCGCGCAAGACCGCTTTGAAGTTGGCGAAGTGACGCGCACAGATGTATCTTTGGCCGAGGCCCGGCTGGCCTCTGCGCGCAGCTTGTTTGCGTCCGCTCAGGGTAACCTTGCGCAAGCCCGCGAAGAGTTCCGCAATGCCGTTGGTCGTTTCCCCGGGTCGTTATCGCCTGTATCCCCCGCACCAGTGTCGCGCGGAATTTCGGATGCCAAGGCTTACGCGGTCAGAAATCATCCGAATATTCTTGAGGCTCAGCACGCGGTCACAGCAGCAGAGCTGAACATTCGACGCGCCGAAGCCGCGATGAGCCCAACCGTCACCTTGGATGCACGTATCGCCATCGATGACGAGTTTGACGATAGCGCACAGGTTGGTGTGACTGTTGGTGGCCCGATTTATCAGGGTGGTCGTTTGTCCAGCCAGGTTCGTCAATTTATGGCGCGCCGCGATGCAACGCGTGCTGGCCTGCATATTACACGCCACAATCTGGAACAGGCCGTCGGGAATGCTTTTGCCATTCTTGAAGTGTCGCGCGTGTCCCGTCAGGCCTCTGAAGAAGAAATTCGCGCTGCGACTGTGGCCTTCCGCGGTGTCCGCGAGGAGGCGACACTTGGCGCACGGACCACGCTTGACGTGCTGAACGCTGAGCAGGATTTGTTTGATGCCCGTGCTAACCAAATTTCTGCGCAGGCCGACGAGGTCATCGCGTCCTATACCGTCCTGTCCGCAACAGGTCTGTTGACTGCAGAGCATTTGCGCCTGCCTGTTCAGCAATACGATCCAACAGCCTACTATAACCTTGTGAAAGACGCGCCCGCTGTGAAGTCCGCACAGGGCCAGGCACTCGACCGTGTTTTGCAAGCGATTGGCGACTGATCAATCCTCTTCCAAGACTGATGTATGACAGGGCCCGCAATTTGCGGGCCTTGTTCGTTTTGTGATATTTCGACAGTTTTGCAGACACCGCCGGTTTTGACTATTTTTGCGGCAAAAAAGGCGGTGATTTCCGAGTGATGACGCTTTACCTTCATGAAGAGGGTAAATTTTTTCGTTTAAGTTTGGATAGTTGGGCAGGCAATTTGTTGCCGACTCCAATGGGCGCGGACTCCATGTTGTTTGGACGCCCAAATTTGGGTAGGGTCCACATGAGGTTTTAGCGGGAAGTCAAAATGTCCGATCCGGTCAGTAATCACGATATCGAAGATGTCTTGTCATCCATCCGCAGGTTGGTCGCGCAGGGCGATCCGCGCAGGCCGACACCGGTTGCGAACGCTCCAACACCTTTGCGGTCCGAAGAGCCTGCAAAAGAAGAGGTTTCAGCGCCTCCTGCGCCCACGGACCGTTTGGTTTTGACCCCCGCCTTTCGTGTCAGCGTTCCGACCGAAGAGGTGCAAGCGGCTCAGCCAGACCCTGTTGCAACCGATATGCGATCTGTCGACGCTGTTGCGCAAACCGAAGAATCAGACGCGCCAGACACGCAGGATAACCAACCGATTCCCGCATCCGTCCAATCCTCGTCCGAGCGCGCAAGCCTAGAGGCCACGATTGCGCAACTGGAAGCCGCTGTCAGCCGCCGCACAGATGAGTGGGAGCCGGACGGCTCTGAAGTGGCCGGGCTTGCTGGTTTGCACGCTGCGTTTGCGAGCCGTCAATCAGAGGCACCGACAACGGTCGAAGAAGAGACCGAAGATGCAGAGGCCACTCTGAACGCTGTTGTTGCTGATCATATCAGCGATGTCGTTGCAGAAGAGATCGCCGTGGCGTTCCCGCCGTTGGCGGACGCTGATGCGGCGCAAGAAATTGAAGACACGGTCGTCCATCTCAAGCCAGATTTGCATATCGCAAAGGAGACACCAGCGCCGGTCACATTGTCCGTTGTGACACCAGACCCTGTGCAGGACGATGAAGCAATTTCAGATACCGACACGCCTGCGCCTGAGGTAGCAGAGGTCGAAGTCGTCGAGCCGCCAATCCCGTTTGCGGATCCTTCGGTTCTTGATGCGCCGACTTTCCGTCACGCTTTCCGCGAAGTCTATGATCCGGTTGCAGAAGCCACAGCTGACGCTGCAGAGGCCGCTCCTGATGCCGCTGACCTTTACGGCGATGAGCTGACACCAGATCCGGCAGAGGCCTCTACGGCTGTTGCAGAACCTGCTTCGGCCAACGCATTGGTCGACCCGGATATGCTGCGGGACATGGTGGGTCACATGATCCGCGAAGAGCTGCAAGGCGAGATGGGCGAGCGGATCACCCGCAACGTCCGCAAGCTGGTCCGTCGCGAGATCAACCGCGTGCTTTCAGCGCAAGAGTTCGACTAGACTGCGGCCGCCTGCGCAAGCAGGGCGTCGATATCCATATGTGTTTCCAAGTGCGCGGCCAGCGCGTCCAACGTGCGGTCGACGCTTGCGTCGTAGTCTTGTGGGGCAGGGGCCGCCCCCAAATCCCTCAGATAGCGCGTGCGGAATTCGTCCGCACTGAACAGCCCGTGTAAGTAGCACCCCTGAATGCGTCCGTCGGCACTGGCAGCCCCTTCGCGTCGCTGGTCCAAGGCGATCCATGCCCTTTGCGTGTCTGGGCCCGTCGTCTTGCCGATGTGTATTTCATAGCCAGCGATGGGGGTCATGCTTGTCAGATGCTGTCCCGACACCTCTGTCAGTTGCTTGTGCGGGGTCATCACCGTTTCCACGTCCAGCAGGGCCAAGCCATCAACGCTGTGGACCGGGCCCTCAATTCCGTCAGGATCATGAATTTTGTGGCCCAGCATCTGATAGCCACCACAAATCCCCAGCACGCGGCCACCGCGCCTGACGTGGGCTTGCAGGTCGATATCCCACCCTTGGGCGCGAAAGTGGGACAGGTCCGCAATGGTCGACTTTGATCCGGGGATCAGGACAAGATCAGCGTCACCGGGCAGGGGCCGACCGGGCTCAATGATCTGGACGGTCACCTCCGGTGTGGCAGATAACGGGTCAAGATCATCGAAATTCGCGATCCTGTTCAGTTTGGGCACGGCGATCTTGATCGCGCCGCCGGGACGGCTGGCGATATCCATCACGTCTTCAGCGGGCAAGCGCCAGGCATCGGCAAACCACGGGATGATCCCGCACGGAGCCCAACCTGTCTTGGCCGCGATAATATCCATCCCTTCAGCAAACAACGAGGTATCCCCCCGGAACTTGTTGATAGCGAAAGCCTTGATCATCGCGCGGTCTTCATCTGGCAAAACCGCATGAGTGCCGACAAGCTGTGCGATAACGCCGCCTCTGTCGATGTCCCCGATCAAGACCACAGGGACGCCAGCTGCCACGGCGAAGCCCATGTTGGCGATGTCGCCCGCGCGCAGGTTCACTTCTGCAGGGCTACCGGCACCCTCCACGAGGATCAGATCGGCGGTCGTTTTCAGCCGCTCAAAGCTTTCCAGGACACGGGGCAACAATTGGGCCTTCATTTTCCCATAGTCGCGGGCTTTCATCGTGGTCAGGCGCTTGCCATGTACCACAACCTGGGCACCGACCTCGGACTCCGGCTTCAACAAGACCGGGTTCATATCCGTATGGGGGCGCAGCCCACAGGCGCGGGCCTGCAACGCCTGCGCCCGGCCTATCTCGCCGCCGTCCGTCGTTACAGCCGCGTTGTTGGACATGTTCTGCGGTTTGAATGGGGCAACACGTAGGCCACGCTTTACGGCGGCCCGTGCCAGGCCTGCCACGAGGATCGATTTGCCAACGTTCGAGCCGGCCCCTTGGATCATCAACGCTTTGGTCATTGTGTCTCCCTGCGCTGCAGTATGTAGTCGGCAGGCAGTGGCAGGGAAAGCAGAATGAACACGCCAGCACATCTGATCTTTGGCATGACGGCCTTTGGCAAAGCACACCGGCCCGCCGTGACGGCGGCGGCGTTTGCAGGGGCGTTGATCCCGGATCTGTCGCTTTACTTAATGGCTGGTGGGCATCTGTTGGTTCTGGGGACGGACCCGCAGGTCGTATTTGGGCAGCTCTACTTCTCGGACGCCTGGCAAAGCATCTTTCGGATCGACAACTCGATGGTGCTATGGGGGATCGCTTTGGTGCTGGGGCTGATGTGGCGGTCACCAGTGGTGTTTGCCTTGTGCGGGGCGGCTTTGCTGCATCTGGTGTTTGACTTTGCCTTGCATCACGACGATGGGCGGGCGCATTTCTGGCCAATCTCGAACTGGATTTTTCAAAGCCCGGTCAGCTATTGGGACCCGCGCCACTATGGGGGGATCGTCGGGCCAATAGAGATCGCAGCAGTGCTGGTGTGCTGCGTCGTCTTGTGGCGGCGCTTTGCTGGCATTTGGATGCGGGCGTTGGTTGTCACGCTTGGGGCGGCGCAGACCGCGCCTTACATCATTTTCGGCCTGATGTTTGCGGGGTAGCGGGGCGGGGTGAACGGCGACCTAAGGTGCCCGACAAGTGAGCTTTCGCCCAAAGAAAAACGCCGCCCCGAGCAGAGGGCGGCGTTTCCAATAGTCAGCCTGGCAGGGCTAACACAACTGTTTTGACTTACGCTGCGCGGGCTTCTTGCTCGGCTGCGTTGCGGCGTTCGCTTTCCTCGCGGGAAAGTGCGACGGAGGTCCGCACACCTTTGCCCACAAATTCCATCAAGCCACCAACCACACGTTCGTTCGGGTCGATGCCTGCGCATGACAACACTTCGCGTCCATCGCGAGAGCGTGCCCAGCGCGCGATTTGCTCTGGTCCGTTGCCGTATTTCTTGTCGTCTGCGATTGCGTCATCGAGTGCCGCCAGAACAACCGCTGCAAATAACTTCCGGGCCCGGTTGCCCTGCTCGTTATTGAAAGCTGTTCCGTCTACGAAATCCCGCATACTGCATCCTTTTGGTTTTGGTCTTGTACTTCTCGCGTTCGACCGTTTATGCCCGATGTTATCCGATTCGGGCAACCTCTTTCGGAATGGCTCCCATGCATTTATTGCATGGCTCAGGCCATATTTAGCCGCGTTAACCCAATTTGATAGGCAAGATATAGCCTCCATCCTGAAATCTTCAACTCTTCGCCACAATTCTGACAAAAAGTGACCCATGCCAAAAATCAACGGTAACGAAATTCGCCCCGGCAATGTTCTGGAACACGATAGTGGCCTTTGGGCCGCAGTGAAGGTGGACCATGTCAAACCCGGTAAGGGCGGTGCCTTTGCTCAGGTCGAACTGAAAAACCTGCGCGATGGCCGCAAACTGAACGAACGCTTTCGGTCTGCAGACAAAGTGGAACGTGTCCGCCTAGAGCAAAAGGACCAGCAGTTTTTGTTCGAGGCCGACGATATGCTGACCTTTATGGACAGCGTGACCTATGACCAGATCGCCTTGCCTGCTGACATCCTGGGTGATCGTCGCCCGTTCCTGCAGGACGGCATGGTCGTCAAGATCGAATACTACGACGAAGAGGCGCTGAACGTGACGTTGCCTGTGCGGGTTACTTGCACAGTGCTCGAGACAGAGCCAGTGGTGAAAGGTCAGACAGCTGCCAACAGCTTCAAGCCCGCGACGCTGGACAACGGTGTGCGTGTGATGATCCCCCCGTTCGTTGGTCAGGACGAGGCTATCGTGGTCAGCACAGAGACGATGGAATACGTGGAACGCGCGTAACCGCGGACACCGGTGCCGTGTAAGGTCGGGTGGTGCGCGATAAATGCGCACCCTACGGCGGCAAAGTAGGGTGCGCATTTATCG
>CALILP010000103.1 GCA_938016515.1 uncultured Paracoccaceae bacterium
GAACAGCCGGCAGACCAGATCCGGATCTTATTGCCATGAAGAGCCTGTTCGCGCAGTTGTGGCAATACGGACTGTTTGAGCATCTCAAAGTGATGACGCTCGCGGTAGAAAGAAGAGACATTCGTGGTCAGTGCGGACAAGAGTTCTTCTTGCTCTGCACCGGCATTTGGTCCTGTCACCATGGCGCAATACGACCTGAAGTCCGTCATTCCCAGCGCCCTGATGCGACGCGCAAGACGGGCATAGATCAAGCCCTTCTTTTCGATTTTTATGTCTAAGCCGTAGCGCTGTGCAGCATGCGTAGAAATAGCCTGAAAATCGGCGTCGGTAAAAACCAGGTCCCCTGCAATGCTTCCGGATCGATTAATCATGCAATGCCCGCTCCGTGCCAAGATCCATCATTGCCTCAAGATCGATCACTCTTGTCATGTCTTCTTTGATGGATATGACACCGCGGATGGCATGATTGCTTGCATCTTCCTTGACGCGCGGCGCTTCTTTCACCTCAGATAAGTTCACCGTCAGGATTTCAGAGACAGATTCCACCAGAAGGCCGATCACCTGATCTCCTAGATTGCAAATGATGATCACATTCCGTTTTGTTGGCTGTAGCGACGGAAACCCAAGTTTTGCCGCCAGATCGACGATCGGAATGACTGCCCCCCTTAGATTGACGACGCCAAGAACAAATGGCGGTGAGTGGGGCAACATTGTAATCGGCTCCCAGCGCCGAATTTCACGGATGCGGTTGAGCTCAATGCAAAAGCTTTGATCGCCCGCATAGAGCGAAATGAACTCGAACAATGAGGTGTCATCTTTGGTTTCAGCAAGATCATACATGCCGGGCCTCCGCAGTAGGGTTTAATTCAGCCAAAGCGCGTGGCGGTGGGATGGTTGAAACTGAACTCGCGATGCCATCAGGATCGACAATCAAGGCGATCTTGCCATCACCAAGTATGGTAGCCGCCGAGATTCCAGTAATCTTACCATAGTCCCCCTCGAGACTTTTGATGACGACCTGGCGTTGATCAGAGATGCCATCAACTGCGAAAGCGCATTGGCTAATGCGTTCAGTGCGCACGAGAAGAAACACCCTTTCGTCCATCGCGAGCGTGCTACAGGGATGCCCAAGCGCGCTTGCCAGGTCGATGATTGGAATATACTCGCCACGTATTTGCAGGACCGGATGGTCGACACCAAGCATAAAGATGTTTTCTTTGCGTGGCCGGATCGTCTCTGACACGCTGGCGATTGGGATCACCATCGTCTGCTCTGCGACATCAACGACCATGCCATCCATCACAGCGAGGGTAAGCGGCAGGGCGATAGAGAAGGTGGACCCTTTGCCCGGCGTACTTGCGATACTGATGCGGCCGCCTAGCGATGTAATGGCTGTCTTGACAACATCCATGCCAACGCCGCGACCAGATAGGTTTGTAACCTCTTTTGCAGTTGAAAATCCGGGGGCGAAGAGCAGCTGATCGATTTCACCGATTGTGAGATCAGCATCTTCGCTGATGATCCCCTTTTCGATCGCAATTTGCTTGATCCGGTCGCGATTCAGGCCTGCACCATCGTCCGTGATTTCAATCAGGACATTTCCAGAGCGATGCTCGGCAGAAAGCTGAATGACACCCGTCGCGTCTTTCCCGACCTCGACGCGGCGTTCGCTGTCTTCAATGCCATGATCAATCGCATTGCGGATCATGTGCGTCAACGGATCGCTCAGGCGTTCAACAAGGGTTTTGTCGACTTCAGTGGATTCCCCAACCGTAACAAGATTGACCTTTTTACCTGTCGTGCCCGTTACTTCGCGCACGATACGGGCCATCCGTTGAAACAGCGGCTTGACCGGTTGTGCCCGAATGGCCATCACACCTTCTTGGATTTCGCGCGCCAAGTGTTTGTAATCTTCCAGATCCACCTGAATATCATCAGATTTCCCAAGTCCCGCATCTTCAATCCGCTGTGCAATCACCGACTGGTTGATAATCAACTCCCCAACCGCGTTGATCAGACGGTCGACGCGGTCAAGATCAACCCGAAGCGTTGCCTTTGCCTCGCGTGAAGATGGCGGTGAAGCTGGCTTAGACTTAGCTGCTGGCGCGGATTTCTGCGCAGCTGCTGCCGTCTTTTGGGTTTTGACAGCAGGTTCAGGTTCGGGGTCAGCTTCGCCGTCGACATCTTGGATATCAGGAGGCGCCGAAGCCGTCACATCTGCGGTCCCCCCTGACTTAAAAAGTGGGTCAATTTTCACGGTGCAAAGATCTTCAACAAAGCCGAATACAGCTTTGACCGACTCTTCCGTCGAGGGTGTCTCTAGCGAGACCTGCCAGCTGAGATATCCATTTTCCCAATCGCTATTTTCAATATCATCAGGAACCTGCGACATATCTGCGACCACCTTGGCATCGCCAAGATCACGCAACGCATTCAACAGGTGAAGCGGGTCATTTCCAACCTCGTAAAAAGCCCGAGCCGGCGTCATTGATATGACAAACCCAATTTGCTCGTCCTCTACAGGCGTGTCATCGTCACCCGGAATGGCCAGCACCATCGGTTCGAAGCTAAATTCCTCCTCAGGTTCTTCGTCTTCGTCCGGAAGAAACTCTGCTAGGGCCGCAAGCGTCGTATCAACCGCCTCTTGATTGACACCCGTCTCCATGCGGGCTGCTTCAATTAAGTCGATCAGCACGTCACCCGACCGCAACAGAACAGGCATGAGGGTTTCGTCTGCTACCAAGGTATGCGATCTGACCGCATCCAATACGGTTTCAAACTTGTGCGCGAACCCAACCAGATCTTCGAGCCCAAAGGCACCACCGGATCCTTTAATGGAATGCACTGCACGGAAAACTGCATTGACCGTTTCGCTGTCACCAGATCCATCAGCCATTTCGTTCAGGCCGTCTGTCAGTGCATCGCTAAGGTCTTCACATTCCTGGAAAAAGATGTCGCGAATTGAATTGCCACTCATGATTACGCCCCCGTGACGCGCTTGAGCGCGGTAATCAACGACACATCGTCGAAAGGTTTGACAATCCAACCAGTTGCCCCGGCATCGCGTGCTCGCGCCTTCAGGTCGTCCCCGCTTTCTGTGGTCAAAACAAGGATCGGTACACGGTTGTTAACTTCACCTTGTCGGATGGACGTGATGACCCCAAAGCCGTCCATATTGGGCATATTGATGTCTGTAATGACAACGTCAGCCTCTGCGTCCTGAAACGCATCAACACCTTCGACGCCATCATCTGCAGTGACAACATCAAACCCTGCTTCACTTAGGGTCATGGACAACAAGTGCCGGATGGTACGTGAATCGTCTATTGCAAGAACCTTAATCGACATCAGATGCCTCCTTGATCAAAATAACCTCTTCCAGACCAAGCTTACCGAGTGCTGAGGTGACGGCGTCTGACGGGTTCGTAATTTGGAAATCAACGTCGTCTGCAGACCAGGTCTTCATGCCAACAAGCATGACCTGAGCAACCAGCGTATCCATCCGTTCAACCGCTGAAGCATCAATGGCGATAGGTTTGCCACGATGACTTTTCAGCGCATCAAAAAATGCCCCGCAGGCATTTGCACGAGGATCGGGTGGAAGGGTGTACGTCTCAGGTGATGTCGACATCAGCGGGTGCAGTCCATTCGCAAGGGTTACGCGCCCTGATGGCGCTTCCCTGCATCTAATGGCCTTACCGCTAAGAAAGCGTGAATGCTGGCTGAATTACCTAGGATCAATCAATGATCGACGGACAGTAACTCACATCAGCCTGCGTGTTTCAGCAGCATATCGAGAAGCATCGCCGTCTCTTTTGACACAGGCTGTGACGGATCAGGCTGTGTGCCATGCGCAAGCGAGATCGTCATTGTTGCAGCAGCGAATGTCATTGAAATACGGGTCATGAGGCTTCCTTTCGCCATGACCGTGCGGCGAAAGGAAGCCCTTTGGCAATTGGGCGAAACCGAAACTCACACGAGCGTAACTGACGCAGCGCCACGCGTGATCGAATGTAACAATTGGCTATGAAGTCAAATGCACAAAGACAGTCCTTGTGTGGGGGCTGTCACGATGCTCGAACAGATAGACGCCCTGCCATATTCCTAATTGCAGGCGCCCATCCGTCACTGGAATGGACAAGTGTGTCGGCAACATTGCTGCCTTGATATGCGCGGGCATATCATCTGGGCCCTCATATGTGTGCGTGAGATAGGACATCGTTGGGTCTGTCGTGGGTGGGACAAGTCGCGAGAAGTAGTTCTGCAGGTCGACCTGAACCTCTGGATCTGCGTTTTCTTGGATCAAAAGGCTTGCGGATGTGTGCTGGATCATAAGTGTCAACAAACCGGTGCCTTGCACCCACCCTGCGACATCACGCGTAAATTCGTATAGACCGGGACCGCTTGTTTGGATGGCAAACGTCGATTGCCAAGACACGCTTTAGCGCTGCCGTTGCGACGTGACCCGCACGACTGCCCGCTGCAGTCCACCGTCTGCCGGGATGGCGTCGCGGCGCCCACCCCCAGATTGATCATCATCTTTTCCGAGCGACATAATCGCGATACCCGTTTGGACGCCTGCAAAGACAATTCCGTTCAGGACAAAAAATACAAATGCTGCCAACCAACCGCCTTCGACATGTGCCACAAGATGGCCGATGTTGGCTGTGTTGGACCACAGGATCAGCCCGGTAAATACACCAGACAAGGCAAATCCAATGATACAGTGAAAAACGTACAATCGGATCAGACGCGGTTGGGCTGCAAGGAACCGAGGGCGGTTCTGAAACGGGTTGGTGCGCAAATCGGACATCTATCGATCCTATGGTGGTCACAATTTCTGTTAAAATAGTAGCACGCTTGTCGACCATGGCGAGCCTTTGTGAAAACCAAAGCGACCGAGTGCATCATCTTTTTCGTAAAACCGTAAATAAGATCAACCGATTGTACGTTCCATCGATTGTCTACAATTCATTCAGGCCTTTCATCAAACCGTAATAATTGGCGCGACTCTTGATTCAAAACACAACCTAAGCGATTATTGCCTTTTTAACTGGATTGTTAGGACGGACCCATGGAAGAGATTACATACTCCGAAAAAGCCAACCCGCGCACCATTCTCAAACGCACTTTGGACGCTGTCACAACGTTTTTAAAGTCGCTTTTTGCAAACCCATATCAACACAACCTGTCATATCAGGTCGACATTCAGAACGAAATTGTACCTGCATTTGATGACGTCATGGAAACGAATTACCAGCGATGCCTTGCAGACGTTGTAGAAGTCGATGACGACAGGTTGACGACCTTGGGCCTGAACGGCACGTCTTTGAAAGCCAAAGTAAAAGGCTTGAATGAGCTGTCAGGTTTGATGAAGCGCGGTGTACGTAAAGCCGTCATCTGGCTGCTGAGTCTGATCAATTCGGTTCTTGGCTCGATCGGTAAGTTCACACTTTTTGTGGATGCTATCACCGAACTAAAGGACCTGTTCGAGTCGACAACCGACCTCATCCAAAACTGAAACTAGCTGAAAAGTCGTTTGCCTTGTTCATCGATCATCTGCTTTGCCTTCGCAACCGAGGCTGAAATACCAGCATCTTCGCTTTCCAGCGTGTCAGCACGGATCAGGCGATGTTCTTTGACCTCGCCGTCGATCTCACAGGTGATACGGGCGCACAGACGATAAACCTTACCTTCCCGGATAGGTTCCGGGAAGATCATGAAGCCTTCGTATGCCTCGCCTTGCGGTGTCTTTGCCTCTGAGGCACCGCCACCGAAGAGTTTGGATAGAAACGACATCGCTTATTGATCCAAGAACGACCGCAGCTTGCGCGACCGGCTTGGGTGCTTGAGTTTGCGCAGCGCCTTCGCTTCGATCTGGCGAATACGTTCGCGGGTCACGCTGAACTGTTGACCGACCTCTTCCAAAGTATGGTCGGTGTTCATACCGATACCAAAGCGCATCCGTAGGACACGCTCTTCGCGTGGTGTCAGTGACGCCAATACGCGGGTTGTCGTCTCCTTGAGGTTTTCTTGGATCGCAGAGTCCAACGGCAGGATCGCGTTCTTGTCTTCGATGAAATCGCCAAGCTGGCTGTCTTCTTCGTCGCCGATGGGTGTTTCCAGTGAAATCGGCTCTTTGGCGATCTTCATCACCTTGCGGACCTTTTCCAAAGGCATTTGCAGCTTTTCTGCCAATTCTTCTGGTGTTGGCTCGCGGCCAATCTCATGCAGCATCTGGCGACCGGTCCGGACCAGCTTATTGATCGTCTCGATCATATGGACCGGGATACGGATCGTGCGGGCCTGATCCGCAATCGACCGGGTGATCGCCTGACGGATCCACCACGTCGCATAGGTCGAGAATTTATAGCCGCGCCGGTACTCGAACTTATCCACGGCCTTCATCAGACCGATGTTCCCTTCCTGGATCAGGTCGAGGAACTGCAGGCCACGGTTCGTGTATTTCTTGGCTATAGAAATCACGAGACGCAGGTTCGCTTCGACCATTTCTTTCTTGGCTTGGCGGGCTTCTTTCTCGCCCTTCTGCACTTGCTGTACGATGCGGCGGAATTCGGTGATATCTACGCCAACGTACTGACCAACTTGGGCCATGTCGCCGCGCAGACCTTCGATTTTGTCGGTTGAGCGTTCGATCAGCATCTGCCAACCGCGCCCGGCCTTTTCAGACATTTCCTCAAGCCAGTTCGGGTCCAGCTCGCGACCGCGATAAGCGTCGATGAATTCACGGCGGTTGATGCGGGCTTGGTCGGCCAGCTTCACCATAGAACTGTCGATCTGCATGATACGGCGGTTGATGCCGTAAAGCTGGTCGATCAAAGCTTCGATACGGTTGTTGTGCAGGTGAAGCGAGTTCACCATCTCAACGATCTCAGAGCGCAGGGCCTGATACTTGTCTTCTTCCTTGGTCGAAAAAGAGGAGTCCTCGTTGAGCGTCGCTGACATCCGTGCGTCTTGCATATCAGACAGCATGGCAAAGTCGCGGGCGATGATTTCAAGCGTTTCAAGAACACGGGGCTTGAGTGCGGCTTCCATCGCGGCCAAGGACATATTGGCCTGATCGTCGTCGTCATCATCATCGTCTTTGGCAATTGGATTGCCATCAGCGTCAAGCTCTTGTGCGACCTCACCCTCTGCGGGTTTTGCGGCAGGGGCAGCGCCGGGCTGTACCACGGCGACGTCTTCATCGCCCTCTTCGCCCATTGTGTTGCCGAAAGTTGTTTCAAGATCGATAACGTCGCGCAGCAGAATATCTTCGCTTAGCAACTCGTCACGCCAGATCGTAATCGCCTGGAATGTCAGAGGGCTTTCGCACAGCCCAAGGATCATCGTGTTGCGGCCAGCCTCAATGCGTTTGGCAATTGCGATCTCGCCTTCGCGGGACAACAACTCAACACTGCCCATCTCGCGCAGGTACATGCGAACGGGATCATCGGTGCGATCAAGCTTTTCAGCTTCAGCGCCGCCAAGGGTGAGCTCGCGGGCGCCAGAGACAGTGGCGACTTCGCGGGATCCTTCGGTCTCTTCGCTTTCTTCTTCTTCGGTGACCTGAATGCCCATCTCGGACAACATCGACATCACGTCTTCGATTTGGTCAGAAGACACCTGATCAGGCGGAAGGACCGCGTTCAGCTGATCGTAAGTGATGTAGCCGCGCTCGCGCGCATCAGCGATCATCTTCTTGACCGCAGCTTGGCTCATATCAAGCGACCCGTCGTCCTGGTCGCGATCCTTACGCTCGTCGTTGTCCTTTGCGGCCATCTCAGTCGCTCCTTTTCGGGTCACGGGGCGCATCGCGGCCCGGCGTAGTGATTCGCATGATTCGGTTAAAAACGAATCAACTCATGATCGGGGTGATTCGCAACCAGTTAGGCCGCGATTAATCGACGCTGTTGCACCAAGCGGGCAACCCTACTCCTTGAACGACTTATCGATCTTGATTGTTCCAAGAAGTTTGTCAAAAGCGCTCCGCTCGTCTTTGTTTAACATGGTGCCGTTGTCGGCTTTTTCAAAGTCAGCGGTGTCATCGGTGCTTTCGCGCACGGATGTGTCCACCGCTTTTGCGGCCTGCGCCAGCCGCCACGTGAGGCTTTCATCCGCCTGACCTTGGTTTTCCTTCGCCCCCTCATCCACCTCGCGCGAGTGGCTGCGTTGGGCGAAAAGTCGTTTGAAATCGGTGGTCAGGCAGTTTGTTGCAAATTCCAGATCACCCGCACGGCGCAGCGCGGGATGGATTTTGAGATGAGGCTGACCCAAGAGGTTTTCAAGAGCGCCCGGTCCAATTGCTTCGATAATTTTCGCTTTCGGATCGTCACTGCCAGCGAAACGCAGGATCGCGTCGCGCAATGCGGCATGGGCTGGGTCCTGACAATCCATCCGGTCGATCTGGGTTTCAAAGGCCTCGACAGCTTGTGGTGTTGCCATCAGCGTCGCAAGAATAGCGCCCTCGAGCATGTGATCAGTGTTGGCAGCCCCTGCCCCCAAGGCAGACGATTTGCTGCTTGCGACCGGCGACCTCATGTTGCGCCACGGGTCACGGCCGCCGTTAGGACCACGCTTGCCCGGCACGAAGGCTGGCTTCTTCGCGCGGAATAACTCCCAGCGCAGGTCCTTTATCGCATCACCATAGTGGTTGCGGATCGACGGGTCCTGAATAAGCCTGATCTTTTCGCGCAGCGCCTTATCAAGGGCCGCCTTGCGTTCCGGACTGTCAAAGCTTTTGCCATCTGTCTCGCGACGCCAAAGCAGTTGGACCATCGGGATCGCGTCATCCAGCAAGGCCTGCATCGCGCTGGGGCCTTTCTGTTTGATCAGATCGTCCGGGTCCATGCCATCGGGCATCAAAGCGAAGCGCAAGGATTGGCCCGCTTCCAGCAACGGCAATGCAATATCAATGACCCGCATCGCAGCGCGCAGACCGGCGGTGTCCCCGTCCAAAGCGATAATCGGTTCCGGCGACATGCGCCACATCAGGCGCAACTGATCTTCGGTAATGGCTGTGCCCAACGGCGCGACGCAAGACGTGAACCCAGCCTCTGACAAGGCAATCACGTCCATATAGCCTTCGGC
>CALILP010000104.1 GCA_938016515.1 uncultured Paracoccaceae bacterium
CCGCACATGCCTCATACGACAGAATGCGTTGAATACAGCACAGCGCTTAACCCGCGCACGCCATCCTCTTTAAGGTGGTTGCATTCATCCAGCAGCTTTGCCGGGCCAAAGGTGTCAACCAAACGGGACATTGACTATGTCAACAGACTGTGACACCTTGTCGCACATAGGAAGCAACCCAATTCTATCGGCAGAGCATCTTTTCAGCCGCTGTTCCAAAGGCTTGCTTCCTCCCATTTGGATAGGAGGAATCACATGGCAGATGAGGGAAAAGTTTGGCCCACTGGCCTGACGCTCGAAGAAGCAGAAGAAGTGCATAGCTACCTGATTGACGGCACCCGTGTTTTCGGCGCCATCGCTTTGCTTGCACACGTCTTGGTCGCCATCGCGACCCCGTGGCTTGGATAGGAAGGACACACCATGAATAACGCAAAAATGTGGCTTGTTGTTTCACCATCCGTTGGCGTTCCGATCTTCTTGGGTGCCGTGGCCGTCGGGTCATTTTCGGTGCACATGCAGGTCGTCAAAAACACCTCTTGGGTGTCTGATTTTCTGCAAGGTGTTCCAATGGGCACCGGCGATCAGATGGCGGCAGCAGAGATGCTGGACCAGTCCAACCTGCAAGCAGCACAGGCCTCTTATGTGATGCCATCCAGCGACGGTTTGGCCGTAACGGTCATATTGCCGGACGGGACGACAACGCAGGCCATTCTTAGCAGTCCGGAAACGCTTGTCTCGCAACAGGCAGACCAGCTTCCTGCGCTGATAACACAATAACCTTTGGGCCTGCAGCATAGACTGCGGGCCTCAATCCGTCCGGGAACGGGCACTGCCGCAGCGCCCACCTCGCTGCCGCAACACAAGTGGTCCAGATGTTCGATTATCGACGCTTTGCGACACATAAATTGGCAACCCTCGGGTCGCGGTATTTGCCGTTCGCTGACATTGCGACGGACGACGTTCCCCTGTCGCGCTTGCTGCGCCTTTCGCTGTTTCAAGTCACCGTGGGCATGGCCCTTGTCATGCTGGTGGGCACGCTCAACCGGGTGATGATCGTCGAATTGGCGGTCCCGGCGACACTTGTGGCGGTCATGCTGGCCTTGCCATTGGTCTTTGCACCCTTCCGCATGTTGATTGGATACAAATCAGACGTGCATGTCTCGGCCCTTGGGCTGCGGCGGCTGCCTTACATCTGGAAAGGAACACTTTGCCAGTTTGGCGGCTTTGCCATCATGCCCTTTGCGCTGTTGGTGCTGTCCGGCTACGGCGAGGCGATTGACGCACCCCGCTGGATCGGCCTCAGCGCAGCCGCCCTGTCCTTCTTACTGGTCGGTGCGGGGGTGCACATTGTGCAAACGGTCGGACTGGCCCTGGCCACTGATCTGGTAAAAGAAGCGGATCAACCCAAGGTCGTCGGCCTGATGTATGTCATGCTGTTGCTGGGCATGGTCGTCAGCGCGCTTGTCTACGGGGCGCTTTTGGAAAATTACACGCCGGGCCGCCTGATACAGGTCATTCAAGGCAGCGCCGTCGTCACTGTCATCTTAAACCTGACAGCAATGTGGAAACAGGAATCGCGCGACAGGCTGCGGGCCCAAGCGATGAAAACCCAGCGACCTACCCCGTTTAAACAGGCATGGGCGCAATTGGCCCAGACCGATCACATGATGCGGCTGATGGTTGTGATCTGCCTTGGGACCTTTGGGTTTGGCATGGCCGATGTCTTGCTGGAACCCTACGGCGGTCAGGTCCTTGGCCTGTCAATTGCGGACACCACGAAACTGACAGCGCTGTTCGCAACCGGAACCCTGGTGGGCTTCGGGGTCGCGTCGCGGCTGCTGAGTGCCACAACGAAACCGACCAATCTGGCAATGATCGGCGCGGCCATCGGGGTCCCCGGTTTTGCCGCAATCATTTTCGCGTCTTTGGGGGGCGGGACATTCAGCTTCCTTTTGGGAACCTTCCTTGTGGGCCTTGGGACAGGCCTTTTCGGGCACGCCACACTCACGGCCACCATGCGCGCGGCCCCGCCCGACCGGGTGGGTCTGGCACTGGGGGCATGGGGGGCTGCACAGGCCACATCCGCCGGTATCGGCGTCGCAATGGCCGGGATCGTGCGCGATCTGGTGGTTGGGCTGCAAGGCCCCGCTGGAAATAACGTCCAGACGCCCTACACTCTCGTATTCAGCATCGAAGCCATCAGCCTTATCATCGCGGTCGCTGTGATCTGGCCACTGGCAAGACACGCAAACCGGCAGCGCGCCGTCAAGCATTCGCACACCAACCCATTGGAGGCATCATGACAACACTTATCACGCGCCTGTTTCACGACGCAGCAACAGCGCAAAGCGCGCTAAACCGCCTGATTGCCAAAGGGTTTCCGGAACGTGACGCCACAATCATCCTGGCCGGTGAAAGTGCCGCAGACCAGATGAAGCGCAAGCAAGTTCACCCATCGGCCATCACGGCCTATAGCGCGAAGCTTAAAGGCGATCATGCGGTGCTCGTCCTTCACGCCACCTACAAACCACTGGGTGCGGTGCGCATCACGAACGAAGTGCTGGCGAAATTTGAAACAGTAGATGTCGGCGATGCGGCCGTTGAAGAACACAAAATCGCCTGGACGCCCGAACCGGCCTCCAGCGTTCTCAAAACCCATCCGCTGATCCTGACGATCCCCGGCGTTTCGGTCCCCCACGGGCCAATCACCGGCACCTACGGGATGCGCATGCTGAAACCACACCGGACCAAGCGCAGCGTCATGTCATCTGACCGACGCATGTCGCGGATGTTCTGGCCGATGAAGCTGGTGTCCAAACCGCGCAGCCGCAGATCCGCGATGAGCGGGACGCGCCACATGTCACGCATTTTCTGGCCGACAAAACTACTTTCGACAAAACCAAGACGTAAGTCCGTCATCCCCGGCGGGGGACTGCCGTTTTCGCGGCTGTTCGGAATGCGGACAGTCCAAAGCGACCTTTAATTAGGGGCCCTGCCCGTCGAGACGTTTCAAAAAGACCCCGCGCATATCACGCGGGGTCTTTTCATGTATCCATATCAGGGCGTGATCGAGCGGCTGTTCAAGCGCTCTAGATTGACGATGGTCGACAGCATCAACCGGTCATGTGACCAGTCATTCGTCGGGCGCAAAGCAACAGTGGCGCAAAGAACCAGAACGGCCAGCGACACAGCCAGAACCGGTGCAAAGCGCTTTGATGACACAACCGCCGGCTTGTCCAACATCGACACAACCCGCTGACGCAAGAAGCTGGCAGAATGGCTGGCGCGAAACCGGCGATCGATTTGCACAAACGGGACACTTGGGGTCATGATCAGATCGTCTCGCCGGCCGCTCAGGCTGCTGCGACACACCCGCAAAAGGCACTCGCAATAGGCGCGAACGTCCAGTGTATTTCGGCTGAGAACCTGCTGATCACAAGCCAGCTCGCGCAGCCGTTCAACATCCCGCTTACAATAGCCAAAGGCGGGGTTCCAAAAGAACACTGCGCGGATGGTTTCCAAAACAACCTCCCACGTCAGATCACCCTGCCGGACGTGCTGAACCTCATGGCTCACGGCGACACGGACATCGTTGCTTTGGGCCAACAGACTGGTCGGCAACACAACATAGTAGCGAAAGAAGGAACGGGTCGAGAAAGGCACGCGGGTTTCATCAGTAAACCGAATTTCGACCTTGCCAATCCGACGCAAAACATAGCTGCGCCGGATCATCTGGGTCAGTTGCCAGGTTTCGCGGGCATTGCGGCCCATCACCCAAAGCACACCAGCACCAAGAACCCCAACGATGGAATAACTAAACCACCCGCTCAGCGACACAGCCGCATGGATGGTTTCCGTCCGCAGCATCAGCAGGTTTTCAAAGGTGGTCGGTGCCAAAGCGATGTTGCCACTCAGATATTGGGATACCAGAAAATCAGACAACCGCAGCCCGGACTGACCAGCCAGCAGGCTACTGCTTTGGCTCATGTCCATCCCGACGATCAAAAGCGGAGCCAGAACAACCAGCGCCAGCAGGCTGTAAAGCAATCGCAATTGGGTCAGATAGGCCGTCCGCAAAGGCGAGCGCGCCAAGACCCGTTTCAATCCAAACCACGTCACGGCAACAATCACGAGGACCACATGCGTATCAATATACGCGCTTAGCAGATGTTCAGCTGTCATTGTCGGTCAACCTCCTGTCCAGAAGCGCCCGTATTTCCTCCAAAGCATCCTCGGATATCCCCTGATCATTGACCAACCGCGCCACCATCGATGCAGGCGTCCCGTCAAATAATTTGTCCGACAGGTTGCGTAACGTCTTGGATTGATAGGCGTCTTTGGCCAATGCCGGACGATAGAGAAACGTTTTGCCCTGCTTTTCGCTCGTGACAAAACCCTTCTGTTCCATGATCCGCAGGATTGTCGCGGCAGAGGTGTAAGCAAGGTTCCGGTCCGGGGCCAGTTGCGCAAGCACGTCGCGCACTGTGCCCTGCTCCAAGGCCCAAAGCTCTGTCATGAACTCCAGTTCAACCTCGGTAAGGAACTCTGCTTTTTTCTTCTGCCGCATCGTTTTTTATCCGTCTCGCTTGGTGTGCTCTCCCCCGGCACGCAGTAAATACGAAAGTCTTCGTATGTCAAAAGGGATTCTGCATCAGACCTTCCAAAAACAGAACACGCCCCATGCCAATGAAATCGCAAGCGGCCCCCAAAGCGGCATTCCAAAGAAGAACAACCAGGCCAGAAAAATGTAGGCCGTCCCCAACAAAGACAGGAACAATCGATCCCCCCGCGTCGTCACCAGCCCCAGCGCGCCCTTGCGTTCAGACGTGCCGGGATACTTGATCTCAATGAAGGTGATGAGTCCCATCGCCGTGAAAAGTCCTGCGAAAAACAGCCCCGTCGGCCATGTCCATGCCATCCAACCAAGCATTTATACTCTCCCCAGGGCAAAGCCCTTCGCGATGTAGTTCCGGACGAAATAGATGACGATGGCCCCCGGAATGATGGTCAACGTGCCAGCGGCCGCCAACAACCCCAGCTCATACCCCGCGCTTGACGCGGTCTTGGTCATCGTCGCCGCAATCGGCTTGGCATCCACCGCTGTCAGGGTCTTGGCCAACAGCAATTCCACCCATGAGAACATGAAGCAAAAGAACGCGGCGACGCCCACACCCGCCTTGATCGACGGCAGAAAGATGGTGGTGAAAAAGCGGGGAAAGGAATAGCCGTCGACATAAGCCGTCTCATCCAGCTCCTTGGGCACCCCGCTCATGAATCCTTCCAAAATCCACACGGCCAGCGGGATGTTGAACAGGCAGTGGGCCAAGGCGACGGCCAAGTGGGTGTCAAACAACTCCACCGCTGAATACAGCTGAAAGAACGGCAAGGCGAAGACAGCCGCCGGGGCCATCCGGTTCGTCAGCAACCAGAAGAACAGGGTCTTGTCCCCCAGAAAGCGATACCGGCTAAAGGCATAAGCTGCGGGCAAGGCCACACAGATCGAGATCACAGTGTTCAGCGTCACATAGATGATCGAGTTGATATACCCCCAGTACCACGTCGGATCGGTAAAGATCGTCACATAGTTTTCGGTCGTGAAGGTCTGCGGGAACAGGCTGAACCCAGACAAGATTTCGTTGGTCGTTTTGAACGACATCGCGACCAGCCAGTAGATCGGCAGCATCAGAAACAGGATGTAGATGATCGGGATCAGATTACGCTTTCTCATTTGGCGTCATCCTTCGTCATAAGTGTGTAGAACAGCCAACTGACCAGCAGCGTCACGGCAAAGTAGATCAGCGACATCGCAGCAGCCGGTCCCAGATCGAACTGACCCAAAGCAATCTTGACCAGATCAATCGACAGGAACGTCGTCGAATTGCCCGGACCACCGCCGGTCATCACAAAGACCTCTGTATAGATGTTAAAGCTGTCCATGAACCGCAGCAGGATCGCGATGGTCAGGACCTGCTTCATCTTCGGCAACTGGATGTAGCGGAACACCTTCCAAGGACTCGCCCCATCGATCTTGGCGGCCTGATAATAGGCATCCGGGATCGACACGAGGCCCGCATAAGACAGCAGCACAACCAGCGAGGTCCAGTGCCAGACGTCCATCGTGATAATCGTCACCCACGCCGCCAAAGGCTGCTGGGTCATGTCATAGGTGATGCCAAGGACATCGTTCATGAAGTACCCCAGCAGGCCGATCTTGGGCAGCGCAAAGATGTTCCACATCGACCCAACCACGTTCCACGGGATCAGCATCGGCAAGGCCATCAGGACCAAACACACCGGCACCCAAGGCCCTTTGCGGGGCATCGACAGGGCGACAATGATCCCCAACGGGACCTCAATCGCAAGAATGATCGCGGTGAACAGAAACTGACGACCCAAGGCAGCATGGAACCGCTCTGAGGCCAGCAATTCCTCGAACCACCGCAGGCCTTCCCAGAAAAACACGTTGTTCCCAAAGGTTTCCTGCACGGAGTAATTCACGACGGTCATCATCGGGATCAGCGCATTGAACGCGACCAGCAACAACACAGGTAAGACGAACAACCACGCCTTTTGGTATTCGGTCTTCATTGCGGTTTCTCCCGTAGGGTGTGTGCTTGCACGCACCGCGCGTCACAGGTGCGTGCAAGCA
>CALILP010000105.1 GCA_938016515.1 uncultured Paracoccaceae bacterium
ATCGTGCCAAGGAAGACAACCAGGTATGTGACCCAAACGATTGTCAGCCAGATGTCCACGTACCATTCTGGCTCTGCGTACTCTTTGGATTGAGTGGCACCTAGCAGGTAGCCGGTTGCGGCCAACACGATGAACAGCTGGTAGCCCCAAAAGACGAACCAATGCGCGTTCCCGCCAAATAGGCGCGCGCCAGATGTCCGCTGCACCACGTAGAAGGACGTGGCGATTAGGGCGTTCCCTCCAAAAGCGAAGATCACCGCACTTGTGTGAAGTGGACGCAGCCTGCCAAAGTTGCCGTAGGGTGCCGCCCACTCGAAATTCAACGCAGGAAAGGCAAGTTGGAAGGCAATATATGTCCCGACCAGAAAACCGGCGATGCCCCAAAAGGCGGTTGCGATCACACCCGCGCGGATCACCCCGTCACAATAAGCACCCTCCTCAGGGTTGGGCAACAAGGGCTCGTCTGTGCCGCGGATCGTGACGATCAGCATCACAAACGCAATGGCAGCGATCAACAATGCGTGGAATTGATAAGCGAGGTCGCGACCCCAGTCCGCTGCAAGTAACGCCAAAAGCGTTATGACAGCCAAAAGCGTGATTTTGAGATAATTCATCGGTTTGCCTTCTGTCACATCGGCACGACACAAAAAGAGTCGCACTGGTCTGAAGGCATTCCTAGCGGTGGGGGGGGAGGGCTTCCTTGATCTGGATCAAAAGGTCTAGAAGATCATGCCGCCGTCAGCATCATCACCTGTCTCATCATGCAAGCGGGCAAGGTCGAGAACAGTGAACTGGCGGCGGTCGCTAAACATAAGAACACCTTCTTTCTTCAGGGCATTCAACTGTCGAGAAACCGTTTCCAAGGTCAGACCAAGGTAATTCGCAATTTGGTCGCGGGTGAGCGGCAAGGCCAGACTATGACGGTTGCCTTCCACATCCTCTGAGCGGGACCGGATCACGAGCATTTCCACAAAGGTGGCGATCTTTTCGCGGGCGGTCTTGCGGCCCAGCAGAAGCATCCAATCACGGGCAGCGTCCAACTCGTCCAGCGCCAGTTCCATCAGGCGTTGGGACAAATGCGGAGTGTCATCGACCAACCGTTCAAACTGCTGGTGCTTGAAACAACACAAAGTCACATCGGTTGTCGCGGTCACATCAAACTCGATCTGTGCGCGTCCGGGTCGACCTATAAAATCAGACGGCAGAAGCAAGCCAACCATCTGGGTCCGCCCATCTTCCAATGTCTTGGAAAGCGAGGCCACGCCCGCCACAACCGAGGCAAGATATTCAAGCGGCTCGCCGCGCCACATGATCGGGTCGCCCGCTTTGAAAGTCCGATACACTTTGATGCTGTTCAGAACGGCCAATTCATCATCATCGCACTTCGCACAAACAGCGCGATGCCGGATTGGGCACTTGCTGCATTGCATATTTTCGTCGCGCAAAATGTTCATGGATTGATCTGTATCAAGGTTTTCGTTCCCATACCTCACCATAAGCATAGACATGGAAAAGAAAAACGTTCTTCGCCGCCTAGGGCTTTTTGACGCATCCGTTCCGCGGTACACCAGCTATCCGCCGGCCAATCACTTCGGTCTGGATGTTGGGCGACGAAACCAGAAAGACTGGCTGCAAGCGATCCCGGATGGGTCAGCAGTGTCCGTCTATATTCACATCCCATTCTGCCGCCGCCTGTGCTGGTTTTGTGCCTGCCGGACCCAAGGGACCAAAACGCTGACGCCGGTCGAAAACTACGTCAACGTTTTGCTGCAAGAGATCGCAGCGACCCGCGCGGCCTTGCCCGGAGGGGTCAAAATGTCCCGCCTGCACTTCGGCGGTGGCACCCCCACATTGCTTCCGGCTGCGACGATGGACCGTTTGCTAGGCAAAGTCCTCGACGCTTTTCCTCCCGCCGACGATTGGGAGTTTTCCATCGAGATCGATCCGACCGAGGCAGCAGATGACCTCCTTGTTTCGCTCGCGGCTCATGGCTTGAACCGGGCCAGCATCGGCGTTCAGGACTTCGCGCCAGAAGTACAAGACGCTATTGGTCGCCATCAAACGGTTGCGCAAACGCGCCGCGTCTCTGACCGGCTCAAGGAACTTGATGTGGCGAATGTAAATTTTGACCTGCTCTATGGCCTACCGTTCCAAACCCACGATAGCTTCGACGAAACCCTGCACAATATCATGAACCTAGAGCCGACGCGCCTTGCAATCTACGGCTACGCGCATGTGCCGTGGATGTCGAAACGACAAATCATGATCCCGGAATCCGAACTCCCGAACACCGAAATGCGCTATGACATGGCCGAACAAGCCCGTGTCGCCTTTACCAAGGCTGGCTTCGTCCCGGTCGGTATTGATCACTTCGCTTTGCCAGGCGATGGCCTTGCCGTTGCGCAATCAGAACGGCGGCTCAAACGCAATTTCCAAGGGTACACCGATGATCCTGCCGAAACATTGATTGGCCTTGGTGCATCTTCAATTTCGCGTTTCCGCGAAGGCTATTGCCAGAATGCAGTCGCGACCTCAGCATATCTCGACCGTGTCGGCAACGATGGCTTGTCCGGCCACAAAGGCTTTGAGATGAGCCCAACCGACCTGTTGCATGCCCAAATGATCGAAGAACTGATGTGCACATTCAAGTTGGATCCGAACGCTTTGATTGCGGAATTTCCGGATCAAGAAAGCAATATCCGCGAGGCGATCACAGGGTTGCGCCGCAAGTTCCACACGATTTGCGCACCCGGCTTGCCGGTGTTCGAAATCGCCGACGGTTATCAGGCACTGGTGCGGATCATTGCGTCCAGCATTGACGGTTACATGACTGACGAGATCGCGCACTCCACTGCGATTTGAGTCGCGGCGCAAGTCCGGCCGGCGGCATTCAAAATTCCCGATTTAAGACAGAAACTCTGACCCTTATGGCCGGATTTTGGAGCTATTTGTCTGGTTTTCTTGAATTGTCTGACATTTTGGATCAATTGTCTGACATTTTACTTGCTTGATGGCCTCTGCCCGGTTTTCAATCAAGGGGCGACTCACCCGGTGGCCGGGTTGTGGTAGTGTTAAGGGTCATCCTGAAGTCGTCTTATTGTGTCGTGGTGCAGCCCGAGGAGGGGGATGCAGCGCGTATTTGGAGGGAATGCGGGCACAGCAACACGGGATCAAACCGGTCTGAGAAACAGATGTTTCTGACGTGCCCCAATGAATTTAGGGAGGATTACCATGAATTTAAGACCAGACCCGACGTTTCACGCGTCCCCGAAACTGGCCATGCAAGCGCCTGTCGAGAATTACGGCTTCACCGTCATGCTCAGCCCCGATGGCTCGCAATCCGACGGCATCGCGGTTGTTGACCTGAACCCCAAAAGCAAGACCTACGGCGAAATCGTGCATCAGGTCATCGTCCCCACAAAGGGTGACGAATTCCACCACTTCGGTTGGAACGCCTGTTCCTCGTCTCTGTCGCCGCTGACGGGCCACGCGTTTCTTGAGCGCCGTTACCTGATCGTACCGGGCATCCGCTCGTCCCGTATTTTCATCATCGACGTGAAAGAGCCGCTGAAGGCCAAAATCCACAAGACAATCGAACCCGAAGAAATTTTTGAAAAGACAGGCTATTCCCGTCCCCACACAATCCATTGTGGCCCAGAAGGCATCTATGTCTCTACCCTTGGTGGCGGCGGCAAGGACGGCACTGACGGCCCTCCGGGTATCTTCATTATGGACTGCGAAACCTTCGAGGTGATCGGCCGCTATGAGATGGACCGTGGCAAGCAGGACAAGCACTATGATTTCTGGTGGAACCTGCCGCAGGACTACATGGTCAGCTCTGAATGGGGTCTGCCACCACAGTTCGAAAACGGCGTCGTTCCAGAAGATTTGCTGTCCAACAAATACGGCCACTCGATCCACTTCTGGGACCTGCGGGCGCGCAAGAACGTGCAGACGATGGACTTTGGCGAAAACTACCAGATGGCGCTGGAAATCCGCCCGGCGCACGACCCAACCAAGTCTTACGGCTTCTGTGGCGTCGTGGTGGATACAACCAACCTACAGGGTGCCATCTTCACGTGGTGGCGCGATGATGATGGCGTCTGGCAGTCGAAGAAAACGATCACCATCGACCCTCGGCCAGAAGACCCCGCGAACCTGCCACCGCTTTTGCAAGGCTTCGGTGCCGTGCCACCGCTGGTCACGGACATCGACCTCAGCCTCGACGACAAGTACCTCTACGTCGCCTGCTGGGGATTGGGCGAGATGCATCAGTATGATGTGACGGACCCGATGAACCCTGTTTTGGCTGGCAAAGTCGAACTCGGCGGGATCGCCAAGAGCGAGAAGCACCCGAACGGCAAGCCCTTCGTCTATGGCCCGCAAATGGTTGAGGTCAGCCGCGACGGAAAGCGCGTCTACTGGACCAACTCGCTTTATTCCACATGGGACGACCAGTTCTACCCGGACGACGAGGGCGGCCAGATGGTCATGGCGAATAACGATGAAAACGGGTTCCATCTGGACAAGGATTTCTACATCGACTTCCCCAAGGGCTATCGCAGCCATCAGATCAGGCTTGAAGGGGGCGACTGTTCCACAGACAGTTTCTGCTATCCGTCTGTCTAAGTGATCGCTGAACTCAGCACGGCAGCGGCCCTTTGGTGGGCCGTTGTTGTCTCTGGCTTGTACCACGGCCTGAACCCGGGCATGGGCTGGCCGCTTGCAGTATCCGCGGCCCTGATGGAGCAAAAGCGCAGCGCTTTGCCACGGGCGCTGGGCTTGCTCGCACTTGGCCATTTCCTTGCGATGCTCGCGATCCTATTGCCATTCTCGTTGATGCTGTTTCTCGTGGAATGGGAAACCAACATCCGCATCGCGGCCGGTGCCATCGTCATCGTAATGGGGATCTATCTGCTGATTAACCGCCGCCACCCCAAGATCCTCGCGCGCGTGCACCCGGCACGCCTCGCACTCTGGTCTTTCCTCGCAGCCAACGCGCATGGGGCGGGCCTCATGCTTGTTCCACTGTTCCTTGGCATCTGCGCTATCGACGCAGACACCGGGCACAAAGCGGCTGAAGCGCTTATGCGCGGCAACGTTCCCACCGCATTCGCCGTCGCTTTCGTCCACACAGCCGCCATGACTATCGCGGGTGGGGTCATCGCAGTCATCATCTACCTCTGGCTTGGCCTGCGGTTCCTGTCAAAGACGTGGTTCAACCTTGATATCGCATGGGCCATCAGCCTCATTCTGGTCGGGGCCTTCGGCATCTATTCAGCACTCTACGGCCACTAAATCACACCTGCGCCTGACGCCACTGGGACGGTGTCAAACCGGTCACCCGTGAAAACTCGCGATTGAAGTTCGATTTCGTCAGAAAACCAGCAGCCAAAGAAACCTGCAGGATCGATTGATCCGTCTCTTTTAACAGTTCGCAGGCGTCCATGATCCGGTAAGTATTCACGTATTGAGATACGCTCATATCCTGCGTGCGATTGATCGCCTGCGACACAGCACGGTCCGGCAGCCCAAGCCTGCGGGACAAACGGCGCAGGTTCAGATCGGTGTCACGGTGAAGACGGGCATCGACAAATAAGGCGTTAAGGCGCGCCATGATCGCCTCAGCCTCCTCCTGCGCCTCTGGCGTCTCGGTGATCGCAGCTGTCTCCATCTCTGAAACACCGGATTGCCCGGCCATCGCGGCAATCCCGATCAGCAGCAGAAACCCGCTTTGGCCAAGGGTCACCGTGAACCCGATATTCTGGCCGCCCGTGCGGATGAAATCGACAATCACAAATAGATCAGCAACGGCAGAGGCGACCAAAGCTGCGCCGGTCAAAACCATCGCGCTGTGCGCTGTGTCCTGCTCGGTCAATCGCACCAACGCGAGCATGCCATTTTCCCCATATGATTGGCGCAGTATCGCGATCCCAAAGCCCAGGAATGTCGTAAGGATCAAAAAGTCAGCCACATCGGGCAGCGCAATCAGCACAGCCCAATTAAGGGCAACGATCCCAAGTGGCCAAAATGATATGACGGTCAGGTGTCCATTCAGGGTGCGATAGGCCAAATAAGCACAGACAGGCAGCAACGGCGCGATCATGCCAATCGGCAATCGCAGGGCTTGAACGTCGTAGCCCCATCGCACTGACAGCAAGCCGGATTGCAGACCGTAAAGACCTACAAGCAGGGCGAAAGCCTGATTGGACACAAGGGCCATGTCCCGGAACCGCACCATATGAAACAGCAGATACGTCAGGCAAAGCGTGGCAAATAGGGGCAGGGGAACGAAGATCATAGGTGCGGTCTCGGTCGTGTGAAGTCCCGATCCAGATATCCTCGATCACGATTGAAGGCGACCTTGAACGCGTTTGAGGACGCAATGCTAGATGGTTTGGGCTGAAGTGAGGGCATCACACCCCACACGACAGAAAGGCAAACCCATGTCGACGATGACCAAACTGATCAAAACCATAGCCTTTGCCGCAGCGATCGGTTGCGCCACGTGGGGCTTTAGTTATGCCACTGCACCGGCCTACGACGGCACAACCGGTATCACCTACGGCAAAGCTTTCGCCCCGGCGCGCGACGATCATGTCGACTTTCACATCTGGTACCCTGCCACTCCGGGCGGACGGACTGTCACAGTTGGTGGCAACGGTGTCTTTTACGGGACTGCAGCCGGGCGCAACGCACCTCATACAGGTGACCGATACCCCATGATCCTGATCTCTCATGGTGCTGGCGGCAACGCAGGCCAATTCGGCTGGATCGCTGCGACCTTGGCCCAGGCTGGCTACGTCGTTGTTCTGCCCAACCACCCCGGTACCACAAGCCGCAACGCCTCTGCCCAAGCGGCTGTGCGGGTCTGGGAGCGGCCCAAGGACATCACAGCAGTCATCAACGAAGTCACCGGTAATCCAGAGGCCTATCCCTTCATCGACACCACCCAAATCGCGACACTTGGCTTTTCGGCCGGGGGTTACACCGCGATAGCGCTGGCAGGCGCACGCGTTGATCCAGACGCGCTGCAAACGTTCTGCGACGACGGCGACCACGGCATGTCAGATTGCGCCTTTCTGGAACGGGGCGGGGTAGACCTGCATGCGATGGATTTGTCCCCGGCCAGCCAGGACTTGCGTGATCCGCGTATTGATACGGCGGTAATCATCGACCCCGGCATCGTCGAGACATTGACCAAAGAAAGCTTGTCAGAGATCGACATACCACTGTTGATCATAAATCTGGGAGACGAGGAAAAAGTCCCTGCAGGCGTCTACGCGCGTGAGGCGGCAGAGACGATCGCCACCGCCACATACCAAATCGTCCCCGACGCGACCCACTTCAGCTTTCTGGCAGAGTGCAAGGCCAAGGGGGCGGCTATCCTTGCCAACGAGGGTGAACCAGACCTTCTTTGTGATGACGCAGGTGGGCAGAGTCGTGCAGATATCCATGCCAAGCTTCGCACCTTTATTGTCAGCTACCTCGACACGGTGGTATGGGATCAGACCCCGGTCGCCACAGCGTCGCTGACACAGAACTAAATGTCAGGGCCGGTCCACATCGCGGGCCGGTCCATTCGCCATTTGTAAACCATCCCCGCTGTTGCATAAGGTGCACCAACTGCATCAACGCGATGAGGACACCAATGAAAGTCAACGGCACCCCATACCGGTCTCTCTGGTGGCTGGCAGACCGCGAGGTCCTCCAGATCATTGACCAACGCTGGCTGCCGCATGACTTTCGGGTGCAGGATGTGGCAACCCTGCAAGACTTCGCGGATGCCATCGTGCAAATGCGGGTGCGCGGCGCGCCCTTGATCGGAGCCACTGCCGCCTATGGCATGGCCCTCGCGATGCGGCTGGACCCCAGCGACAGCCACATGGATCATGCGTGGGAATTTCTGCATGACACTCGGCCGACGGCGATCAACTTGCGCTGGGCATTGAACCGATGCCGGGACATGCTGCGCCCTTTGCATTTGAATCATAGGGCCAATGCCGCACTGGCCCTTGCCCACGCCATCGCCGATGAAGACGTCGAGATCAATCGCAACATTGGCTTGCATGGCCTCGAGATCATCAAAGACATTGCATCGCGCAAACCTGCGGGAGAGCCAGTGAATCTTCTGACCCATTGCAACGCCGGTTGGCTGGCGACGGTCGACTGGGGCACTGCCACCAGCCCGATGTATCACGCCCATGACGCAGGCATCTCCCTGCACATCTGGGTCGATGAAACCCGGCCTCGCAACCAAGGCGCGCTTACGTCGTGGGAACTGGGCAGCCACGGCATCCCCCACACCTACATCTCTGACAATGCAGGCGGGCACCTGATGCAGCACGGCCAAGTTGACATGGTCATCGTCGGGACAGACCGAACAACGGCACAGGGCGACGTCTGCAACAAGATAGGCACCTACCTGAAGGCCCTCGCGGCCCGCGCCAACAACGTGCCCTTCTATGTTGCCCTACCGTCGCCCACCATCGACTGGACCGTCACCGACGGCATCAGCGAAATCCCCATCGAGGAACGCGACCCAGCCGAGGTTTCTCATATCCAAGGCCTCACCGACGCAGGCGACATCGGCACCGTGCAAGTCACGCCGACTGGCACTCCCTCCGGGAACCCGGCCTTCGACGTCACGCCTAACCACCTTGTCACCGGGTTGATCACCGAACGGGGTGTCAGCCTGGCCTCTGGCGATGGCCTGCGTGCCATGTTCCCCGATCTGGCCGCTGCATGAGCGCGCTGCAAGACACCACAGCCCTGCGCGAACAGATCATTGCGACGTGTCATAGCATGGTCCAATCCGGGCTCGTCGACGGCACCGCAGGCAACATCTCAGTCCGGGTCACAGACGGCCTGCTGCTGACCCCATCGGCATTGCCCTACGAGCAGATGACACCAGACCACATCTGCAAACTGGCCCTGACAGAGGCACCCGCGCCCAACGCATCCCCCAAACCAACGACCGAATGGGCCTTCCACCAAGCCGTGATGCAAGCGCGCCCTGACGTCACCGCCGTTGTACACGCGCACCCGCCCTATGCGACGGCAATCGCGATCCAAAGGCGCAAGATTGAAGCCGTGCACTACATGGTGGCCGTCTTTGGCGGCACCGATGTGCCCTTGGTTGACTACGCGCTTTTCGGCAGCCCCAAACTGGCCCAAGGCGTGGCAGACGCGGTCAAAGACCGAGATGGCTGCCTCATGGCCAACCACGGTGCGCTGACCACTGGCAATTCCCTTGATCAAGCCCTGTGGCGGATGCAAGAGTTGGAAAACCTCGCGCGCATGGAAACTTATGCGCGCATCGGCGGCGAACCCGTCCTTCTGTCCGACGCGGATATCGCAGAGGTTCTCGCCTCTTTCGCCGACTACAAACCGCAGTAGCTACCCCAGCAACGACAGCTTTGGCGCACCTTCCACCGCAAATTGCGGCGCATCAATCGCCCATAAATCCCTGAGCGTGGCCTCGTACAGCGTCCGGTAATCCGTCGTATACGCCAGATCACCATCCACCAGCTTGTCCAACGACGGGCGCTTCCCGCTTAACCCGCCAGCCACATTGCCGCCAATCGCAAACACCGGGGCTGCGGTCCCATGATCCGTGCCGCCCGAGGCATTCTCGCGGGCAGTCCGGCCAAACTCGGAGTACGTCAGGATCGTCATCTGATCCCAGAGCCCGATATCGCGCATCGCGCGCGAAAACACCCGGATCGCTTCTGACAAGTCGCCCAACAACTGCGTATGCTCCCAAGTCTGCGCATCATGGGTGTCATAGCCATCCTGCACGACCTTCAGCACCGGAACATCCACACCCGCATCCAGCAATCGGGCCGCCGTCCGCAACTGTTCGCCCAATTGGGTCTGCGGAAAGTCCCACTGCCGGTTGCGGCTGGCTTCCAGCTTACGCCGGATCGCCTCGCCGGTGACCTGCGCGCTTTCATAAGTGGCCAGCACATGATCCAACGGCGACCGGCCTTTGTAGGGTCGCACGGCATGCTGTCCGCCCGGCAGGTTCTGCAAGGTCTCTAGGAACAGGCCTTCATCGCGCATCGCAGAAAATCGGCCGTCGCCTACCAGCGGGCCCATCTCACCCCCCAGCGCCAAGCCTTGCGCATCAACAGCCGCTGGGCCGCCACCCTCAAACCCAGTCGCGACCCAGCCATCACGGACAACGCTATTGGCACCAAATCCCGCATTCCAAATCTCGATCGAGCGGAAATGTGACCGGTTTGGGTTCGGATAGCCGACACCTTCGACAATCTGCACCTCGCCCCATTCCCACATATCAGCAATCCCACGCATCGAGGCATGCAAACCAACGTCCGCATTCAGCCCCAAAGTCTCGGCTGCGTTGATCCCGATCTCGGGGCGCAAATGGCGATAGCGTGGGTCTTTCAATGGCACGACAGTATTCAGCCCGTCGTTTCCACCCGCCAACTCGATCAGCAACAGAATGTTCCCGGTCGGACGATCCGGCGTGGCGGCCTGCACAAAACCCGGCAATGACAACAAGGGCAGGGCACCTGCGCCCGCACCAAGGGCAGATAGAAAACGGCGGCGTGACAAAGAAGAATGTGTCATAGAAGTTTCCTTTCAGATCATTTCACTTGATACGCAGGCGACAAAATCAGACGGCGCAGCAACGCCTCTGGGTCCTGCACGACCAGTTCGTCGCGCAGACCACCGCTTGCACGGGGCACAGCCAACAAGGTCTTGGCAGCACGGGCACTTTCCAGCCCGGTGCCTGGCAACGCATTCATCCAGTCGCGGCCAGAGGCATAAGTCACCGGCGGGATCAACGGCATCGCGCGCTCTGCTTCGGTGGCTTCCAGATAGTCCCCGACATTGCCGCCCTGTGCAGCATCTAGCCCGGCGAGGCCCAGCACATTCGGGCGGCTGAACCCCGTCACCAACGCCCCATCATGCGCACCCATCTGGGCGGCCACAGCATCCGCAAAGACCTGCGCGGCGGTCACCAACGGGGCCAGTTCCACAGGCCGCGCATTCGGGTCATCCGCATTCACGCCGTAGATGATCTGACCTTCCGTACTGGCAATCATTGCCGGAAGATGGGTCGCAAGGGCGCGCATCAGGTCGTGATCATGGCCGCTGACATCGGGGTGTTCACTGCCGAACCCGTCCCAAGTTTCAAACCCGACCCATCCCGGTTCTTCGTCATCAACCGGCAAATTGGCAAAGCAATCGGGCGCACAATCCCCTGTAAACACGTACAAGCTGGTCCAGCCTTCGGTATCCGAATGCTCCATCCAGAAATCGAGCGACCGCCAGTCGTGACCGGCAAAACCCACATCATACAGCGTAAACGACCCGCCATAGCCATGGCCCGGATCGCGCAACTCCACATAGGTGGCAAACACCTGACCGACCCGCAGATTATCGGGGTCGGCCGTGACAATTGCCTCGCCGCGACCGTCATTCAGCATCATCATCGGGGCGGGGTTCGCCAGATCCGCAGGTTCCGCATCCGACAACAGCATCGTCAGCGCCGTCGCCCTGCCGGAGGCGGTCGCATCGTTGATCCATTCCACACCGTAAGGCCATCCGCCCACATTCGGCGGCATGAACGGTTTCTGCCCCAGTTCCTCGGCCACCCATATCAGATCGCGGGCATCGGCCAGCGTGATCCCCAGTGACCGTGTGGTCCCGATCAACATCTCCAGCGGGCTTTTCACCAACCGCCCGCGATTAGCCTTGTCCCAGAACGCATCCGACAGAAACATCTCTTCCAAAAGCGGCGCGATCTCCAGATCATGGGCGCGCCAATGGGCGGTCAACCGGGTCACCTCGGCGGCATCCACGTGATCCGACACAAAGGCGCGCCACAGCTTTTCAACGATATACGGACCAAACTCTGGATTGCTGAGGGTCAGCTCAACCAGGTCATCGGCATCAAACCGGCCCGTCTGGCCAAAGATCGTCTTCTTGCCGGGGTCAAACTGCTCCGGATCCAACACGACCGTCGGGGTCCCGCTGTCCTCAATCGTGGTCCCCGTCAGCATCCGGGCAGCGGCACGGACATCGTCTTGTGTATACCCACGGCCCTCACCCAACGTGAACAATTCCAAAAACTCGCGGCCCAAATTTTCATTCGGGGCGTCTTTGACGTTCGACACATTGTCCAAAAATACCAACATAGCCGGATCCCGCAGCGTACCCGCAGCCAAATCGGCAAAATTCCCAGCGGCATGCGCCCGCAAGAACCGGTTCTGTTTGGCGGTCCATTGGCTGTTCTCATGGGCGTCAAAGCTGCTAGCAAAGTGGTCGGACCAGAACAAAACCAACCGCTCGGTCAGCGGCGATGGGGTTGCGGCCATCTCGGCCAGCCACCAGGCTGATAGCTGTTCCAACTCGACCCAACGGTTCGTATAGAATAGCTCGGTCGTGGTCTGGTCCAACGTCCAGATCTGCTCGTATGGATAGGCCCAATCATCGATCCACGCGGGCATCGGCAGGGTCGGATCAGCTTGCAATCCGGCCAGTATCTGCGCCACCCCATCTTGATAAGATAGCCCGATCATCGCCTCGATCTCTGCGGGTGAAGCCCCAAACCCCGTACGCGAAATCAGATGGCGGGCCTCTTCGGCGGTCATCGCTTTGGGGCTGGCAAGGGCGGGCACGTGCAGCAGGCACAAGGTCGCGGTTGCGGTCAACAAAAGGGTGCGTAGGGTCATGTGGGTCTCCGATCGGTTAAGACCGGTTTAGCACGCACCTTGCGTCAGAAGGTTTACATGTCAGCCTCACAAACCATACAAAACCGTAACCTTCAGGCGGGCCCTGCAAAGCATATGACAAAGGCCGCCCCCTTGGCGTTGGGATCAAGACTGACCTGCGCGCCATGCAATTCCGCAATCGCCTGCACGAGGCTGAGGCCCAACCCGTTCCCCGGTGTCGAGCGGCTTGCGTCCGCGCGGAAGAACCGGTCAAAGATGCGGTCGCGATCCACCGGCGAAATCCCTGGCCCATCATCGGCAATCCGCAACACGATCCCCGCATCACTGCGCGACAGACTGGCGGTGACCTGTGCGGCATCCCGCGAATGCTCTGCTGCGTTTTCCAGCAGATTGGCGACCATCTGTTCCAGCAGCTCCCGGTCGCCCTGCAAGGAAATCCCTTCGTCAACATCAACACTAAAGGTCTTGTGGGCATCCGTGAACACCGGCTCATAGGCCTCGGTAATATCGCCTACCAAGCCCGACAAATCGACCTTAGCAAACGCGGCCTTCCGGCGTCCGGCCTTCACCTCGCCCAGCCGCAGCAACGCATCAAAGATCCGCATCAATTGCGACTGCGCGCCCTCTGCGGCATCGACATGTTCCGCTACAGCATCTGCATCGGCCCGATCCCGCCGGATCAATTCTAACCTACCTCCAATGTTCGTTAGCGGTGTGCGCAGATCGTGGGCCACACCAACCGACACGGCCTCGACGTTCTTGTTCAATGCCGCGACCTCATCCAGCATGTGATTGATACTGCCCGACAACCGATCAAATTCGTCATTGCGGGCAGACTGCGGTGCGCGGCTCGCCATTTCGCCCGATCCCACTGCAGCGGCAGTCGCTGATATCTCTTCAATCCGGCGAAACACCCGCTGGCTGACGGCATACCCGGTGATCAAGGCCAACGGCAGGACGATCAGCAGCAACGCCAGCGTGCCAAAGACCCCAAACGATAAGATATCCGCGCGCTCATCAGGGATAAACGCCGCCGTTGCCATCGTATCGCCGCCCCGCAGGCTGACGCGATACGACCGTACCTCTTGGCCCAACTCCGGATGATCCAGCCAGGCCATCGACCAGCCTTCGTCGCCATGCAGGCCCTGAAATCCGGCGTTCGCTTCATAATCCGGGCCGCGCAAGACCCAGATCAACCGTCCATTTTCCAGAACCTCGTAAAGGTAGTCGTTAGACCAGATCCATTCATCGTCATCCGCGATCTCTTCAGCGATCAATGCTTCCGCACCGCGACCGTAATAGACCTCTTGGGCGTATTCCGAATATTCTAAAATGTCGGCATCCAGCTTGCGGTCGATCTGCCAGACCAACCCGCCGCAGATCAGCCAGATCAGCGCAAGGCTGACCAACACAAAGGCACCACTCGCCAGCAAGGTCTGCTGAAACACGGTGGACCCTAGGGTGTTATTGCGCGCTGATGACATAACCTGACCCTCTTACTGTGCGGATCATCTCTGCGTCGAACGGTTTATCAACCTTGGCGCGCAACCGGCTCATGTGGGTCTGGACAAGGCTGGTTTTTGGGTCAAACCGATAGCCCCAGACCTTTTCGAGCAAGATCGTGCGGGTCACCACCTCGCCTTCATGCTGCATCAGGTAGTCCAGCAGTTTGAACTCCAATGGCGACAGATCCAGCAAAGCTTCGCCCCGATGCGCGGTCCGTTTCACCCGGTCCAATACCAGCGGGCCCAAGGTGAAAACAGTCTCATCGACCACAGCCTTTGGCCTGCGGGCAATGATCTTCAACCGGGCAATCAGCTCTGACATCGCAAAGGGTTTCAGCAGGTAATCATCCGCCCCGGCCTCCAGCCCCTCGACCCGGTCATCAATGCTGGTGCGGGCAGTCAGCATCAGGACAGGCGTGGCAATATTGGCGCCGCGCATCAGCTTAAGTGCATCAACGCCGTCCATCCCCGGCAACATCCGGTCCAGCACGATGACGTCGAAACTGTGCGATGACAACGCCATCATCCCGGCCTGCGGGGTGTCATGCCACTGCGGCTTCCATCCGGCCTCGCGCAGCCCACGTTCCAGATACTGGCCAGTCTCGGCGTCGTCCTCGATGATCAAAACGTTCATAGGGCGCAGACTAGGGCAGGGCGACGCAAAGCGAAACCAACGACTTGGGGCGGTGCCACAAGGACAGCAACTTTGCCATGTCTTGCCCGGGGCTTGCCCGATATGATTTGTGCGTAAGCATGCGCAAGAGGTTGCAACATGGGCCATCCCACTAACGTCGTCTTCGATATTGGCAATGTCCTGATCGACTGGCAGCCGCACTTGGCGTGGATGGAAGAGCTTGGAACGCACGCGGCCGTGCAAGCCTTTCTGGACCGCTCCGGCTTTATGGCATTGAACGAACGCGCCGACGCAGGCGCGCGTTTCGCGGACCTTGCCAAAGAGGTGTCAGACCCGGAAGACAGCCGCCGCGTTGCCGACTATGTCCCACTATACAGCCGGACCGTGGTGCACGGAATTGAAGGAACCTGGAAGCTTCTTGAGCAGCTGAAGGCACGAGACGTTCCGGTCCATGCGATCACCAACTGGTCAGCAGAGACTTGGCCTGAAGGCCTTAAAGCGCAGCCGCGTCTGGGAACTGCCTTTGACACGTTGATAGTTTCGGGGGCCGAAAATCTTGCCAAACCAGACGTGCGGATTTTTCACCTGTTTTGCGACCGCGCGGGCCTAGCCCCGGAAGAGTGTCTGTTTGTGGATGACAAGTTGGAAAACACCGCTGCTGCACAGTCAATGGGCATGGATGCTGTACAGTTTACGACGTCTGACGCCTTTGAAGCGGACCTCAAAATACGTGGTTTGCTTTGAACGGTCTGGCCTAAGGAATAGCTGGTCGTCCTTCCGTCAGATGAAGGGGCAATTTCCTGCATCGGATCGCCGTTGATTCGTATGATCGGATCAAACCGGGCGACGATACCTGCAGACCTCGTTTTCGATACTGTTTCGTGATCCGCATCTAACGGCGCCATCGCTAAGGTATTGTCGCTGCTCTTCGGAATGCTTGGTCAATTCTCCGCCCGGATTAACCCGATTTGAGTGTGTTTCCGCGCATGATTCAAATCCGATTTGCGTCAACGGAACGGGCGCATCAACCTAAGGCTGCGTCGCGGGGGCTGACGTACAAAAACAAAAACACCGCGGCCGCTGCGGTATCGTTGCACAAAGCAATGTTGGCGGTGCGTGGACCAACAAGTGGAACGCCCTCGTGAATAAGCCCCTGTTCGACCCGACCGTCGGTGCACAGCGTCTGGATACTGTGACCGCCAATATCGCCCTGACCAACACCGGTCTTGATACGCTCGTTCAATATGCGCTGATCGATCCGGGGCTGAACCAGAACATCACGGACGCAGAGATCGTTGCAGGCGCCAAGGCGGCGGCGACGATGAATGCAATTGTGATCGCGGCGATCAAAGCGACGGGTGCTGCCAACGACGGTAAGATTTCCGCCGATGATGTCTACGCCTTGGCCGATTGGATCATCGCGAACGATCGCGCCGATTGGATCCGTGCCCACGGCAACGATGAAAACGATACAGAAACCGGCTTTCACAAGATCCAGAACGACGGCAATGCACTGCATTTGTTCGGGGACAAGCTGCTCGATGAGGTAGCTGACGGAATTTATCACCTTGGTTTTGGGTATAAGAAAGACCGTCTGATCAACGAAGACGGCGACAGCAATGCCCGTGTGGAACAAGTCGCCTATTGGCTGGACGAACTGCTGGCCGAGGATCTGGCCGCAGGGACGCTCAAGAACACATCCGTCAAAGACACCTTTGACGGAACCACTGGCACTGGCCTGGACGCCGTGATCGACATGATCAACGACGATCCGGGTCTTGAGCGCCGCGTGCCCAACGACGAGATCAAGGAAGGCGCGAAGGCTGCCAACGAGATGAACAAGATCATCGTCGAAGGCATCAAGGCTCTGGGTTTGGCCGACGACGGCACACTTGACCCCTCAGAAGTGTACCGCCTATCAGATTGGATCAAGCGGGCGCGTCTGGAGCCGTGGCTTGAAGCCCACGGCAATGATGAAAACGACACCGAGACCGCGTTTCACCTTGTCCAAAACGATGGCGCCGAGACCCGCGCCTTTGGCAGGGCTGGCGTCGATACAATTGCCGACGCCATCTATCACCTTGGCTTTGGGTATAAAGAAGGCCGTCTGATCAACGAAGACGGCAATAAGAACGAGCGGGTCGAGGATGTCACCTATTGGCTGAATGAACTGCTGGCCGAGGATTTGGCGTCCGGCGCTTTAGTCTCCGGTAAAGGCGCGAACATTCCGGGGACAACAGGCACCGGTCTTGACCGTCTGGTTGATTTGATCGGAAACGAGTCTGAACTGAACCGCCGCCTGTCGGACGGCGAAATCCGTACGGGGGCCAAGGCCGCTGATGATATGAACAAGATCATCATTGACGGTGTGAAGGCTACGGGCATTGCCAATGACGGTCAGATCACGCGTGCCGATGTCATGGACCTCGCCGATTGGATCGCGGCGAACCACAAGGCGGCATGGATCACGGCCCACGGTGATGATGAAAAAGGTGTCGAGACCGGTTTTCATCTTGTGCAGGGCGACGGTGCCCGCGAACGTCTTTATGATCAAAACGCCATCGATACGGTGGCTGATGGCCTTTATCACCTTGGATTCGGCTATGACAAAGGCCGGGTGATCAATGAAGATGGTAATGGCAATGCAATGCTGTCTGATGTGGCTTTCTGGTTGGAAACCTTGCTTGCCGAGGATCTGGCAGCGGGCAGCCTGACCAACAACAGCGTCAATCTGTATCCGCAAGGCACAACCGGCACCGCCTTTGATGAGATCACGCAGCTGATCACCTCTGACGAAGGCCTGACGAAGCGTTACACCGCAACAGAACTGAAGCAAATCGCGCAGGACGTGGATGCGATGAACGGCCTGTTGGTGGATGCAATCTCCGCAACTGGCGTTGCCAACGACGGCAGCCTGACAGCGACAGACGTCGCTGTGGTTGGCGCATGGATCGAAGAAAACGTGCGCGGCCCTTGGGCCAATCTACGTGGCGATTATGACGACGAAGAAGGTGTCATGGGCCTCGTCTGGCGCGGCAGCGTTGGCGAGTTGGGCAATGCCAGTGCCCTGAACGAATTGGGTCGGGCGATTTATTCGCTTGGCTTTGGCACCAAGCACGGTGGCATCCGCAACCCAGATGGCGATTGGATGGGATCGACCGAGGATGCAGCCAGCTGGCTGAACGTCTTGCTGGCCGACGATCTATTGGCTGCAACCTTCTACAATGCTGCCCAAGATTCGGTTGATCCGGGCACATTCGCAGGCGACATCGTCGCCAGCGTTGATGCTGTGCGGGTGCTGGATGACGACAACTACGTTGTGATCACAGACAAAGCCAGCTTGCGTCAGGACGACGGCACAATCGCCTTCACCTTCTCGGCTGACCAGCCCGGTGACCACTTTCAGGTTCTGTTCTCCAAGGATGGGTCAGGGTCCAACGACGGCGATATCCGGGCGTATCTGTACGAAGGTGAATTGCATGTCAAAGTCACGACAGGCGACAAAGATCACTACCTGAAGGTCGAACAGCCGATCATGGCTGATCAACCGCATGACATCGCGATCACCTTTGAAAACGGCGCTGTTTCGCTATGGTTTGATGGCATCCGTCAGGTGTTCCGCGACGACATCGACTATGACATGCGCAACAACACCTCTGACGTGATCGTGGGCGCCAACAACGGGTCGCAAAAGGGCAACGACACCAAAATCGACGCGCATTTTCAGGGCGAGATCACGGGCTTTGCAATCTACGACCGCGCGTTGGACCAAGGCGAAGTACAAGGTCTGTCCGAAGGCGTTCGTAAGAAAGGAAACGCTGGCGACAACAACATGTTCGGCACCGATGGTCAGGACCACTTGCTGGGCGAGCTTGGCCGCGATGTGATGGTGGCAGGCGACGGCAACGACATCGTGGACGGTGGCTATGGCGCTGACCGGATCCTCGGGGGCAAAGGCCATGATATCATCGATGCAGGCCACGGTCAGGACACCGTGGATGCAGGCGACGGCAACGACATCATCATCAGTACATCTGATGGGCGCGAACCGCAGATCGGGCAGTTGATTTATGGCTCCAATGGTCGCGTCCGCGACGACAACGGCTGGGTGGATTACAACACGCTGACGATCTATTCGGATCAGCCGGTCCCTGCGGATGACGTCTTTACCGGTGGAAAAGGCGCAGACACCTTCCGCTTTCAGTGGAACATCAACGCCAAAGACTACATCATCGAAAAGCACGCCCGCGAAGATGGCTCGATCAACTGGCGCGGTGTGGCCGGTGAAAATACCTATCTGCACGACCATTGGGTCGATACCATTGGCGACGATATCATCACCGATTACAGCAAAGCCGAAGGCGACAAGATCGAGGTGGCGGGCCACACCCTGACCCTCGACAGCATCACTTACACAGACGTGGACCGCGACGGCAAAGACGAGTCGATCATCGCTTATAAGTCGAACCAAGGAAACGGCGGGGCCCACGACCAAGATAAGCTGGGCACGATCACCGTGTTCGGCGACAAAGTCACAGCCAGCGACATCACCCAAATCCCGTCAATGACGGTCTTCTATGGGGTGGTCGAAAACATTCGCGATCTGGATGAGGCGGTCACGCCTTTGTCGATCGACGCAGGCACGGCGCGGGCATTGCCAAGCAACCTACAAGCCGTCGAAATCGACGGCCCTCGGGGCGACGATATCGCAGGGCCAAAGGCTGTCGCTGACCCAACGATTAAAGCGGCAGCGCGGACGAACACTGGCCTTGATACCATCCTTGACTGGGTCGAAACTGATCCCGGTCTGCAGGACCGAATTTACAGCGGTGAGATCACCAAAGGCAGTGCTGCAGCTGCGGCCATGAACGCGATTATCGTTGAAGCGATCAAAGCGACCGGTGCGGCCAACGACGGCGAGATTGATGCAGGCGATGTCTATTCCATGGCGACGTGGATCAAGAAGTACCGCGAAGACGCGTGGATCAAGCACCACGGTGATGACGAGAAAGGGGTCGAGACCGGCTTCCACCTTGTTCAGAACGACGGCGCGGCGGTGGATGCTTTCGGACGGAACAGTCTGAACACCGTGGCAGATGCGATCTATCACCTTGGATTCGGGTTCAAGGATGACCGCCTGATCAACGAAGACGGAGACAAGAACGAGCGTGTTGAATCCGTGGCCTTCTGGCTAAACGAGCTGCTGGCGGAGGATTTAGCGGGCAATGCCCTGAAAAACGCAAGCGCCTCAAAACCTGTAGAGGGCAGCACTGGAACGGGCCTCGACCAACTGGTGGATATGATCCAGGACGACCCGGAACTGAGCCGGCGTATCCCGGATGCAGAACAGCAAAAGGGTGCTGCTGCGGCAGATGCGATGAACAAAATCATCATCAAGCACATCAAAAAGCTGGGTCTAGCCAATGATGGCGAATTCACAGCCGCTGACGTGATGGCGCTGGCCGAAGCGATTTATAAAAACGACAAGGCGGCATGGATCAAGGCCCACGGGGATGATGAAAACGACACGGAAACAGGGTTCCACCTTGTCCAGAACGACGGTGCGATCACTCAGCTTTATGGGCACAACGCGATCAACACGATTGCAGACGGGCTGTATCATCTTGGCTTTGGATACAACAAAAACCGACAGCTGATAAACGAAGATGGCAACGCAAATGCGTCAACTGAATCGGTGGCCCATTGGCTGAATGAGCTGCTGGCCGATGATATGGCCAAACTGAAAAACACTAACGTCAGGGCAGAGAAACCGGGCACAACGGGCACCGGCCTCGACCAGCTGGTTGATATTATCAACGAAGACCTCGGCCTGCAGCGCAAAGTTTCGCTGTCCGAGATTCAGGCCGGTGCAAATGCGGCTGACGTAATGAACCAGATCATTGTGCAGTCAGTCAAAGCGACCGGCATTGCCAACGATGGCCGGATCACAGCGGGCGATATGGCGACGCTGGCGGACTTCATCAAAGCAAACCACAAAGAGATGTGGGTTTGGGCCCACGGCGACGACGAAGACAACTCTGAAACAGGGTTCCACCGCGTCCAGAACGATGGCAGTGAGCAACGCCTGAACGGCAAAGCAGCAATCGATACGGTCGCAGATGGCCTGTATCATCTGGGCTTTGGACACAAAGATGGCCGTCTGATCAACGAAGACGGCAATGGCAACGCCTCGCTGACGGATGCGGCGTTCTGGCTGGAAGACTTGCTGGCAGAAGATCTGGCGGAAGGCCGCCTTGCGAACGCCAACGCCGGGCCGTTTATGCAGGGAACCACACAGACTGGGCTTGATGCGCTTGTCGAAATGGTTGCGACCGACGAAGGCCTGATGGCCCGTTTGCCGACAACGGAACTCAGCAAAGCGGCTTATGCTGCAAACGGTCTGAACAAGATCCTGATCAAGGCCATTCAGGAAACGGGTGTCGCCAACGATGGCAAGATCGATGCGCATGACATCAAGATCATGGATGCCTGGATCGCTGATAACCAAGCTGAACAGCTTGATCGGTTCAACGGCACCAAAGTGGACGACAAGCGTACCGGCTTTGAAATCGCAGAATTGTGGTCGTCGACCAGCCCTCTGTTTGGCGAAAACGGGGTCAACACTGTCGCAGATAGCATCTACAGCATCGGTTACGGGGTCAAATACAACGACGCCATTGCGAACCGAGACGGCGGTTGGCAGGCGTCACTGACAGATGTGGCCGAATGGGTTGATCAGTTGTTGGAAGACGACCTTGCCAGCGGCGCGCTATTTGATGCCAGCCAAAAGTTCACTGACCCGTCCAGTTTTGCGGAGGACATTGTGGTGCAGGCGCCACGCGATGTCATTGGCAATGGGCAGGGCGGTTTCATCAACATCAAACACACCAATGCGCAGGCGCTGAAAACCGCAACCGTGGCTTTCGCGTTCAACGCAAATGATATCCCTACGACTGGCAGCGCAGGGCTGTTCACCAAAGACGGGCGCGACTTTGGTGAAGGGGGGCATACGTCGCTTTATTTCTCGGACGGTGAGCTGTATCTGCGGATGCAATCCAAAGAGAAATCCCAGTACCTTAAGGTCGCGGAACGCGGCACGTTCCAGACAGGCACAAGTTATGCTGTTGCCCTGATCTTGGGTGATGCAGGCGTCCGGGTGTTTGTGAACGGCGAAGTGGCCGCAAGCAATCTGGACATGACGGAAAACTGGCAGCAAAACGGCGAAGATATCGTTGTTGGCGGGAACGGAAGCTCTCGTAAGCCCGGACAGATTGACGGTATCCACAGTGCTTTTGACGGGACAATCAGCGACTTTGCGATCTATGACCGGGCGCTGGATTTTGGCGAAGTCAGCGGTCTTGCGGGCGTGAATAGTGATGTGACCCCGACACCGGGTGCAACCCCCGTTGTGAACACTGACCCCGAACCGGCGGAAACGCCAGCAGATGATCCTGCGGTCGAAGAGACGCCAGCGGACGTCACGGAAGAAGCCGTCGAAGACGTCATGGCGCAAGCAGACACAACAGACACGCTTGGAACCAGCGGTGGTGTCAAGACAGGCAGCGCAGGCGTCGACGTCTACATCGGCCTGTCCGGCAAGAACGCACTGGACGGAGCGGCAGGCAATGACCTTCTTGTGGGTGGCTTTCAGGATGACACGCTTGAGGGCGGCACGGGCAACGACGCCCTGATCGGCGACTTGAAGGGTGCTGTCTTTGGCGGTGACGACCAGCTTTTTGGCGGCAAAGGCGACGACATGCTGCAAGGCGGTAAAGGCGCTGATATCTTTGGGTTTAACCCGGATGACGGTGATGATGTGATTGCCGACTTTGGCCTTAATTTCACCGATGTTGGGTCTGATAATGGCTTTCAGACGTCACCAACAGGTGCTGATTTTGAGGTAGGCATCGACAAAATACAACTGGCCGGCTTCACCACCATCACCCAAGGCAATGTGCTGACAAGTGGGGCGCTGCAGCAAACAGCGGACGGCACGCGCTTTACCGCAGAGAATACGTCGGTCCTGATCTACGGCGTTGACCTTGATACCCTGACCGAAGGCGATTTCGCCTTTGTGTAAGACCCCCACCAGAAAGAGACGACCCAAATGAATATGCTGAAAATTTCGACCTGCGCGATCATTGCTGGCCTTCTGACGGCCTGCGGTGGCGGAGGCGGGGGCACAGGTGGTAGCAGTGCAGGTGGCGGCGGCGGCGGCGCGGGTGCCTTGCCGCGGATGGACCCACCCCCTCCCGGACCGACCGTCGATTATACTGAATTAGGCGCGCAAACCGGGACCAGCCCACTTGCAGGTGCTATTCTTGTGGCGGGCACCTCAGTGACTGGGACGACCGGTACAATCACGCACAGCGCGCAGACTTTTACGGCAAGCGGGATCAGCGGCAGCACCTCGCTGGGTGACGATTCAGCTTTCGATCTGCCTGCTTTCGCGTTTGCGACTGACGTCGAGATCGACGCCAGCACCGTTGCTATCGTCGGGTCCAGCACAGCAGCAGCGGATGTGCGCAACACCGGGACAGCAGCTTACACCGGACAATTCAGCGGCCAACTTGTCGACACGTCGCTTGGCCCAACAGCCGCAACCTTGAATTGGGATGCGGATATTCAGGTAAATTTTGCGGGGGACGGTGACGTCGACATCACCTTCGAAGGTGGCGGCTCTGATCTGATCGACAGCATTCGCATCCTGAACGCAGACATTTCAGGTAACACATTTGCTGGCGGCACGATCCGAACATCCAACGATGGCGTACAGAACAATATTACCGGGACAAGCGTCGATCTTGACGGTGCGTTTTTTGGCTACAACGATGCGCTCCTGCTTCCGGCAGAGGCGGGTGGCGCGATTGTGTCTCAGGATGGTGACACAGACATCTCGGGTGTTTTTCTAACCACAGCAAAGCCGTAGTCAGGCCGTTTGGTGCCGCAGGCAGTACGACACCTTCATGACCGGCATGGCAGGATGCTATTCGCGTGCATCGGCAGCAAGTCTATGGATTTCGGCCCAGTCGACCTCTTGCGGACGTATCGTGCGCAATTCGGCTTCTTTTGTGATCCGGTTCAGCATCTCGGGCTGAAGACTTGGAAAACGTGACTCGGTGGCAACTTTTTCTTCACGACACATGTGGAACCCCTTCCCAGCAGACTGATGTGTATCGTCATTCTCGGCGGGAATGTGGCCGCAAGACATGGGAACCCAAAGCAGTAATTCCCCAGACGTAACGTTACGAATGGATTAATTTATTTGAATCAATGGGATATAAAATTGCAAAAAGTGGCGGCGAGACCGTCAATTTTGCCCAAATAGCGTCCATCAGGGGCGAATCGGTTCAGAATTCCGACGCATGTTGGCAGGCGCGGACCCTACAGAACCAAAGAATGTCGGCAATTTTACATCCCGAGATTTGTGGTTAGTCTCTGCCCTAAATACCACAAGTCTCATTTTTCTGACGGCATGATCGGAAACTTCCCCTTATCTGATCAGCAAAAAGACTAAAAAGACTGACAAAACACGCAGGGTCGGGGTTATCGAAAATGATCAAAGCGTTGAAAAAGTTTCTTCAACGCAGCGCTTTTGCGCTGGTGGCGACTGGTATTGCGACAACCGCTTATGCGGGGCCACCTTTTCAGTGTGACGGAAACATCTATCAGGTGCAGTCCGGACAGTTGCGGATTTTTGATCCGATCACATCAACTTATCAGAACATTGGCCCACAAAACGGCAGCTACAACGCAACTGGTTTCAACATCCTCGACAATTATGCGTACGCGTCGCAGGGCGGAAATATCATCCGGATCTCTGCTGACGGAACGATCGAGACAGTTTTCAACATCGGTTTCGGCAGTTTCTCGGGGGACGTCGACTTTTCCAACAATTATTGGCTGCGTCGTAACAACAGCCGTTATGCGCGTATCGACCTCGCTACCGGCAACATCGTTAACGTGGATTTCACAGGAAGCGGGGGCGGCCCGGCCGATGTGGCTTACGATCAGTTTGGTGGGGAAGAGTTTCTGATAGGCTTTGGTGGCGGGCGCATTTTCCGGTACAATATCACCAATCAGACCAGAGAGAACTTTGTGGTTCCGGGACTGCCGGGCGGCGGATTTGGGGCCACCTGGACGGATTCGAACGGCCGCCTGTTCACCTTCAACAATAACAATGGCCTTTTGTATGAGGTCTTCGATTATTTCTCGAACACCCCGACCGTACAGCAAGTTGGTGTGGGCGAGCCTAGCGGGAACAACGATGGGTTCTCGTGCTCATTGGCACCCTTCCCAAACCTTGCGCCGGTGGCGTTTGACGACAACTTCACAACGCCGATCAATACCGCATTCTCTGGCAATGTAATCGCAGACAACGGCAACGGCGCTGATAACGATCCGGACGGCACACCAGTCACGGTCAATACGACGCCCCTGTCTGGCCCATCCAACGGCGTTGTAGTTCTAAGCCCGAACGGTGATTTCACCTATACACCAGACGCTGACTTTTTTGGTACGGACGTTTTCGAATATGAAATCACAGATGCAGCTGGTCTGACCGCAACGGCGTTTGTATTTATAACCGTCGTTGCCAACCCTGACTATGAGATCACCAAAACGCAGACAGCAGGCCCCGCAAATGTCACAGCTGCTGGCCAGCTGCTGACCTATTCAATCGAGGTCGCGAATACCGGTAATGCGCCACTGACTGACATCATGGTATCCGACACGTTACCTGATGGATCGGCAGCAACCCTTAGTGGCCCAACCGAAAGCGGAGCCGCAACCAACGTGCCGGGCCGCTTGGACGTGTCAGAGACATGGACCTACACAACCACTTACACCACAACACAAGACGACATCGACGCTGGTGGCATTCTTGTGAACGAGGCCGCAGCGACAACCGAGGAAACCGGGCCACTGCCGCGACGTGACACGGCTGAAACGCCTATCACGCAAAATCCGTTGCTAAGCATTGTGAAGGACGTTGATCCTGATGTGCTTGGAATGCCGGATACGCTGACCTACACGATCACCGTAGACAATATAGGTAATCAAAGCCTTACAGGGGTCTCACTGACGGATGTGTTGCTCCAGAATGGTGGTGCACTGCCACTTAGTTCCGGGCCAACACTTGCCGGCGATACAGACGGTGACGCAGAGATCGATGTTGATGAGACGTGGGTTTACACTGCCACATTCGATGCCGAGCAGGCGCAGCTGGATTTAGGCGCGGACATCGTCAATACGGCTACCATTCAGACAGATCAAACTGGACCACAAAGCGACGATGCAGTCACCAGTATTGGGCAAACGCCCAGCTTCATGGTCGACAAAACGTCAAACACAGCAATCCTGACCACCCCCGGCACAATTGCATATCAGATCGAAGTGGAGAATACGGGTAACGTTTCGATCACCGGGGTGACCCCGACAGACACGGTCACGCAGGGGGCGGCCACATTGGCGCTGACCAGCGGTTTGGATCTGTCAGGCGACACAGATGGTGACAACCAGATCGACCCGGATGAGACGTGGGTCTACACTGGCACCTACGTTGCTGGGCAAGATCAGATTGATAACGGCGCGCCCATCGTGAACGATATCAGTGTGGCAACCAGCAATGCCGGAACCCAGACGGGGCAAACTTCAACGTCCATCGGTCAGACTCCCAGCTTTTTGATTAACAAATCGGTGAATGAGACAACGATCACTGCTCCGGGCGTCCTGTCGTTCGAAGTGGTGGTGCAAAACACCGGAAACGTGTCGCTGACAGGCGTCAACTTGACCGACACTCTGACGCAGGGTGCGCCGCTGGGCTTTACGTCTGGGCCAACTTTGTCGGGCGACACCAACAATGATACGGTCTTGGACGTCGGTGAGACATGGGTATACGTATCAACTTTTGCGGTGGATCAGCTGCAAATTGATGACGGCGGGAACATCGTCAACAACGCCCAGATAGATACAGACCAAACAGGTCCGCAGTCGGCCCAAACCACAACAGAAATCACACAGACCGATGCGATAGCGCTTCTCAAAGACATCGCGCCGGGTGAGCCTTCCAGCTTCAGTGCCGTCGGCGATACGGTTGATTTTCTGTTTTCCATCACGAATACTGGTAACACGACGCTGCAGCAACCAATCACGATTGACGACGATCAGATCGGTAATGGACTGGCTTGTCTCACCACTGATTTGGCGCCCGGCGCCAGTGCCACATGTCTGCAAACGTGGACGGCTGACCTTGATGATTTGAACGCGGGCAGTGTCACGAACGTCGCATCGGCGGTTGATGACAACGGGACCCGCAGCGCGGACCAACAAGAGACGGTCACAGCGGTGCAAGACCCATCGTTAAGCATTGTCAAAGCAATCGTGCCACCTGTACCGACTGTATTCGCGTCGGGTCAGACCCTGTTCTATGAATACCTTGTGACCAATACGGGGAACGTGACCCTGACCGAGATGATTGACGTCGTCGACAATTTGACGTCGGTGTCTTGTCCGGGGTTGCCCGGCGGCGCGTTGATCCCCGGGGATGCGATCACCTGTACCGCCAACTATGTTCTGACCAGCAATGACGAAGAGTTGGGCAGCACCACAAACGTCGCCCGCGCCGAGACGACATTTGATGGCGCGCCAGTCGTGTCTCCATCGGATACCGCGATCTTCCCGGTTGCGGCCTCGCCGGTGATCGATCTGCAAAAGTCAGCACCCGCTGGCCTGATCATCGACGACACGACCGACACGATTACCTACAGCTACCGGATCGAAAATGTGCCCCCGCCTGCACCTGCCATCGGTGCTGCGCTGACCGAGGTGATTTTCATCAATGACAACAAGTTTGTTGATCCGATCGTCTGTTACGATCCTGACGCACCAAGTGCCGCCGATCCAAACGTCTTAAACGGCTCTTTCCAGCCGGGTGAGGTGTTCATTTGTACAGCGGAATACACAGTTACGCAGGACGATCTGGATGCTGGTGTTGTGGAAAACGAGGCGACAGCAAACACGATTTTTGCGCCCAGTTCGCCAAACCCGATTGATGTGACGTCCAACATCGCGACAGAATCCGTACCGGTGGCAACTGCACCCGGACTTGGGGTCGTGAAAACAGTCACTGGTGGTCCAGACCCGGCAGCCGTTGGGCAGACGATTGACTACGAAATCGTGGCGACCAACACAGGCAACCAGACGCTCAACACCGTGGCACTTAGCGATCCGGCTTTGGGGGCGCTGACCTGCGATGTGCCCGCACCAGTGACGTTACTACCCGGTGAGGCGCTGACCTGTGACGGCAGCTATGTCGTGCAGCAAAGCGATCTGGACGCGCAGACTGTTGGCGACGGTGACACAGCGATCTTTACCAACACGGCAACCGGATCTGCCAATGATCCGGCTGGCGTGGCTATTCCGCCTGTGGATGGCAGTGTTGATCATCCGCTTACACCCGCGGCCCCAAGTGTCGCTGTCCTGAAAGAGCTTTTCCCGGTCCCCGGTGCAGACCCAGCTTACACGGCGGTTGATGATGTGGTGCGCTTTCGTATCCGGGTGACAAACGACGGGACAATGACGCTGAGCAGCATCGATGTCACCGACAGTCTGGTGGCCGGGACGTGTACGGTCGGGCCATTGGCGCCGGGTGAAACGGATGGCACCTGTATTTTTGACTATACTGTCCAGCAAGCGGACATCGATCGCGGGTTTATCGAAAACGTCGGCAGCGCGTCGGCCCAACCGATTGATCCGGCAGCTGATCCGGTCTTGGGGGATGACACCCTGACATCCGATGGGCCCGCGTTTGCAGGCGCGCTAGAGGTCATCAAAGCAGGCAGCCTTGATCTTGGCGCGGATGGGATTGCCACTGTAGGAGACGTGATCAGCTACACGATCACTGTCCGCAATACTGGCAACGTGTCGCTGACGAATACGGTTGTGACCGACCCCGGCGCAGATCAGATCACTGTTGCGGCTGCCAATGACCCCGATGGGGACAACGACATCGACACACTTGCACCGGGTGATGTTGCAACTGCAACAGCCACGCGGGCATTGACGCAGGACGATATCAACGCGGGCAGCTTTGCAAACACGGCCACGGCAACGGGGCAGGACCCAGCCGGGGACGACGTCTCGGATGCATCTGACAGTGCGGACCCTGCAGACGGGCCGGGTGGGGATGATCCGACAGTTACACCAATTCCGCGTGGCCCCGGACTAAGCGTCGACAAAAGCTTTACGGCGGTCAATGGCACGGGTGCAGGCGATACGATCACGTATAGCTATCTGGTGCAGAACACAGGCAACGTGACGCTGACCAATGTCACGCTGACCGATGACCATACCAGCGCAAGCGGCACTGCGACACTGCCTCTTTCAGGCGGCGGGGTCATCGCGACGCTTTTGCCCGGTGCGACGGCAACGCTCACAGCGACCTATGTCGTCACGCAGGAAGACGTCGATGCTGGTGACACGCTCACAAACATCGTCACCGCGACGGGGAATGGCCCTGCAGGAACACCTGCGGCCACAGATTCCGACACCGAAGCAGCAGACGTCGAGGCCAGCGATCCAGACCTTGAAGTCATCAAAACGGTCCGCAGCCAAAGCGGCAGCGCAGAAGGCGACGTCGTTGTTTTTGAAGTGGCACTGCAAAACACAGGCAACGTTTCGTTGTCGAACATCGCGGTAACAGATAACCTTTCGCGTGCCGACAATACGGTTGTCACGCCTGCGCCGACGCCAGCCTTCGAAAGTGGTGATGGTGGATTGCCAGGCCAAATCGATGTGGGCGAAACATGGGTCTACACGGTCAGCTATACGTTAACGCAAGACGACATCGACGCAGGTGGCATCCGCAATTCGGCGACCGGTTTCGGTGATGCGCCAGATGGTACTATGGTGTCAGACGTCTCGGATAACGGCGCGGGTGGCGGCAGTTCACCGACGCTGGTCCCCATCACAGCAATGCCTGCGTTAGAGGCGGTCAAGACAATCACCTCTTCAACCATCGTGGTTGGCCAAACGGTGACATTTGAAATCGCGGTCGAGAACACAGGCAATGTCACATTGTCGAGCGTCAACATCGCCAGCGACACATTGACCCGCGCGGATGGAACGCCCCTTAGCCTGACAGGGCCTACCTTTAGTGGGGCCGATATGGGATCGCCTGAAGGTGCGTTGATGGTTGGGGAAACCGCGACCTACTCTGCCTCTTATGTCTTGGTACAGGACGACATTGACGCAGGCGGGATCGAGAATACGGCGACTGCACAGGGCACACCGCCAATCGGCTCACCGGTATCGGATGTCTCGGACGATGCAGGTCCGGGCAGCGACCCGACCGTTCTGACAATCCCTGCTGATCCACAAATCGATCTTGAAAAACGGCTGATCGGCGGCGGCCCAAGCTTTGACGCAGTCGATGACGTCCTGGAATACGCGTTCGAGATCACAAACCTCGGAAATGTGACGCTAAGCGCGCCATATGACGTGGCTGACCCGTTGATCACTGACGCAGGTGGCACCATTAGCTGCCCAACGACGGACCTTGCGCCGGGGGCCAGCCTGACCTGTACCGGCAACTATAGCGTCACCCAAGAAGACTTGGATGCAGGGCAGGTGGACAACACCGCCACCGCAACTGTCGGCGACGCTGACCCGGTCGACGCAAGCGAAACGGTTCCGGCGGTCCAAACGCCAGAACTGGATATGATCAAAACACCGGACTTGATCGAAGCCGAAGACTTCATCGTCGGCGCGGTTGTCACCTATACGTTCACAACAACCAATACAGGCAACGTCACGATCACAGACGCGATCACCATTGATGACAGCCTGATCGATCCGGCTGATATCTCTTGCGACCCTTTCCCGACAAATGGTCTAGCGCCGGGCGACAGCTATGAATGCACAGGCAGCTACACGGTCACAACTGATGATGTGCAAATCGCAGTTGTCACAAACCTGGCGACGGCCAGCGCTGGGCCGACGACGTCACCGATTGCCTCAGCGACGATCCCGAATGATGGCGTCCCGGCTTTGACGCTGGACAAAGAGCTGATCACATCACGTCAGCCAGACGGGACAGATACCGGCGGGACAACCTTTGATGAAGTTGGTGATCAGCTAGAGTATCGCTTTACCGTCACGAACACGGGTCAGGTCAGTTTCGCCAATGACATCACGGTCACAGACACCTACTTTACGGACCCGATTGTCTGTTACGTGCCGGACGCAAGCAATCCAGACCTGACGCCCGGAGAAAGCATCGACTGTACGGCCACCTATCCTGTGACCCAGGATGACCTTGATGCGGGCGCTGTGGTGAACGAGGCCTTCGCGCGGACTGAATTCGGGTCCATTCCAACGATTGTGCAATCCACGCCGGATACGGAAACCACCTTGGTTGATGCAGACCCAATGGTCTCTATCCTGAAAGAAGCGGACCGCACAGACTTTGCGGCCATCGATGAAGTAGTGACCTATGATTTCACGGTCACAAACACAGGCAACCAGACGCTGACATCAGTCATGGTCAGTGACCCCCTGATCCCCGGCCTGATCTGCGAGGCGGCAACCTTGGCAGTTGACGAGGTGCTGACCTGCTCTGCGCCTTACACGATCACACAGGCTGATATCGACCGTGGTTTCGTCACGAACAGCGCCACTGCGTCCGGGATTGACCCGACAGGGGCAGGAATCCCGCCTGTTGCTGGCGACGTCACCATTGATGGGCCCAGCGTGCCGCCTACCTTGGACCTTGCCAAGATCGCAAACCCGGACCCCTTCGGCGGTGTTGGAACAGCGATTGCCTATACCTTCGCGGTGACAAACACGAGCATCTACACGCTGTCAGACATCACCGTCACCGACTTCCTGCCGGGTGAAGCACTTCCTTTCACCTGTGATATCGCAACACTGGCGCCCGGTGCTGTTGACCAGTCCTGTCAGGTTGTCATCGAGGTCACGCAGGCCATGGTCGACGATGGAGAACTGGAAAACACAGCCACTGCTGAAGGGCAGGACCCATTTGGCAACACCGCCGAGGCGACGGACACTATCGTCACGGATGGCCCAGACGAAGATCCGTCACTCAATGCAACCAAGCTGGCCAATGTTCCGGCCACGACGTTGGGCACGCAGATCACCTTTACGCTGGTCCTTGAAAACACGGGGAACGTGACAATTGCGGCTGTGGTTCTGACCGACACGATGTTGCGTAACGATGGAACGCCCTTGTCACTGGACGGACCCTTTGTACGGCTGTCGGGAGACACGAACGCAGACAACCGGATACAACCAACCGAGACGTGGACCTTTGAGGCCCCCTACACAATCACCCAAGACGACATCAACGCAGGTGGCTTCAGCAACATTGTCGACGTGCAGGGGCTGTCGCCCAGCGGGGCTACAGTGACAGACCGGGCTGACAACGGTGACGACAGCGACGGCAACACCACAGATGATCCGACAATGGTGCCGATCACAACCGATCCGGTGCTGAATGTCACCAAGACGATCACGACCACAGGTGCGATGCCCGGTGACGAAGTGATCTTTGAAATTCAGGCGGCCAATACCGGCAACGTCGATATCTTCAACGCAACACCTACAGATACTCTAACCCGCAGCGACGGCACCGATCTGACGGCAGATATCACCGGCCCAACCCGCACAGTGAACCCAACGGATGCCGGGGATACCACCCTTTCTCCGGGCGAGTATTGGAGTTGGGAGGTCGCCTATACCCTCACGCAAGACGACATCGACGCGGGCGGAATTTCCAACGTGGCCAGTGTCACAGGTGAAGACATCGGCGGGGAAAGCGTGACTGACATTGCGGACAACGGCGACGATGGGGACGGGAACATCACGGATGATCCAACAGTCCTGCTGATCCCGGCAACACCGGCAATTGAGGCTGTCAAAACCGTCACCGAACTTGGTGAAGCTGCTGGCGATCTGGCCGAATTCACAGTTGTTGTGACCAACACAGGCAACGTCACACTGTCTGATCTGACGCTTGCAGATACGATGACCAACCTTGCAGGGGACCCGATTGACCCAGCAGACTTTACTGTCAGCGATCCGGGTGTCGCGTCCTTGGGCGTCGGGGCCGAGGCGATATACACAATCCGTTACACGCTCACGCAGGCGGATGTGGACGCAGGCGGGCTGAGCAACACGGCGACGGCCACCGGCACGACGCCCGGCGGCCTTGATCTGAGCGATATCTCGGATGATGGCGACGATACGGACGGCAATACATTTGACGATCCAACGCTGGCGTTGATCGCGGCGAATGGCAGTCTGGTTGCGGCAAAATCAGCAGAGCTGCCAACGCGGATCGGGCCTGACCTGTTCGAAGTCACCTTCACGATGACCATCAGCAACACGGGCAACGTGACCCTGACCGACCTCGCGGCCGAAGATGGGCTGCTGCCGTTCCTGGGGTCGGCAGAACTGGTGCAGGTCAATGAACCGGTTGTCAGCGGCTTTACGACCGGGGCAGCAAACCCACTTTATGATGGCATTGATACCATCAATATGCTGACCGATGGGGCGACCTTGGCGCCGGGCCTTACCGGTACGATCTTGCTGACTTTGCAATACAATACGCAGTCAGGGCCATTGGGCGGGACCAATACGCTTGTTGTGTCGTCCAACGAAACGCCTGAGCAAGCGGTCGCGGTGGCCTCGATCTCTGACGTGGCCCCGGCAGATGTGCTGGCCACTAAGACTGCAACGCCATCGTCTGCACTGCTGGGTGACACAATCACCTACACACTGACGTTCCTGAACCGGTTGGAAACGGCAGAGGAAAACCTGACCGTGATCGATGAACTGCCAGCAGGGATCGTCTACACACCGGGAACAGCCGTGGTTGATGATGTGGCGCTGGAACCAGTGATCAACGGTCGTCGACTGGAATGGTCGCCACTTGCGTTGGCGCAGAACGGAACGATCACGATTACCTTTGATGCGCGTCTGGCGACCGGGACACCGGGCGAATACGTCAACCGTACGTGGGCGCAGGATGCGGGAGGCAACGTCGTCTCCAACGTGGCAACTGCCACTGTGGCGCGGCGTCCAGAGGCGGTGTTCGATTGCGCAGACATCATTGGCAAGGTCTTTGATGACCGCAACCAGAACGGCTATCAGGACGGCATCGAAGAGGACCGTGCAGCCATCACGGTGCAGGACTATTTCAGCGACAAGTTCGAACGCCCCGAGGGCCCAAAGGGCGAACCGGGCTTGCCGGGAGTCCGCTTGGCCACCGTAGACGGCACGCTGATCACAACGGATGAATTTGGCCGCTTTAGCGTTCCGTGCGCGGAATTGCCTGCAGCAATCGGATCAAACTTCCAGCTGAAACTGGACGAACGGACCTTGCCCACAGGCTACAACGTCACCACCGAAAACCCGCGCAACGTGCGGGTCACACCGGGCCGCATGACGCGTCTGAACTTTGGGGCCACGCTGTCCAATCTGGTCGAGATTGACCTGACCGCAGCGGCTTTTAACGGGTCGGCCATGAACGGAGATCTGCAAGCCTATCTGCCGGTCATCGTGCGCGAACTGTCGAAAGAGGCCTCGATCCTGCGGCTGACTTACTACCGCAACGGCGAAGATCCGGGGCTTGCAAATGCGCGGCTTGATACGCTGGAAACAGCGCTGCGGCAGCTGTGGGCGCAAAGCAATCGACCCCGACTGACCATCGAACGTACCATGCATAGGGTTCAATAAGATGCGTATTCTCAATACCTTGACCCCAAGACTGCTTAGCGCGACGGCCCTTGTGATGGTCGGCACACTTGCCGCCGCGCAAGACAGCGGCGGCTTTTCAATCCGCGTCAACGGCGATGTCATCACCGAAGATCGTGGCGTGGCCAACGTTGCGCGGCAGGTGGACGTGGCATTGGAACAGGCAGACGTGCAGGTCGTCTTCGACGGGCTTGGGGGCGAACCGCGTCTGGACATGGAAATCGCAGGACCAGCCCAAGGCTACGGTCCCGGCGATCAGGTGACGCTGCAATCGGCGCTCAACTACCCGGCCTATGTGGCACGCAGCGAATTCCGGGTGATTGACGAAGCTGCAGTTGGCGGTCCCAGCACCGTTCTGGTGGTTCCAGTTGATACCAACGGGACTGCAACGGTGTCTTTGCCTCAGGGCGATGCTTTGGTTGTGGTTCACCGGGTCTACGACAGCACCGGACGCTTTGATGAAACGGCACCCCTCGTTTTTGCGACAGGCGACAGGCGGGCCAACGCAGACGGCGTAGAAGAAGGGGCCGACAGCGCAATCCGGCGCAATATCCCGGTCTACGGCGGGGCGGTCACCGTGCGGGGGACAGGGGTCACAAATGGCGCGCAAGTTGTGGCTTTGGGTGAACGGATCCAACCAGATAGCGGCGGCGACTTTGTGATCCAACGCATTCTGCCTGCTGGTGATTATGACGTCGATGTTGCAGTCCAGGGGGCAGGTCAAAACGTGGACCTGACCCGTCGGATCGCAATCCCGGCCTCTGAATGGTTCTACACTGGCACCGTTGATCTGACGTACCACCTGCGCGATGGCGACTCTATTTCGCGTGATGCCAACGCCACCGGCCGCGTGGCGGGCTATGTCGACGGGCGCACAGAAACCGGCGTCGAGATTACAGCGTCCATCGACACCCAAGAAGGCGAGCTGGACGAGATCTTCCGCAACCTCGACGAAAAAGACCCGCGCCAGCTGCTGCTGCGGATCGACCCGGATGACCTTTACCCCACCTATGGCGACGATTCCGAAATTGTGGATAACACCCCTACATCCGGCAAGCTGTATGTGCGGATTGCGCGGGACAATAACGTGGCCCTTTGGGGTGATTTTGACAGCCAGCTTGGGGGCAACCAATTGGTGCGCAACGAACGCACGCTCTACGGTCTGAAATTGCATGGCGAAACCCAAACGGCCACTCCTGCGGGCGAGGCGCGTGGCAACATTGACCTTTACGCCGCCCAACCGGGGCGTCTGCCGCAGCGCGATGCTTTTCTGGGCACCGGCGGGTCGGTCTACTTTCTTGAAAAGCAAGACATTGGCGCCACCAGCGAGACTGTGACGATCCAACTGCGTGACCCCAAAACAGGACGCGTGATCGAAACCCGCGAACTGACACCCGGCGTCGACTACGACATCAACTACATCCAAGGCATCATAACCTTGGCAGAGCCGCTTCAAAGCACGCTCGCCCAAACAACAGTGGTCAGCGATCCGACGTCTGCGGCACAGGCGCAACTGGTTGTGCAGTATGAATTCACACCGACTGCAACGGATATCGACGGCTATTCCACCGGGGGCCGGGTCGAAGGCTGGGCAACAGATCAACTGCGTTTTGGTCTGTCAGGCATCCGGGAACAAACGGGCGTCGCGGATCAGACGCTGGTTGGGGCAGATGTACGCTATCAGCTCAGTGACGGGACGTACCTGCAACTGGACTACGCAGAAAGCGATGGGCCGGGCTTTGGCTCGACCTTCTCGAACGACGGCGGCCTGATTGTCGAAAACGTCGCGGGCGGTGACGGGACAGGGCGTGCGGTGAAAGCAGAAGGCAAACTGACCTTCGCAGACATCGGCTGGGCCGCCGACGGGGCGATCTCTGGCTATTTCGAGGACCGGAGCGAAGGCTTCGCCAACCTTGATACGACCGTATCAGCGGCCACAGGTGACGAGCTGCTGTGGGGCTTTGCCATAGACGTGGCCCCACAAGACGGCCTGCGCGTGTCTGCCTACTATGACAGCTATGAGAACGCAGCGGATGAGTTTGACCGCACCGGCGGCGTCGAGGTGGGCTATGCGCTTAACGGGCGCACCTCCGTCGACATCGGCGTCGAACACGTCGACCGCAACCGGGGCACAAACGACGGTCAGCGGACTGATCTGGCAGCGCGACTGACCTATGATTTGACAGACACAACAACGGTTTACGGGTTCGGGCAAGCGACTGTGGCGCGCGACGGCCTGCCGGAAAACAACCGGGCGGGTCTTGGTGGTTCATATGACACGGGAACCGGCTGGACTGTCGAAGGCGAAGTCTCGGAAGGCTCGCTTGGCTTCGGGGCGCGGATTTTTGCGCGCAGCGATGACGGGCAGGGCAACGAGGTCTACGCAGGCTATGAACTGGAACCGGGCCGCGATCTGAACGGTCTCACACTCAGCGGACGGGACCGGGGGCGCTTTGTGACGGGCGGCAAACGGCGGCTGGGCAGTGACGTCAGCGTTTTCGGCGAAAACACCTATGATATGTTCGGGCAACGGCGCAGTCTGACCAGCGCTTATGGCCTGACGTACACGGCCAGCGACGCCCTGCGCTACACAACCGCGATGGAACTTGGGCGCGTGGACGACGGCGACGATACTGATTTCGACCGGACAGCCGTGTCCTTTGGGGCAGAATACGAAGATGAGACACTGCTGGCCTCAGGCCGTCTGGAATACCGGGTCGAAGAGGGCTTGCGCTCTGGCAGTGATCTGGACAGCGACACGCTGCTTTTGGCTGCAGACGCGCGCTATAAGATCAGCGATGCGGCACGGATTGTCGGGTCGGTTGATTATGTGCGAACCCAGACCGATCAAAGCGCGATCCTCGATGGGGACTTCACCAATGTGACGCTGGGATATGCCTTCCGGCCTGTTAAGAACGACAAGCTGAACGTGCTGGCGCGCTATCGTTACCTGAACGATCAGGTCGGGCAACGTATCGACGGAACCGACGAAGACGGGCCGCGTCAGCGGTCGCAGGTGGTCAGCATCGACGCGCTTTATGATCTCAACACGCAGTGGACGGTGGGGGGCAAGCTTGGCTACCGATCAACTGAATCTGCGGCAACTGAAGATGATGACTTTGCCCAAAATGATGCATGGCTCGCGGTAGCAAGCGTGACCTACCATGTGGTGCACGAATGGGACGCATTGGTCGAAGTGCGCAGCCTGAACACGGTGCAAGGTGAGACGTCGGACACCGGGTTGCTGGCAGTGGGGTACCGGCACTTTGGAGACAACGTAAAGGTTGGGATTGGGTACAACTTTGGTCGGTTCTCTGATGACCTGACCGATCTGGTGCAGGACGATCAGGGCGTGTTCATCAACTTTGTGGCAAAGTTCTAGGGCGCAGCGCTATTCGGCGCGACCGACGATGATCACCTCGACCCGGCGATTGGCCTCGCGTCCATCTGCGGACAGATTGTTGGCGACGGGCGCAAGATAGCCCATCCCCTCTGCGGCAACCTGACGTGCGGGTATGTCATATGCGGCGGTCAGGCGGGCCATCACAGATTGCGCCCGCTTCTTGGACAAGGCAATGTTGGCGGCAAGCGAGCCTGCGGTGTCGGTGTGCCCTACAAGGGCGACGCGCAACGCCGGATTGCCGCGTAAAAAATCGGCCAAAGCGGACAAAGACGCATAGCTGTCTGCGGCTAGCGATGATGTACCGGGCGCAAACGACAGATCGGGCAAGATCGCACGGCCGTCTGCCTCAAGCGTGGCGCCCAAGCTGCCGGGCGTCGACCGTGTCGCGATCGTCGGGCTTTGCGCGGCGACCGGGGCTGCGGCAGGTGTGCTACCAATCCGGTCAATCTGGATGTAGACGGCCTGCGCGATCTTGCTGACCAGCAAAACCACATGATCGGTGTCATTGGTGCCGGTCCAATACTGGAAGTCGGCCAGATTGACCTGCATGTCGGGCGGGGGCAGAACATCAACGGCAAAGCGAAAGTCAAAACCACCGCATTGGCTGTCTGCACAGCTGAAGGTCTTGGTGTAGCCATCGGATTCAAGCTGAAGCACCATAGGCAGCAGCAAGGCCAGCGTGGTTTCAGGTGTCTCGGTTATTTTCCAGACGCTGCGGGTCAGGGTGCCTTCGATGATGGCGGTGGGCATGGCACCATCTGCCATCGGTGCAATCGCGATCAGCAGTTGGTCAGGTGCGGCGGCAACCTCGGTGGTGATGGAAGCTGCGGCAGGAACTTGCAGGGCCTGGCCAGTCGCCGCAGCAGCCCAGCCGATCAGACAGAATGGGAGGGCTGCCCGGATCATCGCGCCTGCGCGTGATAGGCGTCGTTGGGCCGCATATCCGTGGCAGAGGCAACCCGGTTGGTCATGTTAAAGAACCCGGTCACCGCCGCAATATCCCAAATGTCGCGATCGGTGAAACCAACAGCGCGGAGCGCGTCGCGGTCCGCCTCAACAATCGTGGCACTGCTGGTGGTCATCTTCTCGGCAAAGGTCAGCATCGCAGTTTGCCGGGCATCCAGATGAGCCACCCGCCAGTTCATCACCAGCATCTCGCCCAACTGCGGATCACCTGACATCGCTCGGACGGCAGCGCCGTGGGCGGTCAGGCAGTAAAAGCACTTGTTGATGGAGGAAACGACAACAGCAATCATCTCGCGTTCCAGCTTGGTCAGGCCGCTGTCTGCGAGCATGACATCGTTATAAAGGCCGGTGAAGGCGTTCAGCTTGTCGATGTCAAAAGCGTAAGCCTGCAGGACATTGGGCACCATGCCCAGCTTGTCTTGGCAGACGTCAAAGTACTTCTGCGTCGGCTCTGGCAACGGGTCGACCATCGGCAGGTCAAGGGCGGTGGGTTCTTTGGTCACGTCAGGCATCCGGTTTGATACGATAGTGATACTGTCCCACAATGGTCATCCCGAGGGAAGTGTAGAGCGCATTGGCCGCTTTGTTGGCGGCAACGGCGGCCAGCGTATACCATGTGGCACCCTGTGATTGCCCCCAAACGGCTGTGGCTTGGGTCAAATGCGCGGCAAGGCCCTGACGCCGGGCATCTTTGGCCACCAGTAAGCCATGCAGCATCGCGCAATCATTTGAAATGCCCGCAAAAGCCACGCCAGCGGGACGGTCGTTCAGACGACCCAGAAAGCTAGATTTGGGGCAGGTGGCCCGATGCATGATAGCGATGCGTGCAGGGTCAACGCCACCTTGCAGCCAGATCTCGTCCTGGCTTTTCAGGGGCGGCCAAACCTGAAAACTGGTCACAGGTGGGGGTGGGATGGCGATGTCTGCGATCGGGGCTGCGTAAAGGTTAGTGGGGTCTTTGATGACGAAACCGTGGTCTGCCAACAGGCTGTCGAGCGCCTCTTCGCCGTCGCGGATCATGAAGTGCGGGTCTTGGCCCAGATCACGCATAGCAGCTTCTGCGAACGGTAGCTCTTGTGCGCGGGCGGGCGATGTCGCGGTGGCGGCACTCACCCGTTTGCCGCCCCCCAGGCCGTTGCGGATGATGAAGCCCGGGACGCGCGATTTTGCGGCTGCCGGCCATGTGACGTCAATGACATCGCAAAGCGTGCGCGCGTCGGGCAGGGTCATGTCGTAAATATCTTTTCCAGCGCCAGCATCGCATCATCAAGCCGGGTGGCGTCCTGTCCCCGGACCACGATGTTGGACCCGTACTTGCCATCTTTCTGGAAAGGGTAGGATCCGACCGAAAGGTCCGCGAAGTCTTGCGCAAAGCTCCCAAGCGGCCCTGCGATATCGCCTTCTCCCCGGTGAACACGCAGCGTGCGCGACAGCAAAGGTGCGCCACCTTTCAGGGTTGGCAGGACGCTGGCAACCATCGCCTGAAACACCGACGGGACCCCGGCCATGACGTGCACGTTTCGGATCGTGAAACCGGGGGCAACGCTGACGGGGTTGTCGATCAGGGTGGCACTGTCGGGGATGCGGGCCATGCGCAGGCGGGCGGCGTTCAGCTCCATCCCATTGCGGTCGTAGTGGGCCGCCAGCAAGGCGCGGGCATCGTCGCGAATGTCGATGGGATCATCAAAAGCGGCGGCGATGCAATCTGCAGTGATGTCGTCATGGGTGGGGCCAATGCCACCGCTGGTAAAAACAGTGTCGTAGGTGGCGGACAAGGCTTTGACGGAGGCAATGATCGCGGGGGCATCATCGCTGACCACGCGGACCTCTTTGAGGTCGATACCCGCTTCTGTCAGTTGCCCGGCCAGATGATGCATATTGGCGTCTCTGGTCCGGCCAGAGAGGATTTCGTCGCCGATCACGAGCATGGCGGCATCCGGGTTCGCACCCGCATTTTTTGTCGTGATTGGCATCTCTGTCTCCTGTGGTTTGTGCATGTTATAGGCGGTCCCATGCAGTTTGCCACACCCCTCATCCCCGCCCGCCTGTTCCGTCGCTACAAACGGTTTCTGGCCGATTGCTCGTTGGAGGACAGGACCGAGGTGGTGGCGCATTGCGCCAACCCCGGTTCAATGATGGGGCTGGCGGAGCCGGGGACGAAAATCTGGCTGGAACCTAATGATGATCCGAAGAAAAAACTAAAGTATGGCTGGCGTCTTGTGGATCACGAGAATGGTCACTTTACGGGGGTGGATACCTCTGTGCCGAACCGGGCGTTGAAGGCAGCCTTGCTGGCGCATGAGGTGCCCGGGCTGAAATATGATCTGGTGCGGCCAGAGGTGAAATACGGGGAAAATTCGCGGATTGATTTTCTGCTCAGCGGGCAGGGGCCGGATACCTACGTCGAGGTGAAATCCGTCACCCTGTCCCGTCAGCCCGGTTTGGCCGAATTTCCTGATAGCGTCACGGCACGGGGGACGAAACATCTTGTGGAACTGGCCGAAATGGTCCGTCAGGGCCACCGCGCTGTGATGTTGTACCTGGTGCAACGTACGGATTGCGCGGACCTGACGTTGGCCGGGGACATCGACGGGACCTATGTCGCAGCGTTTCATGCCGCCCGTGCTGTAGGGGTTGAGGTGATGGCGTTTGACTGTGCCATTTCGCCTGCCGGGGTGAATGTGCGCAGGCCAGTGCGGTTTGTGGACCCGGTGTGATGGGCATTGGCCGGTGTGGGGATGAAACTGCGGGAGCCTCCGGCGGGGATATAGAAAGAAACAAAGAAGTCTGGGTGCGGTGGTGGACTGGTCATGGCCCGAT
>CALILP010000106.1 GCA_938016515.1 uncultured Paracoccaceae bacterium
GACGTTGGAGGTGGATGCTGATGGGGCGGATGCCTCGGGGTATGAGCCGATTTGGCAGGACGGCAAGATGGTCGGGTTTGTGACCTCGGGCGGTTATGGCCATACGGTCCAGAAATCGCTGGCGATGGCGATGGTGGATCAAGCCTGTGCAGTGGAAGGGACCGCGTTGACGGTGCATGTAGTCGGTAAGGAGCGGGCGGCGCGGGTCATTGGGGCCGCGCCCTATGATCCGGGTGGCAAAGCGATGCGGGGCTGATATGACAGATGGAAAGCCAGAGCGTGGCAGGCGGCGGCGCAATCGCGGCGAGGCCAAGGTCAGCAAACGACAGGTAAATTACAGCCAGTTGAAGAACCCGTTTCCGACGACGGATGTGTTCTCGGCGGATCAGATTGCATCGATGCATGAAACTGCGCTGAAGATACACGAAACACTGGGCATGAAAGTGCTGCTGCCCGAAGCGCGGCGGATTTTTAAGGCCGCAGGCGCCCGTGTCGATGACGACAGCGAGATGGTGTGGATCGGGCGCGAGATTATTGAGGCGGCGGTCGCGTCCGCGCCGAAGTCTATTCATTGCCGCGCCGGTGATCCCAAGCGTGACGTGTTCATGGAGCTTGGGTCGCTGGTGTTTCAATCCGCATCGGGCACGCCCCATGCGACGGACTTGGAGCGGGGGCGCAGACCCGGGTCGGGGCAGGACTTTCAGGAGTTGATCAAGATCCTGCAGCATTTTGACGTGTATCATATGCTGCCGCCGATCACCGAACCGCAGGATATTCCGACCCATTTGCGTCATTACTTCACGCTGGAAACGCAGCTGACGCTCTCGGACAAGCTGCCGTTTGTGTATGCCCGTGGGACCCCGCAGGTGATGGACAGCTTCGAGATGTTGCAGGATTTTCGGGGCCGGACGGATGACGAATTTGCTGCTAATCCGCATTGTTTTACGATCATCAACACCAACAGTCCGCGCACCTTGGATATTCCGATGGCCCAAGGCCTGATCGACTTTGCGCGCTTTGGGCAGGTGTTGATCGTGACCCCGTTCACGCTGATGGGGGCGATGGCCCCGATCACGGTGGCGGGTGCGATGACGCTTAGTCATGCGGAATGTTTGGCCGGTATCACCTTGACGCAGTTGGTCAATCCGGGCGCGCCTGTGTGCTATGGCACGTTTACATCCAACGTCGATATGCGCTCTGGCGCACCTGCCTTTGGCACGCCGGGGCATTTTCAGGCCTCACTGGCGGCAGGGCAGTTGGCGCGGTTCTTGGGGCTGCCGTGGCGGTCGGCTGCGGGGTCGGCGTCAAACATCAACGATGCGCAGGCCGCGAACGAAAATCAGATGGGTCTGTGGGGCTGTCTGATGGGCGGGGCCACGGTGGTGATCCATGCGGGGGGCTGGCTGGAAGGTGGGTTGACCGTGTCTTATGAAAAACTGGTGACGGACGCCGAAGTGCTGAACATGGTGGCTGAGTTGTGTGCAGGAGCCCAAGCGGGTCCGGATGAGATCGGGTTTGAGACCGCGATTTCAGAGGTGGACCCAAGCGGTCATTTCTTTGCAACGACCCAGACAATGGCCCGATATGAGACAGAGTTTTACGATCCGGTGGTGCATGACTACGCAAATTTCGGAACGTGGACGGAGCGGGGGGCGCAGGATGCCTCGCAGCGTGCGACGCGGGTCTGGAAAGAAATCCTCGCGCAGCCGGCGTCGGTCAGCTTAGATGAGGATAAGGTGGCCGCATTGCAGGCTGCTATCGCAACGCGTACCGCCAAGGGTGGTGCGGAACCGGAAAGCTGACATGACGACTGCTGCCGCGCCGACCCGCCCACAGGGCAATGTAAAAGTCACCCGCGCCGATTGGGTGGCTGCTGCGCGTGATATTCTGGTCAGCCGGGGTGTGGGCGAAGTGAAGGTGCTGACGCTGAGCGATCAGCTTGGTGTCTCAAGGTCCAGTTTTTATTGGTATTTCAAGGACCGCACAGCGTTGCTGGATGATCTGCTGGCCCAGTGGGAGGCCGCGAATATCAAGACTGTTGTGGCCCACTGCGAGATGGATGCAGGGGGGATTGATGCGGCTGTGTGCAACTTCTTTCGCTGTTTTGTGAACCGGGACCTGTTTGATCAACGTCTGGATTTTGCCGTGCGCGAATGGGCGCGGCGCGATCCAGCGGTCCGTACCCGGATTGATGTGGCTGACACCACTCGTCTTGACGCTGTGATCGCGATGTTTGCCCGGCATGGCTATCCTGCCGATGAGGCGGATGCCCGGGGCCGGATCATCTATTACATGCAGCTTGGCTATCATGCCCTTGAAATTCACGAGACGATGGACACCCGATTGCGCCGCGTGACCGGGTATTTGAAGGGGTTCACCGGGCGTGACCCTGACCCAGATGTGATCGCTGCTTTTGCCGCCTATGCAAAGCAGTACGGGGCTGCCTAGATGTCTAAATATTCTATGTTTCGCCTGCTCCGTGAAGGGCTGACCGGCAACAGGGGGTGGGGGCAGGCGTGGCGGTCTCCGACGCCCAAGGCTGCATATGATGCGATCGTGGTTGGAGGCGGTGGGCATGGGCTTGCCACGGCCTACTACCTTGCCAAAAACCACGGGATCACCAATGTCGCCGTGATCGAGAAGGGCTGGTTAGGCGGCGGGAATACCGGCCGGAATACCACTGTGATCCGGTCGAATTACTTTTATCCGGAAAGTGCCGCGCTTTATGACTTTTCGGTTCGGTTGTACGAAGGCCTGTCGCAGGACTTGAACTATAACGTGATGTTTTCGCAGCGCGGTATGCTGATGCTGGCCCATTCCGAACCAGAGATGGAGATGGCCGCCCGCCAATGTAACGCGATGCGCCTGAACGGGTTGGATGCCGAACTGCTGGACCGGGATCAGGTGCGCCGGTTGGCCCCCGTCCTGAACTTTCGCGATGATGCCCGCTATCCTGTGCATGGCGGAGTGATCCAGCCGCGCGGTGGTACGGGCCGTCATGATGCTGTCGCTTGGGGCTATGCCCGTGCTGCGGATGCGCTGGGCATTGATATCATCCAGAATTGCGAGGTGTTGGATTTCATCACCGAAGCGGGGCGCTGTGTTGGTGTGACGACCTCGTTGGGGGATATTCGCGGCGGTGTTTTGGGGGCGGCTGTTGCCGGTCATTCGTCCGTGCTGGCCCAGTTGGGTGGGTATGATTTGCCGATCACCTCTTATGCCTTGCAGGCCTTTGTGTCCGAGCCGTTGAAGCCGGTGTTGGATACCGTTGTTTTATCCCCTGCGACCGGCACTTACGTCAGCCAGTCGGATAAGGGGGGACTGGTCATTGGCGGGGGCCTCGACCGGGTGCCGTCTTATGGACAGAACGGGAATATGCCGGTCCAAGAGACCGTCTTGGGCGGGCTGGCCGAGATGATGCCTGCCTTGGCCAAGGTCAAGCTGCTGCGCCATTGGGGCGGGATCGTGGATGTGACGCCCGATAGCTCTCCGATTATTGGGCCGTCCGGGGTGGAGGGTCTGTACCTGAATTGTGGGTGGGGCACCGGTGGGTTTAAGGCGATCCCGGCCGGTGGATACTTTCTGGCCCATCTGATGGCCAACGGTGCGCATCATGAGATCAGCCGTCCGTTTGACCTGACACGATTTGAGACCGGAATGCTGGTGGACGAAAGTGCCGCCTCTGGCATTCCGCATTAGGGGGATTGGATGCAGGTTTTCACATGTCCCTTTTGTGGTCCGCGCAATGAGACCGAGTTTCATTTTGTGGCTGAGGCCGGAAAAGTCCGCCCTGACACGACCCAGCCGATCTCTGACGCAGAATGGGCGACCTATCTGCACACCCAACGCAATGAAAAGGGGCCGGTGCGTGAAGTATGGATGCACACGACCTGCGCCGAGCTGTTCGTGATGCAGCGTGATAGCGTCACGATGGCTGTTCTGGGCACGCAAGCCCTGCGCAAGGACGGGTCATGACCGGAAGGCGATTGGCATCTGGCGGTCTGATTGACCGCAAAGCGCCACTGCGGTTGCGGTTTGATGGTAGGCCTTATGGTGGGTTTGCAGGCGATACGATCGCTTCTGCCTTGCTGGCAAATGGCGTCAGGATTGTTGGTCGCAGCTTCAAATACCACCGACCGCGTGGCGTATGGGGGGCGTGGGTGGATGATCCGAATGCGATGATGACGGTCCGTCTGAACGGCCGCGAAATGCCGAATGTGCCAGCTGCGACGACCCCGCTTGAAGACGGGATGGATGTCCGTGCGGTGAATGCCTGGCCCTCTGCCAAGTATGACGTCAAAGGCGGGCTGGACCTGTTTCACCGCTGGCTGGGAGCCGGGTTTTATTACAAGACCTTCATCTGGCCCGACTGGCACCTGTTTGAACCTGCGATCCGCAAGATGGCTGGATTGGGCCATGTGTCTGATGCCGTCTATGACGATTACGTCTCGGATCAGGTAAACGCGGCTTGCGATGTCCTGGTGATCGGTGGTGGCCCTGCCGGACTGATTGCTGCGCGAACGGCTGCAGAACGTGGTGAGGCTGTGACCTTGGTGGATGATCATCCGGATGTCGGGGGCAGTGCCTTGCAAGAGGTCGCTATCGCGGGCGCAGACCCGGCTAAATGGGTGACCGCACAAAAGGCTGCATTTGTCGCGGCGGGTGGTCAGGTGCTGGTTGGGACCACCGCTTATGGTGTCTATGATCATCAACTGGTGGGCCTGATCCAGCAGTTTGGATTTGGCGCCGCACCACGCCGCTGGCGGATGCGGGCCCGTCGGATTGTGCTGGCGACCGGCGCTTTGGACCGGCCTGTGACCTGTGCCAATAACGATGTGCCGGGGGTGATGTCTTTGCAGGGGGCCGCTGACTTTGTGACCCGCTATGGCGTGTTGGTGGGGCAACGGATGGCCGTGGTCGCAAACAATGCAGCGGCAGAGCGGGCTGTGGCGGTGCTTGACGGTGCGGGGGGGCGGATCAGACGGGTCGATCCTGCCAAGGGTGCCGTGACGGTTCATGGCCGCCGGGGTGTCGCTGGCATTTCGCAGAAAGGCACCCGGCGCTATGCTGATACAGTCCTGATGTCGGGCGGTCTGACCCCGCTTGTCCATTTGTGGCGTCATGCGGGTGGCAAGCTGGACTGGTGCCCCGACCGGCAGGCGTATTTGCCCGGCAAATCGCCGGTGGATATGGTCGCCGTCGGCGCTGCAAACGGGACGTTCGATCTGGAGCAGGCGCTGGAAGAAGGCCAGACCGCAGGTGCAGGCCGTTCTGTGACGCGTGGTCCGACAGATTATCACCTGACCCCGCTGTGGCCGAAACCGGGCAGCGCTGGTCGCCAGTGGATTGATTTCCAGCACGATGTGACCCTCAAGGACGTTGAGATGGCTGCCCGCGAGAATTACGTCTCGGTCGAGCATCTCAAGCGGTACACGACACTTGGCATGGCCGCCGACCAAGGCAAGACGGCCAATATGGCCGGGTTGGCCGCGATGGCCAGTGTGCAGGGCGTGTCGATCCCCGAGGTCGGAACCACAACGTTCCGCCCGCCATTCGTGCCGATCCCGATAGAGGCGTTCCACGGTCAGCACGCCAAGACCCAATGGGCACCGGTCAAGCGCCTGCCGCTGGAAGACCTGCATCGCGCCGCTGATGCTGCCCTTTGCGAATACGGCGGCTGGTTGCGACCCGGCTGGTACGGGCAGGGCGACCAGACCGCCTTGATTGCGCAAGAGGCTGTGATGGCCCGCACCCATGTCGGGGTCTTTGACGGCTCTTCGCTGGGCAAGATTGCGGTGATGGGGCCGGATGCCAAAGCTTTTCTGAATTTCGTCTATTACAACACGATCACGACCCTGAAGCCCGGCCACCTGCGCTATGGGTTTATGCTGACCGAGGGCGGGGTTGTGTATGACGACGGTGTCGTCGCCTGCCTGTCGCCGGAAAGCTACATCGTCTCATGCTCGTCCAGTCACACCGACGGCGTTCTGCGCCATCTGGAGGCTTGGCGTCAGGACGGCAATGATCCCGACCGGATCTTTGTGCATGACACCACGCAGGCTTGGGCCACTGTCACGGTGACGGGGCCGAAGGCGCGAGAGGTTGTGGCGGCGCTGGGCGTTGCGTGTGATCTGGATAAAGCGGCCTTTGCCCATATGACGCTGCGCGAGACGACGTGGCAGGGTGATGCCTTGCGGATTGCGCGGGTCAGTTTCACCGGTGATGTGAGTTTTGAGATCTCGGTCACCGCCAGTAAGGCTGCGGCCTTATGGGAGGCTGTGATTGCTGCTGCCCGTGATCATGGTGGTGGTGCGATTGGGCTGGAGGCCGTGTCGATCCTGCGCGCCGAAAAGGGCTATATCATGGTGGGCAAGGATACCGACGGCGAAACGATGCCTCATGATCTGGGGTTCTGGGCGCCGCGCCAAAAGAAAACCACTGCTTTTGTTGGGGACCGAAGTTTGCGGTCCGAGAACGCGAACCGGACGTCGCGCAAGATGCTGGTGGGTCTGCGCGTTCAGGATGGTGCCGCCGCCCTTGCTACGGGCGCGCATGTGGTGCTGCCCGGCGGGGAGGTGTCACTGGGGTATGTGACCTTTAGTTACGACAGCCCGACGCTGGGCCATCCGATTGCCCTTGCACTGGTGGATAACGGGGCAAACCGTCACGGCGAAGGTGTTGAGGCGTGGCATATGGGCAGCCGCCAAAGCGTCACCATCTGCGCACCCTGCTTTTACGATGCAGAAGGGGAGAAGCTACATGCGTGACGATCGCAACAAATGGCGCGCCCCGTCTGCGTTTTCCAACAAGGTAACTGTGGGCGCATTGACGATGGCACAACAGACGTTGGCCCGTCAGACCCTTGTGTCTGGCGTGCGGGTGCATGCGGGTGCGGGTGTGGCCAGCCAAGTGGTCAGTTGGCCCGATCCGGCACATGGCGACAGCTATGCGGTTGGATTGCGGCGCGATCAGGTGTTGATGGTCAACGGCCTGTCCTTGCCAGACGGATGGGATGCACAAGCCAGGCAGGCCGTTTCTGATATGACCGATGGCTTCGTGGTCTATGATCTGTCAGGACCACGCGCGCTGCAGGTTTTGCAACGGGGTGCTGACATCACCGACGGGGTCCCGTCTGCTTCGGCTTTACGGCGATTATTCGGGCTGGATGTGGTTTTGTACCGGATAGGCGGACCTGATCGCTTTCGGATGCATGTCGAACGGGCACGCGCCCAAGCCCTGCAAGAGGCACTTGAAAGTGCGATGGGGTTTGTGGGGCGCAAAGCTGACTAGGCCGCTGCCTTGGCGTGCTGTCGGAAGGCGCTGATTTACGCGTCAGGATGTAGCGGACAGAAGGCGCTGGATCGGCGTACCAGTCTTGACGCCGACTTTGCTTTGAAATACGACGCCCTCAGCTGAGCGGGCGTTGTGTAATGGTTAAGACCCCAGTTTTCCAAACTGGAGATGAGGGTTCGATTCCCTCCGCCCGCTCCAGCCAGCCAGACCTGAAATTTCTGTCCGGCTATCATTTCCAAAGACATCTTAATCATTGGACCAGTGTGGGCCTGCGTGGGCTGGATAAAACCGGAAATCCAATGGGTTTAGCCCGCCTTTGTCGCAGGCGGGTTCTCTTGTGGATTGGCGGTTGCCGGACTATGTGCTGACAACCACCGCTGGAAGACAAAGACAATGGCCGACGCCCCACCCGTAAATGACGAAGACCGTAAATCCTCTAAGAAGGTAGGGGCCCTGGGCGAGTTGTGGCCCTTTATGCGGCCGTATCGCGTGATGGTTGTTGCAGCCCTTGCCGCGTTGACCTTCACGGCTATCATTTCGTTGATCTTGCCAATTGCCGTGCGCCGGGTGATCGACAATTTCGACATTGGCGAAGGGGAAATCCTGCAAAGTTATTTCCTTGCAGCCCTTGGCATTGTGGCCCTTTTGGCTGTGGGTACTGCCCTGCGGTACTACCTTGTCACCCGGCTGGGTGAACGTGTGGTGGCTGACATCCGCAAGGCTGTCTTTGACCGCATGATCGGGATGAGCCCGGCCTTTTACGAAGATATCATGACCGGTGAAGTGCTCAGCCGGATCACGACGGATACGACGCTGATTTTGTCGGTGATCGGCAGTTCGGTTTCGGTTGCATTGCGCAATGTGCTGATCTTTGTCGGCGGGATCGCCTTGATGCTTTATACATCCGCGAAGATGACGCTGCTGGTGCTGTGGCCGATCCCGGTGATTGTCATTCCGATCATCGTTTTGGGGCGCAAGGTGCGCAAGCTTTCCAAAGAGAACCAAGATTGGATCGCGGCCTCGTCCGGCGATGCCTCTGAGCAGTTGTTGTCGGCCCAGACCGTGCAGGCGTTCACCCATGAGACCCTGAGCCGGGCCAAGTTTTCTGACGTGACCGAAAAAAGCTTTGATGCTGCCCGCCGCCGGATTCAGACCCGCGCCGTGTTGACAGCCATCGTTATTTTCATGGCCTTTTCGGGGATCGTTGGGTTCTTGTACATGGGGGCCAATGACGTTCAGACGGGTGTGATCACCGTAGGCGAGCTGGTGCAGTTCATGATTTACACAATCATGGTGGCCGGTGCGCTGGCTGCCTTGACCGAAATCTGGGGCGAGCTGCAACGTGCAGCCGGTGCGACAGAGCGTTTGGTCGAATTGCTGCAGACCGAAGACAAAGTGCAGGATCCCGATGCGCCGTTGCCGATGCCTGCCAATGTCACCGGTGCGCTGACCTTTGAAGACGTGCAATTCAGCTATCCGTCCCGGCCCAGTATCTCTGCTTTGGATCATGTGTCGCTGGATATCAAACCGGGCGAGACCGTTGCTTTGGTTGGCCCATCCGGTGCGGGCAAGACGACGATCATCCAGTTGGTGCAGCGGTTTTATGATCCGCAATCCGGTCGGATCACAATTGACGGTCTTGATTTACGCGACCTGACCCGTGCCGATTTCCGCAGCCACATCGCTTTGGTCCCGCAAGACCCTGTTATCTTTGCCGATACCGCCCGCGAGAATATCCGTTTTGGCCGGCCCGGCGCCTCGGATGCAGATGTCGAGGCTGCGGCAAAGGCCGCCGCCGCCCATGATTTCCTGATCGGCCTGCCGGATGGCTATGACAGTTATGTCGGCGAGCGTGGTGTGATGTTGTCAGGTGGCCAGAAACAGCGGATCGCGATTGCCCGCGCCATTCTGCGCGATGCCCCGATCTTGCTGCTGGATGAGGCAACGTCTGCGTTGGATGCCGAAAGTGAAAGTGCCGTACAGCGCGCCGTCGAGGATTTGGCAAAGACCCGCACCACTTTGATCGTCGCCCACCGTCTTGCCACCGTAAAGAAGGCTGACAGGATCATCGTCTTTGAGGCCGGCCGCATCGTCGCCGAAGGCACGCACGACAGCCTTGTGGCCCAAGACGGCTTGTATGCACGGTTGGCTCGTTTGCAGTTCACCGCAGGTGTTGCGGCCCAATAGATCGAAACGCCGCGTTATACTTGCGCGTTCACGCCATCCAACGCATCCTACGCGTGGGAGGCCTTTCGCCAGTAGCGCGCGAGGTAGATAGCAAGAATAATGGGAGGAGGCCGCGATGCCTTATGCAAATGTTGCCGACCGCGACGCAATTGTTGACGAAATGCCGTGGGAGGACCGTAACTTACCCGTTACGACGTTTGCGCAATTGTCGAAAACGGCTGCCTCTTTTCCCGACCGCAAGGCGGTCACGTTCCAGATGTTCTCCGATCCCGGCGCCCCCTGCGAGACGCTGACGTGGCGTGAGTTGCAGCAGCAAACTGCACAAGTCGCAAACATGTTCCGGGGGTTGGGTGTGGGCGAGACGGATGTTGTCGCTTACTTGTTGCCCAATGCCTCAGAGACGATCCTGACATATCTGGGCGGGCAGGTTGCGGGCATCGTGAACCCGATCAATCCGCTGTTGGAAGCCGAACAGATCGCTGCAATCCTGCGTGAAACCGGTGCCAAGGTTCTGGTGACCCTAAAGGCATTCCCAAAAACTGACGTGGCCCAAAAAGCCGAAGCTGCGGTGGCAATGGCCCCGAACGTGAAGGCCGTCGTCGAGGTTGATCTGCTGCGCTATCTGACCGGCCTCAAGAAATTTATCGTGCCGTTGATCCGGCCCAAGGTGCCGGTCACCCATAAGGCCAAGGTCGTGGATTTCCGCAAAGAAATGGCGAAACAGCCGACAACTTTGTCGTTTGAAGACAGCAAGGTCGATCGCGTTGCCGCCTATTTCCACACCGGTGGGACGACCGGAATGCCCAAAGTGGCACAGCACCGCTACTCTGGCATCGTTTATAATGCTTGGCTGGGTGCCCGGCTTTTGTTCACTGAAGAAGACGTTCAGATTTGTCCGCTTCCCATGTTCCATGTCTTTGCCGCGATCGTATCGCTTGGGGCCTCGCTGGGATCAGGCGCGCATGTCGTGTTCCCCACACCGCAAGGGTATCGGGGCGAGGGGGTCTTTGATAATTTCTGGAAGCTGATCGAGCGTCACAAGGTGACCTTCATGATCACTGTTCCCACGGCGATGTCTGCACTGATGCAGCGCAAGGTGGATGCCGATATCTCGACGTTGCGGTTGGCGTTCTGCGGCTCTGCCCCATTGCCGCTGGAGCTGTATAAACGGTTCGAAGAAGCTGCAGGCGTCACAATCTGCGAAGGCTACGGTCTAACCGAGGCCACCTGTCTTGTGTCAATCAACCCGCCGGACGGCGAAAAGCGTGTCGGGTCTATTGGGATTCCTTTCCCTTACACGGACGTGCGTATCGTGTCGGTGGCCACACAGATTGATTGTGGGACGGATGAGGTGGGCGAGATTTGTGTCGCTAATCCCGGCGTCTATGGCGGCAAGACCTATACCGAAGCCGATAAGAACAAGGATCTGTTTTATCCGGGTGTTGATTCCCCCTTGGGTGATGCCCCGCAGTATCTGCGCACCGGTGATCTGGGGCGTCTTGATGCTGACGGATATCTTTGGATCACTGGTCGGGCGAAAGACCTGATCATTCGCGGCGGTCACAACATCGATCCAGCCGAAATCGAAGAAGCGCTTGCCGGCCATCCGGCGGTGGCTTTCGCGGGTGCGATTGGCCAGCCAGATGCGCACGCAGGCGAAGTGCCTTGCGCCTTTGTGGAATTGACAGATGATGCAAACGTCACCGTGGAAGAGTTGATGGCCTATGCCAAAGACAAAATCCACGAGCGTGCAGCACACCCCAAGCACCTTGAAGTCATGGCCGAATTGCCCAAAACGGCGGTTGGCAAAATCTTTAAGCCTGATCTACGCAAAAGTGCGATCACCCGCGTCTTGGACGCTGCCTTGGAAAAGGGATCTGTCGCTGCAAAAGTGGCCGAGGTGGCTGAAGACAAAAAGCGCGGTCTTGTCGCATATATCGACAGCGACGGTGCGGCCACGAAAGAGGATGTCACAGCAGCTTTGGGCGCATTCACCAACCCTTGGGAACTGCGGACCTAAATCTCTCGATGTCATGTGAACAAACAAAAGGGCGCCGCAGATCATCTGTGGCGCCCTGATTATTTGGGATCAGTCCAGAACGTATCCCAGCTTTTCCAGCGCGGCGCTTGCGTTCTTGCGCTTGTTACTGGTCCCGAACATCAACTCGTGGTTCAGCTTGCCGATGATGCCCCCAAGCTGATGATTGCGCCGTTTTGCGGATACGTAATCCGGGACTTGCGCATCCAAAAGGTTCAGGATTTCTATTGTTGGCGACGTTGCAATAACTGTCTGATCATTCATTTTCCGTGCCCCCACAGGTTTGTGGCGACACGGAATGATATTCCGCCTGATTCTGCAAACTTTCTGTGAATGGGCGGGCGGCGGTCGCGTTGGCCTGTTCGTGCCGACTGCTGACCTGCGTGTTTTTCCCCCTGTTTCTGCGGGGCTAGGGTGGCATACCTTTAAAAAGAAGACTGCTGATGTTGGGGTCCACGCAAATGAAACGATTGATGATCTGTGTCGTTGTGATGTCGCTTGCTGCTTGCAATGATCGGCGTCCCTTGCCGCGCGGTGATGTTTATACGATCCGCAATGACGGTGGCGGGCAGCTGATCTCGGCTGAAACTGATCGCGCGGTTCTGAAGCTTTGGGGCGGGCGGGTTGAAATCGAAGGCTACTGCAATTCCGCTTGCTTGATGTTTACGACCTTGGAAAATGCTTGTCTTGATCCTGACCTGACACTTGGCTTTCACGGCGCGAACGTGAATGTTGGCTTTGTCGGGAACCCGCAGATATCAAAGTATCTGCGCAATGGTGTCAAAACCCGCTTTGACGAGGAATGGCAGTTCATTCCGTTTACGGAAATTCACCGTATCTCTGCTGCTGAATACGTCGCGCTGGATCCTGAAACCCAGCTTTGTTCCGGTTAGGGTCATGACCCCTAGCTCAGGATGTGACGCCCGCTGGCAGGCGCGTTGGTTTCAGTGCCGCCGTGAGCGGTTTTTCAAGCCAGCGATAAGTAAGAATGCCAAAGACGACGCAGGCTGTGTAGCAGACGGCCTGGGCTGCCAAAGGGTGCATGAAAGTGCTGCCGATCACACCCGATAGTGCGATAATGGTTACCGCGTGCGAGACGTAAATGCTGTAAGATGCGTCACCAAGCAGGGCCAGTCCTTTGGATGGCACCGCCGGCATGCTTGCCGCCCCCAGCACGATCAGGAAAGCAGGCAAACCCCATGTCATCAACCGCCGCCAACTGGTCAGGCTGTCCTCGAACGACAGGTTGAACCCCAGCACTGATGTCATCACCAAAACGACGATCCCGGTCCCAAAGACGATCACGCCGGACCGTTCTGACATCCCCGCTTTATAAAGGTGGTAGGCCAGCATGCCCAAACCAAACTCAAGCATGATAAAATGCCCGCCAAGCAAGAAAGCTGCTGCGATCAGTGTCCCGACAATCAAGACGTTCCTGTAAGCAGACGCTGAAAAGCAGGCGAATATCAGGTAAAATAAGGCCTCGTATTCGAGGGTCCAGCCCGGTTGGATAAAGGGTTCTGCATATCCCATCGGTTGGGCCACAAAGAACAAAGATGCCAGCAGGTGGCCCACCGACATATGTGCGTCGCGAAAGTATTCTGACGTGGCCACAAGCCAAAGCCACCAAAGCAAGGTGATGCACCAGTAAATCGGGATGATACGCACCGCCCGGTTCCGCGCAAAGTCAGCTGCAGTCACAGGTCGCCTGTCAAACGACAACGACATGATGAACCCTGAAATGACGAAGAAAACGTCAACGCCGGAGGCGCCGAGTTCCACAAGATTGCCGTGCAATGGATCAGGCAGGGGGCTTTCATAGCCAAACGTCGGCAAATGGAAAAAGACCACAGCCAGCGCCGCAATGGCCCGCAAGGCCTGTATGTTCGCAACAACCATAGGGGCCGTGTAACCTGTCATTTTGACAAAATTGCGCCGCAAGGTTGTTGTGTTCAGACGCCTGAGAAATATGAAGAAAGAACCTGTGTGGCGGTCAGGTAAAATGGTGCTGTGAGAGAGGATTGAACTCTCGACCTCACCCTTACCAAGGGTGTGCTCTGCCACTGAGCTACCACAGCATCCGTAGGGCGGGGAATTAGCGGTTCTTGTGTTCTGGCGCAAGCCCTCACTGGACCCTTTTTGGTGGGCTTGGTAACAGGTGGCCTATGACACGTGACGCCGCTTCAAAACCAAAGGCCCCGCAAAGCCGCGAAGACCGGCTGAAGTCGGCGTTGAAGGCGAATATGGCCAAACGCAAAGCGCAGGCCAAGGCACGTGCCGCAGCCGAAGATAAAGACAAAAAAGCATAAGGCAGAGCAGATGGATTCGATTGTTGTTAAGGGTGGCGCAAAGCTGCAGGGCCAGATTGAGATCGCGGGGGCCAAGAACGCAGCACTTGCGCTGATGCCAGCGACGCTATTGTCAGAAGAGCCGCTGACGCTGACCAATGCGCCGCGCCTGTCCGATATCGCGACAATGACCCAGCTGCTGCAATCCTTGGGGGCAGAGGTGACCGCGCTGCAGGACGGCAAGGTGCAGGTGATGTCGACCCACGGCGCGATCAACACGACAGCTGACTATGACATCGTGCGCAAGATGCGCGCATCAAACCTTGTGTTGGGGCCACTGTTGGCCCGTGAAGGCCATGCCATCGTGTCGCTGCCCGGTGGTTGCGCGATTGGGGCCCGGCCGATGGATATCCACACCGATGGATTGGCGAAAATGGGCGCCGAGATTGACCTGCGAGACGGGTATCTGCACGCCAAGGCAGCGGGTGGTCGGTTGCAGGGGGCTGTGATCGACTTTCCGTTTGCGTCTGTCGGGGCCACTGAGAACATCATGATGGCCGCCACCTTGGCAAAAGGCACAACGGTGATCAACAACGCGGCCCGCGAACCCGAGATTGTGGATCTGGCCATGTGTTTGCGCAGCATGGGGGCGCAAATCGACGGCGAGGGGACCTCTACGATCACCATTCAGGGTGTGGACTGTCTTGGTGCTGCGACACATCCGGTTGTAACCGACCGGATCGAATTGGGGACCTATATGCTGGCCCCTGTGTTCACCGGCGGCGAGGTCGAATGCTTGGGCGGCAAGATGCATCTGGTGGCGTCCTTCGCTGAAAAACTGGACGCTGCAGGTGTTGATGTCACCGAGACCGACAAGGGCCTGAAAGTCCGCCGTCGCGGGGATCGCCCAATGGCCGTTGATGTCACGACAGAGCCGTTTCCGGGCTTTCCGACTGACTTGCAAGCCCAGATGATGGCGATGCTGTGTCTGGCAGAAGGGACCTCTGTTCTGGAAGAAAAGATATTTGAGAACAGGTTCATGCATGCCCCGGAACTGGTGCGTATGGGGGCAGACATCGACGTGCAGGGCGGGACAGCAACGGTGACCGGTGTGGATCGCCTGAAAGGCGCGCCCGTGATGGCGACGGACCTGCGCGCCTCTGTTTCGTTGATCCTTGCCGGATTGGCAGCAGAGGGTGAGACGGTCGTGAACCGCGTCTATCATCTTGATCGCGGGTACGAGCACGTTGAGGAAAAATTGGGTGCGGTGGGTGCCCAAATTGAACGGGTGTCCAGCTAATGGTCGAAGATGCAAAGTTCGAGGACGGCGGCGAGCAGCCATTGCGTCTTAAGGCATTGGACGCAGATGATCTGACTGTCATTGCGGCATTGGTGCAGGACGCTGTCTTTCCTGCGTCCGAAATGCGCTGGGATCGTAAGGCCCGACGCTTTGCTTTGCTGTTGAATCGGTTTCGCTGGGAAGACGTGGATCGCGCCAAGACGCGCCGCCGCGACTTTGAGCGGGTGCAGTCCGTGATGGTGATCGAAGATGTGATGGCTGTGAAAGCCCAAGGCGTTGATCCGCGCGACAGTGAGATGGTTTATTCGCTTTTGTCGATGACGTTCACGCCCGGTGAAGACGGCATGGGACGGCTGGAGCTGACGTTGGCGGGCGACGGGGCTGTCGCGATTGATATCGAGGCCTTGGAAGTTGTGTTGCGCGATGTGACCCGGCCTTATATCGCGCCCTCGAAAAAGGCCCCTGCGCACGACCTTTGAGTGACCGATTTTTCTTGAAAAGTCATGGGGGCCAGCCCCCAAACTCCCGGGATATATAAAGAAACAAAGAAGTCTTGGCGTGGCGCATTGATGGCGCGCGAGGTGGCCTATATGAACCGGGTCAAGGAGTTCATGATGCCACAGTTTCTTTCCACCACTGACGTTGATTTTGAAGAGCGCTTTGTCGCCCTGTTGGGGGCCAAGCGTGAAGACAGTCCTGATGTGGATCATGTCGTTGCTGATATCATTGCTGATGTGCGTGCCCATGGTGATGCCGCGGTGCTGGCGCTGACAGCAAAGTTTGATCGGTTGGTGCTGGATGCGGCAGGTTTGCGGTTTTCCGAAACTGAAATTGCAGCGGAATGCGCGAAAGTCTCTGCGGAGGATCGCGCGGCATTAGAGCTGGCGGCCGCACGGATTACTGCCTATCACGCCCGTCAGATGCCAGATGACGCGATGTGGACCGATGCGGTCGGGGCATCGCTGGGCTGGCGCTGGACCCCGGTGTCTGCGGCTGGGCTTTATGTGCCGGGCGGCTTGGCGACCTATCCGTCGTCTGTTTTGATGAATGCGATCCCCGCGAAAGTAGCCGGTGTCGCCCGGTTGGCGATCACTGTTCCGACCCCGGATGGCGCGATCAATCCGCTTGTCCTACTGGCCGCTCAGATAGCAGGTGTTGACGAGATCTACCGCATTGGTGGCGCACAAGCGATTGCCGCTCTGGCCTATGGCACCGAGACGATTGCCCCTGTCGATAAGATCACCGGCCCCGGAAATGCCTTTGTCGCAGCAGCCAAGCGCCGGGTGTTTGGCAAGGTTGGTATCGATATGATTGCTGGCCCGTCCGAGATTTTGGTGATTGCGGACAAGGACAATGACCCCGACTGGATCGCGCTGGACCTGCTCAGCCAGGCCGAGCATGACGAAAGTGCGCAAAGCCTTTTGATCACAGATGATGCGGGTTTTGGGCGGGCTGTTGCTGGCGCCGTCGAAAAGCGCCTTGAGACCTTGGAGCGTCGTGCGATTGCAGGCGCGTCATGGCGTGATTTTGGTGCCGTCATCACCGTGCGTGACCTGGATGAAGCTGTCGCCTTGTCGGATCGCATTGCCCCCGAACATCTTGAGCTTTGTGTTGCAGATGCAGATGGCTTGTCTAAGAAAATCACCCACGCCGGGGCCATCTTTATTGGCGCATGGACGCCAGAGGCGATTGGCGATTACATAGGCGGACCAAACCATGTGCTGCCCACCGCCCGGTCAGCGCGCTTTTCCAGTGGGCTATCTGTGATGGACTTTGTGAAACGTACGACCCTTGCACGCATGACGCCCGAAGCTTTGGCAGCCATTGGCCCCGCAGCAGAGCGGCTTGCCACATCTGAAAGCCTGGAGGCCCACGGATTGTCTGTGTCCGCCCGGCTTGCCCGGCTCAATAGGGGTGACGCATGAGCAAGATTTTCCATATTTCGCTGGATGACAGCAATCTGCCGGCCCCAACGCCCGAAATTGATCAAGAGCGCAAGGTCGCGATTTTTGACCTGTTGGAAGACAATACATTTACGATGCCAGAGCGTGACGGAAAGGCTGTCCCGGATGGCCCTTACCGGTTGAACCTGTCAATCCGCGAGCGTCGGTTGGTCTTTGCTGTCACGACCAAGGCGAAAAAAGAAGCAGGCGAATTCCATCTTTCTCTTGGCCCGTTTCGTCAGGTTGTGAAAGACTATTTCCAGATCTGCGAAAGCTACTTTGAGGCTGTAAAAACCTTGCCGCCCAGCCAGATCGAGACCATCGATATGGCCCGCCGGGGGATCCACAATGAGGGTGCCCGCGTCTTGCAGGAACGGCTGGAGGGCAAGGCCGAGGTGGATATCGACACCGCCCGTCGCCTGTTCACCCTCATTTGTGTCCTGCATTTCGGGGGTTGATGTGAGCGACGCAGACAAGACTTACGAAGACCTGCCGCAGTCCGTCTTGTTTTGTTGCGACCACAATGCTGTCCGGTCCCCGATGGCCGAAGGGATCATGAAAAAGCTATATGGGACAGAGTGTTATATTCAGTCCGTAGGCGTGAAGAACGACCTCGAGATTGATGGGTTCTCTGTCGCTGTCTGTGCTGAATTGGGGGTAGAGCTGTCTCGTCATCGATCCCGCAGTTTTGATGAGATGGAGGATTGGGGGGATGACCTGTCGTCCTTCGATCTGGTCCTTGCCTTGTCCCCGGCCAGCCAGCGGCGAGCCTTGGATTTGACCCGCGTCCATCATTTGGAGGTCGAATACTGGCCGATCCTTGATCCGACGGGGCTGGGGGACAGTCGCGAGGCGCAGTTGGTGAAATATCGCGAGGCGCGGGATCAAATTATGGCGAAACTGGTGGCGCGGTGGGGGCCGGGGCAGGAGGGGTGAGCTGGGTTTTGGCGTGGCTTGCGGGAAAGTCGGGTTCGCGGGACGAAGCTGCCGTTCAAGACTCGTCCATCAAGGTCTGCTTCGTCAATAATCACCCATTCGGCGTTCCGAACTGTCGGCGATATTCTGAAGCCGACACGCCGCAAATCCGCTGGAACACCTTTCGAAACGCTGACGGATCAGAATAGCCGATATCCCACGCAATCTGTTCCATAGGACGATTTGTCATCTCGAGCAGGCTGCGCGCCTTGGCGATGCGGGTGTGCTGTATATACTCGGTTGGATTAAGTGATGTTGCCTTGGCAAATCTCCGAATGAACGTTCGGCGGCCAAGACCTGCCAAAGCAGCCAGTTGATCCAGCGTCATAGCCGCGCTTATGTCTGCGTGGATGTGGTGCTGCGTCAAACGTACCGCTTCGTCGCCATGGTCGAAAGTTGGCACAAATTCGATAT
>CALILP010000107.1 GCA_938016515.1 uncultured Paracoccaceae bacterium
GTAAGCGCGGTTTCCGTCTTGGGGATCATGCCACCCGCGATGGTCCCATCTGCGATCATGGCCCGGACCTGTGTCGCATCAAGTTGGGTCATGACCTGTCCGTCGGCTCCTTTGACGCCCGGCACATCAGTGAGCAGCAGCAAGCGGTCGGCTTTCAGCGCGCCTGCGATCGCCCCCGCGGCCGTGTCTCCGTTGACGTTGAACGTTTGGCCATCGGCAGTCCCGCTGGCAACCGGGGCCACCACAGGAATAATCCCCGCCGCGTTCAGGTCGTTCAGCACTTGGGTCCGCAGTTTGACAGGCTTGCCGACAAAGCCCAGTTCCGGGTCGTCGGCTTCGGCTACCATCAGGTTGTCGTCTTTGCCGGACAGGCCAACAGCCCGGCCACCCTGATCCATGATCGCTTGCACGATCCGCTTGTTCACAAGGCCCGTCAGGACCATTTCGACTACTTCAACTGTCGCCTTGTCTGTCACCCGCTTGCCCCGCACAAAGCTGGACGTGATCCCCAACTTATCGAGCATATCGTTGATCATCGGTCCGCCGCCGTGCACCACAACTGGGTTCAGGCCGACCTGTTTCATCAGGACGATATCGCGGGCAAATTCGGCCATCGCATCGTCGTCGCCCATGGCGTTTCCGCCAAATTTAACCACGACGATGGCGCCGGCATAGCGCTGCAAATAGGGCAGGGCCTGTGACAGGGTTTTGGCGGTGCCGATCCAATCGCGGTTCATGTCTTGGGCCTTCATGTTCAGTCAATTCCGGCGATGATCGCCCGCAAGGTCGGGATCCCGTCGCCTTTTTCAGAAGAGGTGAGCAGCAATTCAGGATATGCCGCCGGATGTTTGGCCAGCGCTGCCCGTGTCTTGTCTAACGACTGTTGCAACGCTGCGCCCTTCAGTTTGTCGACCTTGGTCATGACAACCTGAAACGTGACGGCTGACCGGTCAAGCAAGCTCATGATCTCTTCGTCCACGGCCTTTGCCCCGTGGCGCGCATCGATCAAGACAAAGACCCGGCGCAGGGTTTGGCGACCCGCCAGGTAGTTTTTCAGCAACCTTTGCCACTTTTCGACGACCGGAACCGGGGCGTTTGCGAAGCCGTAGCCGGGAAGGTCGACGACATAGATGTCGCCTGCCGTGAAATAGTTGATCTCTTGGGTGCGGCCAGGTGTATTAGAGGCCCGTGCCAACCCTTTGCGTCCGGTCAGCGCGTTGATCAGGCTGGATTTTCCGACGTTTGACCGGCCTGCAAAGCAAACTTCCAACCGGTCAGCAGGGGGCAAGCCGTCCATCGCCACCACACCTTTGACGAAGTCGGTTTCGCCCGCAAACAGTAGACGGCCCTTTTCCAACGCGGCCTGATCTGGCATTTCGGCTTCTGGGAAACGCAATTCCATTACAGCACCTCTGCCTGATCGCCCAGTTTGATCTGCCCGGATTTGACGACGACGCCTGCAACCCCGAAATCCTGATGACCAAAGCCAGTGTTCAATGCCCCAAGTGTATCAGCATCACGCTGACCAGTTTGTGGATTAGAGGTGGTATGCATACAGCGTTCTGTCCTCTTATGGACGTGGATCACCGCGTCTCCGATCCGCACATCGCGGTCGACATAGTCGAACTCTTGCCAAGCAGGCAGGCCGTCCAGCCAGATGTTGCCCCGCCACCGCTCTTTTTCGAGAGGGTTCCCCAGAAAACCTTCGACTGCGGCATGGCTGGCCGTGTTCATGATTGTCACAGTCGGTTTGCTGTCGTCCGTGTATCCCCGGCCACGGATGTGCGGTGCGATCCCGGTTGCAGGGGTTTTCAGGTCAAGTTGATTGATCCACGCCAAGAAACGTGCCTGATCCGCTGGATCATCCGGTGCAAAGGTCAGCGTACCGATATCCGCGTGGCGCAGGGTGATCTGCCCCGAGACCTCATCCAATGTTGCCCATGTCCCAGCCACGGCAGGGTTCATAGAGCCGATGACAAAGTTGCGGCAGCGGACCCATTCCGGATTGGCTGGATCCAGTTTGCACTGGTCATGCATCACGGCCCAGTGCCGGTCCCACGGCAGTGTTTCCCCGGCGGTCAGGGTGAGCTGTTCCAGTGCCTCGCGCCCGTGGCTTTTAATAGGATGCCGCCACAAAGCGGCGACGGTTCCCATCTTACTTTCCCTTCGGTTTGCTGGATTTGTTCGCGGCCTCTGAGGCTTCATCGCCTTTTTTGAAACTAGACTTGATGTTGCCAAACACATCCGGTTTTGCGCCGTGGCTTGTCATGATCGCGTATTGTTGCATGAAGGTAATGATGTTGTTGGTGATCCAGTACAGAACCAGTCCGCTGGCAAAACCGCCTAGCATGAACATAAAGACCCACGGCATCCACGCAAAAATCATCTTTTGGGTTGGATCGGTGGGGGCCAAGTTCAGCTTTTGCTGCAACCACATCGAAACACCCAAAACAATTGGCATGATCCCGATAAAGATCAGGCCCAGCAGACTGCCCTGTTCAGGTGCTGCCCAAGGCAGAATGCCAAAGAGGTTAATAAACGAAGACGGGTCTGGTGCGGACAGGTCATTGATCCAGCCCAACCACGGCGCATGGCGCAGTTCGATGGTGACGAAGATCACCTTATAAAGCGAAAAGAAGATCGGAATTTGTAGCAGGATCGGCAGACACCCGGCGGCCGGATTGACCTTGTTGTCCTTATAAAGCTTCATCATGCCTTGTTGCATGGCCTGACGATCTTCGCCTGTCCGCTCTTTGAGCGCTTCCATCTCGGGTTGCAGCTCTTTCATCTTCGCCATCGAGACGTATGACTTATACGCCAGCGGCAGAACCAGCGCTTTGAGGATGAACGTCAGCGCCACAATCGCCCAACCCATGTTGCCGATCAGGACGTTGAGGTAGTGAAGCAGCCAGAAAATCGGCTTGGTCAGGAAAAAGAACCAGCCCCAATCGATGCTATCAAGGAACCCGGTGACGCCTTCCTCACGCTCATAGTTGCGGATGGCTTCCCATTCTTTTGCACCCGCGAACAGGCGTGTTGTCACCTCTGCAGAGGCGCCAGCGGCGACGGTCTGCAAGGGCATCACGGCTTCTGCCTGGAAAAGGTTACGGCTGTCAAAGTACTTGGAGGTCGACCTGAATGGTGTCCCTTGTTCCGGGATCAGCGTTGTCATCCAGTAGTGGTCAGTGTAGCCGACCCAGCCGTTCACCGTTGCCTCTTGCCGTTCGGCTTGCGTGGCTTCGCGTGCGTCAACATCATAGTCGGTGATATTGCTATAGGTGGTTTCTTCCAGCTCGGTGTCTGTCATCCGCACAAGACCTTCATGCAGAATAAAGAAACGTTTCAGGTCAGCCGGTTCGCCGTGCCGCCGTAGCAGGCCATAAGGCCGCAAGGTGATGTCGGCGCCGGATGTGTTTTCGACGCTTTGGGCGTAGTCAAACATGAACAGGTCGTCGACGCTGATTGTGGTGCGGAAAATTTGGCCAACACCATTGTCCCAGCGCAGTGTCACGGGGGTCTCAGGCGTCAGTGTTTCGCCGCTTTCTACTTCCCAGATTGTATCGGGGCCGGGGACTTGGTCTGCGGTAATGCCTTCGGCAGCAGCCCAGCCAAAGCTGGCAAAATAGGCGTTTTCCTCGCCAACGGGCTTCATCAGACGCACGATATCGGCGTCATCTGAAAGATCTTCGCGGTATTGCAGCAAGGACAGATCGTCGATGCGCGCACCCAACATCGACAGCGACCCGGTCAGTTCCGGCGTTTCAATGGCGATGCGTGGTGCATCAATTGTCGTTGTCGCCGCGGTTGGTTCTGCGGCTGCAACGGCAGTGTCGCTGCCGGCTGTCGGTGTCGTGCCGTCAGCGGCGTCCGTACTTTCGGCGACGGGTGGCAGGCTGGTCAGGGCAGGGTCTTCTGGGGGAAACAGCCAGAACCATACCATCACAACGAGAAAACTCAGCACTGTGGCGAGGATCAGGTTCTTGTTTTGCTCGTCCATCTGCGGGGCCCCGTTGTCATCAAAACGTCACGCCGGTTCAACCTGTCGGGGCCTCAAAGGTCAAGCGGTTTTGGGCGAAATGCGGGGATTCTTCGCAGGTTTGTCCTTAATCAGGGTGCAGTGGACGTGTACCGTGTTGTGTTCGCTTTATTACTGCAAGCGTTGACTGATTGAGGCTGGAATCGGTGGCATCATGTGCGATTTGATCCACGCATAGGCCTCTGCCACCGGAAGAGGGCGGGCGATGGCAAAGCCCTGGGCGTGCCCGCAGCCGGATTTGACAAGGTGCGCGACTTCGCCGTCGGTTTCAACGCCCTCCGCAAGCGTGTCGACGGCAAGATTGTTGGCCATCGACAGGATCGTTTTCACGATTTGCTGTTGTTCGGCATCTCGGTCGACATCAACGATGAAGGACCGATCAATCTTGATCCGGTTCACCGCAAAATTGCGCACAGATTTTATCGACGTATGACCCGTTCCAAAGTCATCAAGATCAATGTGACAGCCAAGTTTTGAAATCGCATTCAGGTTCAGGATAATCGGGTCCGTCATGTCCCCGACGTAGACTGTCTCCAACACCTCGATTACCAACCGGTTCGGTTTAATCTCAAATTGGTCAAGCTGCGCCTTGATATCATGGGTGATATCCGGATGGCGCAATTCCTCGCCACACATGTTGACCGACACCTGCGGGACTTTGAGACCCTGCCGATCCCAACCTTGCAAAGCGGCCAACGCGTCGCGCAACATCGTCTGACCAAGCGCCCGCATCATCCCAGCCTCTTCTAGAACGGGCAGAAATTCAGCAGGGGAAATGAGCCCCCGATCGTCGTGTTGCCATCGTGCCAATGCCTCAAATCCCGACACTTCTTTGGTGCAAAGCGAGATTTGCGGTTGAAAGAAGGCCTGAATTGCGCCCGAAGCCATTGCCGCGCGCGCGTCTTTGCCAAGGGCGCGGCGCATTTCGGCCCTTTCACCCATTTGCGCGACGTAAAGGCGTAGCCCGGATGGACCTTTTGATAACGCTTCCATCAGGGCGATGCGTGCCGCTTCCAGCGCCGCGTTGCCGGACGGCAGGGCTTCCGTTTTCATCACAGCGCAACCAACCGAAGCAGTCACTTTTGCCTGCGTTTCAGCCAAGATGACCGGGACGGAAATCAGCCGTTGTATTTGCCCCGCGATCACCAGGATGTCTTCCTGTGTGTAGGCGCGCAAAGGGCAAATAACGATGGCATATTGTCCCCCGTCAAGACGACGGACCATGTCACGCGACAGAAGTGCGCCATTGAGGCGGTCTTCGAGTATTTTCAGAATGAGGGTCAGGTCTTGCCCGCTATAGTACCTGTGCAACGCCTGAAATTCGTCTATCTCGACCACGAAAACGATCGCGTTTTGTGTGTGTTGCGATGCGCGGCGCAAGGTCGCTTCGAGCGCCTGCGTGATTTGTTCGCGCGGCGTCGTCGCTTTAGCAAAGGTTCTTCGCAAGCGCTGTGCACTGCGTTGCATAATATTTCGCATAGATTCCATCGCATTGTGTTCCTCCCAAGCGGAGGCAGGTCGCGCATACCTATCGCGACAGACGGACCATGACGCGAAGGTCTGACAGAACAGTTAACCGCGCGTTGGTTTCGCTGTTGATGTGGTCAATTCAGTGAAGTCGAAGATCTTGGGGTCCAGCAAGTGAGATGGTCGCGTGTTCATCAAAGCGCGGAACATTTTTTGACGCCGACCGGGGTGGTTTTTCTCCCATCCGTCAAGCATCTGTTTGACTTGCTGGCGTTGCAAACCGTCTTGCGAGCCGCACAAGTCACAAGGAATGATCGGATAATCCATCGCCTTTGAAAATGCGGCACAGTCTTGTTCTGCGACGTGGGCTAACGGCCGGTAAAGAAACAGATCACCTTCTTCGTTCACCAATTTGGGTGGCATGGTCGCAAGGCGACTGCCATGGAACAGATTCATCATGAATGTTTCAAGAATATCGTCGCGATGGTGACCCAGGACAACCGCAGAGCAGCCCTCCTCGCGCGCGATCCGATAAAGGTTGCCGCGTCGCAGCCGCGAACACAAAGCGCAGAACGTGCGGCCTTCTGGGACTTTATCCATCACGATGGAATAGGTGTCTTGGTATTCAATGCGGTGCGGGACGTTCATTTTTTCCAGAAAGGCAGGTAAGACTGTCGCTGGAAATCCGGGTTGGCCTTGATCAAGGTTGCAGGCCAAAAGGTCGACCGGCAACAGCCCGCGCCATTTCAGTTCATAAAGGACGGCCAGCAAGGTATAGCTGTCTTTCCCACCAGACAGGCAGACCAACCACTTTGGTGGTGTCCCATCACGCGCTGTTGGCGCGATCATCCCATACTGATCAATCGCTTCGCGGGTATGGCGCACGATGCGTTTACGCAGCTTCTTGAATTCTGTCGTAGAAGGCGCGCCGTTGAACAGCGGGTGAATGTCGGTATCTTGGTCAAGCATACCAAAGCACTAGCCTGCGGAACCCGCGCCGCCAAGACCCGATTGGAAGATGATATGCTTTGTTATCCAAAGCCCTGCGTTTCTGTCGCGAACCCCTATCCTGAGGCAGGCACCCAGATCGACGCGTTGCTGTTTTGCAGCGATCTGGTGTTGTTTCGTCCCAAGGACCGCCTGCTGTCAGTAGAGGACGGGTCCGTTTTTAGGCCCGCCAATGATGTCTATCTGACCGGAGCACCGTTTGTTGTCCGGTGGTTCAGCGCCAAAGGCGCGGCCCAAGATATCACTGTTCCTGCGGGTTTTATTACTGATCTGACATCGGTCCCCGGACCTTTGCGGTTGTTTGCAGGTCGGGTTGGGCCTTGGCTGGAAGCTGCTGTTCTGCATGACTACCTTTATTCTGCCTGGCAGGATTTTCCACAGCAGGGCCACACCGAAATTGATCGCCGTTTTGCCGATGATATGATGCGTTTCGGGATGGTCGCATCAGATGTTCCGAGATGGCAGCGTTGGGGGATATATTGGGCGGTGCGGCTGTTTGGTGCTGCGTCGTATCACCAGCCGCGCCGGTTGCGTTATGCCAATTGTGAAGATGACCGGATCAAGCACCTGATCAAGACGCCGGATCACGAAGATCGCCAAACGCAATAGTCACCCTATGTTCTGGCTGGACCCAAGGAGACTTCTTATGCGCACCCTGCTGATCGCCGCGTTTGCTATTCTTGCCGCATGCACCGGCAAACCTTCGTTTGAGGATAACACCCTCAGCAAACAAAAGCTGAACCTCGAAGAGTTCTTCGACGGGGATTTCGTGGCATATGGTCAGTTTCAGGACATCCTCGGGACTGTCCGCCGCAGCTTTGTCGTTGATCTCAAAGGCGAGTGGGATGGTGAGCGGCTACGGCTGGTTGAGGATTTCGTTTACGAAGATGGCGCGACTGAACAGCGTATCTGGACCTTGCGCAAGACCGGCCCTGATAGCTGGGAGGGGACCGCACCCGGTGTGATTGGCGTGGCGACCGGCGAGGAACAGGACAATCGGTTCAATTGGCGGTACGAAATTGACCTGCCTGTCCCCGCCGCCGATGGGACGAATGAAACCGTTCGCGTGACGTTTGACGACTGGATGTGGCTGCTTTCCGAAGACCGCTTGCTGAATCGCGCCTATGTTAAGCGGTACGGGGTGGATATTGGCGACGTCATCATCTCATTCGAGAAACTGCGGTAGCTACGGAAAGCCTGACTATTCCCGTTCTGCGTGTCTGCGTAAGCTCCTTCTCATTCTAGAGGAGGTATTTGATGCGTTTCTTTTATTCCCGTCGCACGTTCAATCAATCCGACGGCCGTTTTTCCAATAACAGAGCGTCCGTGACGCGGTATGTCTCACTGAGCAATACAACAAGCGCTGTGACCACTGGTCATTTGATGGATGCGCAGGCATGGGCGCAGGGTGTCCATGCCCAAAGTCAGAACAATGACGTTGTGATTTATGTGCATGGGTTCAACACATCTCAGAACACAATGCTGCAGCGGATGGACAAGATATCCGCCGGGTTAAAGGCCCAGAACTACCAAGGGGCCGTCGTTGCGTTCGACTGGCCCAGCGACGGGCAGCCGTGGCCTTCGGCCTATCGTCGAGATTGGTTTGATGCCAAAGCTGTGGCCCGGCATATGGTGCTGGACGGGATCAAGTTACTGCGCGAGGCAAATCCGAATGCCCGTATCCACCTGTTGGCCCATTCGCTGGGGGCGTTTCTGGCGTTGCGCGGCTTTGGTGAGGTCGGAAACGCCTTCTTTCCCGGACAAGTTGACCAGGCAGTCTTTGTGGCTGCAGACACTGATCAGGACTGGATGATTGACGGGGCGTGGGGATCACTGGTGATGCAGCAACGGTGCGATAGGCTGACGAATTACTATTCGCTGGAGGATCAGATTTTGGATTTAGCCGGTCAGTTTCTGAATGGGAACACGCTGCGCAGCGGTCGACATGGGATCAGACCTGATCCTGCACCGACATTTGCGGATGTGTCCTGTGGAGATCGGTATCTGAGTGAGGTTCCTTCACATCAACAGGGGCCGATATCGTCTCATAGTTGGTACTTTGACAGTTCGCGGTTCTATCAGGATCTTGCGTCAACGTTTTCTGGCGGGGCAGGGGTGCGGCAGAACTTGTCGAACGGGGATCAACGGCTGACACCTTAGTCCGGCACGTTGTCGATACCAGAACTGCCCCACGGATGGCACCGACCAATCCGGCGCAGGGTGAGCCAACTGCCCTTGAGGCCGCCGTGCTTTTCCAAGGCTTCAAGCGCGTAAGCCGAGCAGGTGGGTTGATACCGGCAGCCGTGGCCGACCCAAGGGCTAAAGATCAGGCGGTAGGCTTTGACTGGCAGTGCAACGATGTGGGCCAGTGGGGTCATCCGTGCACCTTTTTCAAGGCGCGGATCAGGTCGGATTGCAGCTGGGTAAACGGCAGGGTGGCTGTGACCTCGGCTCTGCCGACCAAGACGTAGTCCCAATCGGGGCGTCCATGTGTAGACAGGATCAGGCGGGCGACTTCGCGCAGGCGGCGTTTAGCGCGGTTGCGGGCCACTGCGTTACCGACCTTTTTGGAGCAAGTGAAACCGACCCGAATGCCGCCTGCCTCATCTGGTCCACGTTCGCGGGCCTGAAGGTGAATGCCGGGTGTTCCTTGCCTGCGCCCGCTTGAGCACCGGACAAAATCGGCCCGCTTTGTCAGAACGCGCATGTCCGGACAAACGGAAACCGCCAGCGGCCCGTCCATAGGCTTGACCGTTTGGTCTGCTATGGGTGCCACCGGCGGTTTCAATTCTTGTAACCTAAGCTAAGTGACGCTTACGCGCTTAGCTTTGCGCGGCCTTTGGCGCGGCGGTTGTTCAGGATCTTGCGACCAGCCTTCGTGGCCATACGGGCGCGAAAGCCGTGGCGGTTCTTGCGAACCCGGTTGGATGGCTGAAACGTACGCTTCATGGCGCGTTCTCCGGTTTGGGGCCAAACCCGCTGATGGGATTCGAAGCCGTTTGAATGTCAGACCCGTCCTTTAGAGCGGCATCGGACACCTGTCAACGCAATCGGGGCCGGAATCCTGCAACATTTGCCAACTTCCGCTTCGTTCAATTGTTTCAGTTTTGCAGATGACCCGGCGTGCGGCTCTCAATTCGCACACAGGCGATCAACGGGCTGTGATCGGGGTATCTTGGATGCGGCTTTGTGGGCATTCAGGCTGCAACAAGATCGCGAAAATCCTTCCCCCATGTTGCGATCCGACCAGATAGGATAGATGAATGACTGATATGCCGCAGAACCTGCCCCAAAATGAGCCGAGCAACGGCTTTATGCGCCGTTTGCCCTTGATCATCATTGCGGTGGTTGCGGTGCTTGGTGCAATTTTTCTGAAGGATTACCTGACGTTCGAGGCGTTGAGCGACAACCGCGAGACGTTGATTGGATTTCGGGACGCGAATTATTTGCTGACCGTGTTGGTGTTTATCGCTGCGTACATCGTGATCGTTGCTTTCTCACTGCCGGGGGCGACCATCGCCACACTGACCGGCGGTTTTCTGTTCGCGACCTTCCCCGGCTTCCTGTTTAATGTGACAGGGGCCACCATCGGGGCCACCGCCATCTTCCTTGCCGCCCGCTGGGGCTTTGGCGAAAAACTGGGTGCAAAGCTGGAAGGCTCCGAAGGGATCGTAAAGAAGATCAAAGACGGGATCGACGAAAACCAATGGTCGATGCTGTTTCTGATCCGTCTGGTCCCGGCTGTCCCATTCTTTATGGCCAACCTGATCCCATCGTTCCTAGAGGTGCCAACACGTCGCTTCGTGATCTCAACCTTCTTCGGCATTATCCCCGGGGCAATCGTCTACACGTCTGTCGGTGCGGGCCTCGGCGAAGTATTCGAGCGTGGTGAGACGCCAAACCTCGGCATCATCTTCGAACCATTCATTATCGGCCCCATTATCGGTCTGTGTGTTCTGGCAGCCCTGCCTATCGCCATCAAAGCCCTGCGCGGCAAGAAAGGTCTGTAAGTTATGAACCGGATTAAGACAGATCTTTGCATTATCGGCGGTGGCTCTGGTGGATTGTCCGTCGCCGCCGGTGCCGTCCAGATGGGCGCGAAAGTGGTCCTGCTGGAAGGTCACAAGATGGGGGGCGACTGCCTAAACTATGGCTGTGTGCCGTCCAAGGCCCTCATCGCATCAGCCAAGCAAGCCTACGCTATGTCACATGGATCAGCGCTGGGCGTCGCAGATGAAAAGGCAGTTGTGGACTATGCCGCCGCCAAGGATCACGTGCATGACGTGATCGCGACGATTGCACCGGTCGATTCAGTCGCGCGTTTTGAGGGTCTCGGTGTTCACGTCATCGAAGAATTCGGGGCGTTCATTTCGCCGACCGAAGTGCAGGCGGGCGACACCATCATCGAAGCACGCCGTTTCGTGGTCGCGACGGGCTCCGCTCCATTTGTCCCCCCGATCCCGGGCTTGGATGAGGTGACCTATTATACGAACGAGAACATTTTTGATCTGCGCGAGAAGCCCAAGCACCTGATCGTTATCGGTGGCGGGCCCATCGGCATGGAAATGGCGCAGGCCCATCGCCGCCTTGGCTGCGAAGTGACTGTGATCGAAGGGGCAAAGGCCTTTGGCAACGACGACCCCGAGATGGCCGAGGTTGTCCTGAACAAGATGCGCGACGAAGGCATCAACATCGTGGAAGAGGCACAGGCCGAGAAGATCAGCGGCAAAGGCGATGACGTCACAGTCCATACCCCCAAAGGTGAATTCACCGGCTCACACCTTTTGATGGCTGTCGGACGCAAGGTGAACATCGACAAGCTGGATCTGGAGAAGGGCAATGTTGCCTTTGACCGACGTGGCCTGAAGGTTGGTGCGGACCTGCGGTCGATGACGAACAAGAAGGTCTATGCGGCGGGTGATGTTGCAGGCGGCCTGCAGTTCACCCATGTCGCCGGCTATCACGCAGGTGTTTTGATCCGGTCGCTTCTGTTTGGACTGCCCGCCAAACAAAAGACAGATCATATCCCCTGGGCGACTTATACTGATCCCGAACTGGCCCAAGTTGGTCTGACAGAGGCACAAGCCAAAAAGAAACACGGACCGGCACTGGAAGTCGTCAGGTTTGAATACCATCATAACGACCGGGCCATTGCAGAACGCAAGACAACGGGTCTGATCAAGGTCATGGTCGTGAAAGGCAAACCGGTAGGGGCCTCGATCGCGGGGCATCTTGCGGGCGAATTGATTGGTATGTGGGCGATGGCTATTGCAAACGGTTTGAAGATGTCAGCCATTGCGAACACGGTGTTGCCGTATCCGACAATTTCTGAGGTGAACAAGCGGGCGGCAGGCGCGTACTTTAGCCCGCGTCTTTTCGAAAGCGATAAGGTCAAGAAAGTCGTTGGTTTGGTCCAGCGCTGGCTTCCGTAAAGGACAACAAAGGGGGAGGCACAGATGTTCAATTCACTATCCGGGCGTTTTCTGGTTCTGACAATCATCTTCGTGATGTTGGCGGAAGTGCTTATCTTTGTGCCTTCCATCGCGCGATTTCGGCAAGACTACCTTTTGGAACGTCTGGAAAGGGCGCAGCTTGCCTCATTGGCTTTGGAAGCAGACTCGATGCTGTCGCCAGAATTGGAGGCAGAACTCCTCAAAAACGCTGAGGTCTACAACGTGGTCCTGCGCCGCGATGAGGTCCGCCAGCTTGCTTTGTCATCGCCCATCCCATTGCCGGTTGAGACAACCTACGACATGCGCGACCCCTCTGCCTGGCGCCTGATCGCAGACGCGATGAGCACCCTGGTTAATACCGAAGAAGAGGTGATCCGCGTGGTTGGCAACCCTGTCCGGGACGGGGGCACGCTCATCGAAATTACAACGCCGCAGATGCCATTGCGGACCGCGATGCTGGCCTATGGGCGCAATGTTTTGATCTTGTCGGCCATCATCTCGATCATCACGGCGGCCTTGCTGTTTGTGGCCGTACGCTTCTTGCTGGTGCACCCGATCAAGGGCCTTGTGAACCACATGGAACGCTATGCGGCCAATCCCGAAGATGCGCGCCAGATCATCGAGCCCTCTGCGACGGTCGGCGAGTTGCGGGCTGCCGAAACAGCACTGCAATCGATGGAAACGCAGTTGTCAGGGGCTTTGCGGCAAAAAGACCGGCTGGCGCAATTGGGTGGTGCAGTTGCGAAGGTCAGCCATGATTTGCGCAATATCCTGACGTCAGCGCAGCTGTTCACGGACAGGATCGAAAGCTCTGAGGATCCTTTGGTCAAACGAATGGCCCCAAAACTCGTCGGATCCATTAGCCGAGCGGTCAACTTATGCGAAACAACACTGGCCTTCGGACGGGTGGATGAGCCGCAACCGACCTTGGCGCGGCTGCCTTTGGGTGATTTGGTGGACGAATTGCTGGAAGGAGAGCGGCTGGCCGTTGGGGATCGGCCACTTTCATTTCATGATGACGTTCCCACAGGCATGGTGATCCGCGCAGATGGCGAGCAGATTTTTCGGGTCCTGTCGAACCTTGTGCGCAATGCACGTCAAGCGATCCTTGCAACCAACCAACCCGGAACGATCACGGTGTGCGGTCACGAAGATGACAACGCGTGGTGCATCGAGATCAAAGACACCGGGCCGGGTTTGCCCGCGAAAGCGCAAGAGCATCTTTTTCAGCCGTTTCAGGGTGGGGTGCGCAAAGGGGGAACCGGTCTTGGTCTGGTGATTGCCTCTGATCTGGTGCGTGGTCATGGCGGCCGTCTGGACCTGACAAAAACGGACGGTGAGGGAACAACGTTCACAATTCACCTGCCCAAAGCCGACATCGCGCTGATGCCACTTGACGCAGAAGAGATTGCCGTTTGACCATGGCGGCCCGGTCCGTTCGGAGAGAATTTGTATACGACGCAATTGGCCCTTGCATCACAAGGCCGGTGGGTCTAAATCCCGGCCTACGCGGATTGGTAGCTCAGTTGGATAGAGTACTTGACTACGAATCAAGGGGTCGGGGGTTCGAATCCTCCCCAGTCCGCCATTTTCACCATTGTGAGACGACACATAGTTCTGCCTTTTGCGACAGACCCTTTCCTTTCTTGACGCATAGCTTTGCTTTTGCCGTTTTGCGGTGATGTTAGTCATGGGTTCCCTTTCAATGTGGTTTTGAGCGAAGCCCTTCAGGGCGCTCGTCTCTAAAACCTGCTCCCGGC
>CALILP010000108.1 GCA_938016515.1 uncultured Paracoccaceae bacterium
TATTCCGCTTGGATTTGGCAACCGCTTTTACAACTGGTCATCCTCACCAAACGCCCTTTCACTTCGGGTGCGGCCTACAAATCGATCTGGAACGAGGAAGATAACGAAAGCCCCCTGCTGACGATCACCAAAAAGCAAACCACGGCGATCAAAGCACAGATGGTCGCGCAATACGGCGACGACGTGCGCGTTGATTTCTGCATGCGCTACGGCAACCCATCAACCAAATCCAAGGTACAGGAAATGGTCGATGAGGGCTGTACCAAGATCCTGTTCTTCCCCCTCTACCCGCACTACGCCGGGGCCACATCCGCGACAGCCAACGACCAGTTCTTCCGGGCATTGATGCAGCAGAAGTGGCAACCAACCGCCCGCGTCGTTGACCCCTATTACGCCGACGAAAAGTACATTGAGGCGCTCGCGCAATCCATCGAACGTGCTTACGCCGAAGCTGACACCAAACCCGAAGTCCTCGTCTGCTCCTACCACGGCGTCCCGGAAAGATACTTGCGGGAAGGCGACCCGTACCACTGCCAATGCCAGAAAACGACGCGCCTGCTGAAAGAACGTCTTGGTTGGGACGACACGCAAATCCGCACGACCTTCCAGTCACGCTTTGGCCCTGAGGAATGGCTCAAGCCCTACACGGTCAAAGAAGTCGCCAAAATGGCCGAGGAAGAGGGCATCAAGAACATCGCGGTCTGCGCGCCTGCCTTCTCTGCCGATTGCATCGAAACGCTGGAAGAGATCAACGAAGAGATCAAAGAGAGCTTTGAAGAAGCAGGCGGCGAACACTTCACCTACATTCCGTGCCTTAATGACGATACAGCACACATCGATGCGCTTTGCGGCGTGATCGTCCAGAACTTGGCGGGTTGGGTCAAAAGCTAAGCGCTTTTCAGCGTCACACCACGATCTGCAAAGGGCGCCAAAGCGGTGCCCTTTTCTGCGACCAACACATCGACGTCACTTGTCGGTAACACCCGATAAGGTGCCGCCGTTCCCATCTTCTCTGCCGTCACTGCAACAGCAACCCGGTCACTGACCGCGGCCATCGCCTGCTTCACCGCTGCCTCACCCTGATCAAATGCGGTGACGCCAATTTCAGCATCCAATCCGCAAGACCCCAGAAACAACCAATCTGCCCGCAAAGTCGCCAAAGCCGCAATCGTCTGCGGCCCAAGGCAGGCCCCAATGTCATGGTCAAACGCGCCCCCCAGCATCACCAGCTGCACATCGCGGCGCGGCGCAAGAACCGCGCCAATATCCGGCGCATTCGTAATCACGGTCAGGGCCATGTCGGCGGGCAGGACACGGGCAATCGCGGAATTAGTACTGCCCGCATCAATTAGCAAAGTCTGTTGCGGGGCAATCAACTGTACCGCCAAGGCAGCCAACCGCTCTTTCTCATCCCGCAAATGATCATGCCGTTGATCCAACGGCCCGGCATGTGGGGCAACCGCGCCACCATACACCCGGCGACACAACCCATTGGCGGCCATCTGGCGCAGATCGCGCCGGATCGTATCCTCTGACAACCCAAAACGCTGGGCCAACTCGCCAGAGACAACGCGCCCGGCATTGTCTAGCTCTTCTTGAATGATCTGCTTGCGTTGCGCGGTCAGCACGTAAACCTCATCACTTGCTTCAACACGGCTATTGCACGTTCTGCACGTTTGTGCAAGTTCTTGCACAAAACTTCGAAAGCTGAACCATGTCCTTGTCCACCACCCTCTCACCGCACCACCGCGTCTTCGCAGCATTCGCGATCTACGCATTCGGGCTTGGCCAAATCTTCCCACGCCTGCCAGACATCAAATCTGCGATGGGCATCGAAGAAGGGGCGCTGGGCCTCGCGCTCATGGGCATCTCCGTCGGGACAGTCACGGCCCTGACCCTCAGCACGCCGCTTGTCACCAAAATCGGCCACCGCATCGCCCTTCTCACCTTGGTGCCGGCGATGGTCCTGTTCTTCGCCATCGCAGCCTTCGCCACCGGCCCACTCATCTTCTTCTTCCTGCTCATCCCAGCGGGCCTGTGCATCGGAGCAGTCGAAATTATCATCAACGTCGAGGCGGACCGGGTCGAAGCCGCCATGGACCGCCGCATCATGAGCCGGGCGCACGCATTCTGGAGCCTCGGTTTCTTCGGGGCCGGTGCCTACAGCGCGCTGATGGTCACACTCGGCATCACCGCACAAACGCAACTTTTGGCAAGCATCCCCCTCTGCATCCTGCTCATGTGGCTGTTCTTGCAAGCCTTCCAACCTGCTACGATCCGGGCAACAGACAGCAACGAGAAGCCGCCAGTAGTCGCAAAACCAACCCTCGCGATCATGGTCCTCGTCGGGGTCACCCTGTCATCCATGCTGCTTGAAGGCGCTTCCATCGATTGGACAGCGATCTACATGGACAGCGTTTTTGACACGATCCCACAGATGGGGGCCATCGGGGTGGCAATTGCGGCTCTATCCCAGGGCATTGTGCGCTATTTCGGGGACCGTTTCACAGACCGCTTTGCCCCCGTGAGGGTCGCGCGCGGCATGCAATCAATCATGGCGCTGGGCGTCATCATCGTCTTCTTCGCACCCGACCCCATCATAGCACTGGCAGGGTTTGCCATGATCGGGGCCGGCAACGCGATGATGTTCCCGCTGGCCATGTCAGCAGCAGCCCAACGGACAGACCGGCCAGCAGCCATCAATGTGGCAGCACTTGCGCAATTCAGCTTTGTGACCTTCCTGCTGGCACCACCCCTGCTTGGGTTCATCGCAGAACACTTC
>CALILP010000109.1 GCA_938016515.1 uncultured Paracoccaceae bacterium
ACCACCCCATTGGCAGGCCCGGTCCCGATCAGGGCGGTCAGCGGATCGCCCTCTGGGTCACTGTCATTGGCCAAAACCCCGACAGCAGCATCAACCGTCAACGTCCCATCTTCGGTCAGCATATAACTGTCCGACACGGCCTCGGGCCGCGTTGTGACGATGGTGCCGGCGGAATCAAAGCCGATTGTATAGCTTTTCGCAGCGAGTTCCGTGCCCGATCCGTTGGCGCCGGAGAAGATTCTGACTTCGATATCTTGGACTGTGCCGTCTTCTGGCAGGGACCTTTTGCGAAAATCGCCTCTGCTATCACCAAAGGCTGCATAAGGTGCGCCGTTCTCGGTGCGCAGCAGGCTGCCATTCAGCCAAAACTGGACGGATCCGACAGGCTCGCCATCAAATGTCGCTTGCAGATTATAGTGCCCCTCAAGATCCGCGGACGTGATCGTGTCTGTCTCTGACAGTTCGCGCACAACAACGTCTGTGATCGGGTCGATAAGGGAAAGCTGAATTGTTCCGGAAAGCACTGTGAACCTACTCGTAATAATTAACGCACAGAAAAAACACAGCGGTGCCATGATTGCCTGTCAACTGGTCACTACAGTAAGCGTCGGCCCAACGCCAAGTCAATTCAGGACTATCCGGGCCAGTATCTGTGCTTTAGTGCTGCTTTTTTGGTGCAATTGTTGTGGTGTTGGCCACAATAATGTCGTCATTAAATCGCGGCCTTGGATGTTTTAGATGCAGCGGCCACAACATGGCCACCGCCTTTCTTCAGCAGCGCATCACGATGGTGTCCGCCCAATCGCCGCAATCGTCACTCCAACTTCCGTATGTCCGACACCACAATCCCATCGCGCGGCAGGCTGCCCTTTGCGACCAAATCGATCTGCGCCCGCAGCTTTAGGATCTCTGACACCGACCCCGCAAAGGCCGCGGCATCGGTCGCGTCCGTCTCTAGCTGGACCGTGATCTGATCGCCGGAGCCATTGTGACTGACCTCAACACGGGCCTTGTCGACATCGGCGTGCCGGGCGACCAACGTTGCCACCTGCTCTGGCCGGATGAACATGCCTTTGACCTTGGTGGCCTGATCCGCCCTGCCCCGCCAGCCGACAATGCGCCGGTTCGTGCGACCGCAAGCAGATTGGCCCGGCATCAAGGCACTCAGGTCACCCGTGGAAAACCGCAACAGCGGATAGTCGGGGTTCAGCACAGTCACCAGAACCTCGCCAATCTCGCCTTCGGCCACCGGATCACCGGTGCCGGGCACGACCACCTCTAGGATCACATCCTCATCGATGATCATCCCCTCGATGCCGTCTGCACTTTCATAGGCGATCAAGCCGGCATCAGCCGTGCCATAACACTGGCGGCACAAAATGCCCTTGTCGGCATAGCCCTGCCTGATTTGCGGGAACAACGGCCCGGCAGAGACGGCAGCCTTGTTGATCCGGCTCAAATCCAGCCCGGCCTCCTCCCCCTTGGCAAGGATCGTGGCCAAATAGTCCGGCGTGCCAACATACCCGGTTGTCCCAATGGCGGCGGCCACTTCGGCCTGCTGGGCCGTGTTTCCGGGCCCTGCAGGAAACACGGTCATGCCAATCGCACTGGCCCCGCTTTCAAACATCATGCCGGCGGGGGTGAAGTGATAAGAAAACGTGTTCTGGGCGATATCTGCAGCCGTAAACCCCATCGCCCGCAAAAACCGACCCATGCGCCAGAAATCCGGGGCAGAGCCACCGGGCTCATAAATTGGCCCTGGCGACTGAAAGATATGAGACACATTTTCGGCCAGCATTCCCCCTAATGGCGGATCACTTACCTGCCAATCATGCAGCGTATCCTTGCGCAGCACCGGGAACTTGCGCAGATCGGCCAGTTCCTGAACCTCACCCGCTGGAAAACAAGACCCGTTATGGTCCTGCACCAACGCCATCAGCCCCTGCAAAGCCACCAGCTGTGCCGCCTCGCGTTCGTCTTGCGACCGGGTTTCCAAACTCATGCCAACCACCTCTTGCGTCGCCTGTAACTGCGGACATCGCGGAAGGACTTGCGGCCTTCTTCTGACATCCCCAGATAAAATTCCTTCACATCCGGGTTCTCGCGCAACTCAGCAGCAGGGCCTTCCATGACCACACGACCGCTTTCGAGAATATAGCCGTGGTGTGCAAACCGCAGGGCGACATTTGTGTTCTGCTCGGCCAACAAGAACGACACGCCTTCCTTCTCATTCAGCGACTTCACGATCCCGAAAATCTCTTCCACCAGTTGCGGAGCCAACCCCATCGACGGCTCGTCCAACAGGATGGTCTCGGGCTTGCTCATCAAGGCACGGCCAATCGCACACATCTGCTGCTCACCGCCCGAGGTATATCCGGCCTGCGATTTCCGCCGCTCCTTCAGCCGGGGGAAATACTCGTACACCAAATCCAGATCAGCCTGAACAGCCGCTGATCCATCACGCCTAGTATAGGCGCCGGTCATCAAATTCTCTTCAACGGTCAAATGCTCAAAGCAATGCCGCCCTTCCATCACCTGCACGACGCCGCGCTTGACCAAGGCCTCGGGGGACAGGTCTTGCACCCGCTCGCCGCGATAATGAATGGACCCCTTGGTCACATCCCCCCGCTCCGAATGCAGCAGGTTCGAAATCGCCTTCAAGGTGGTGGTTTTGCCCGCACCATTGCCACCCAGCAGGGCAGTAATCCCGCCCTTGGGCACAGACAGCGACACCCCCTTCAGCACAAGGATGACGTGATTATAAATCACCTCGATATTATTGACCTCCAACAAGGTCTCAACGCGCGTGTCATCCAACATCGGTCACGGCTCCAACTTCATTTCGCCAAAACAACTCAAAAAATCAGCGGGCGGCGACAACCACCGCCCGCCAAAGATGACTTACAGACAGCCCGGCTCGATGCCTGCTTCGGCCGCGAATGCTGCGCTGTCTTCTTGGATCAACGGCAGGATCACATCCATGTCGCTTTCGATGTAGTCGGTCAGGGCAACCCACGCACCGGCAGAGGCATCCCACTGCTGGACGATCCCCAGACCAGACCCGCCGTGGTTCTCACAAGACACGCTGAACTCTGGACCGATCTGGGACATGCCCAGTTCTGCCATCCGCGCTTCTGTGATCTCCAGGGCTTCCATCCCGTCACGGACCATCGCAGGTGTGACGTCAGCAACTCCGTGGATTTCTTGCGCCTTGGCGATCGCCTCAGCTGCCAACATCGCGGCGTACATGCCCCGTGTGTACAGAACAGAGCCCATGTTCGACCCGTCGCCAGCCGCATTGCCGGCCTCATGAACCAATGATGTGATCTCGCCAAACACGGGCAAGCTCGCATCAATCCGGTTCATGTTCAGCGACTTGTAGCCATTGGCCCCGTCACCCGCAGGGGTCACGTCATGCTCGGCACCAGCCCACCAGTTCCCGATGAAGTTCTCCATCGGGAACCCAATGTTCGCGGCTTCCTGCACGGCCACCTGGTTCATCACGCCCCAGCCCCACATCAGAACATAGTCAGGACGCTCACGGCGGATTTGCAGCCATTGCGATTTCTGCTCCTGACCGGGGTGATCCACCGCCAGCTGGGTAAACTCAAACCCATGCATCGCAGACAGCTCTTCCAGGGTGCGGATCGGTTCCTTGCCGTAGGCAGAGTTGTGGTAAACAAGGGCGATCTTCTTACCGCTCAAATCCCCACCATTCTCATCCAGCAGGTAGTTCACCATCACGGATGCAGCGTTCCAGTAGTTCGCAGGATAGTTGAACACCCAGTTGAACACCTCACCATTCGCAGCAGATGTCCGGCCATAGCCCATCGTGTGAATAGGAATCTGATCCACGGTGGCCTTCGGAATGATCTGATAGGTAATGCCCGTGGACAGCGGCTGATAGATCAACGCGCCTTCGCCCTTCGTAGCTTCATAGCATTCCACACCTTTTTCGGTGTTATAGCCGGTTTCGCATTCTACAATCCGAATGCTTTCTCCGCCAATCCCACCATCACGGGCGTTCAACAGGTTAAAGTAATCTTGATACCCGTCCGAGAACGGCGTGCCGCCCGCAGCATAAGGGCCCGTGCGATAGCTCAGATCCGGTATCACCAGATCCGCGCTCGCCACGCCCGCAGCCAGTGTGGCCGAGACCGCCATCGTCGCTAGTGTCTTCATCTTCATCGGTTTAATCCTCCCATGGTTCATCCGATAATTCCGCCGGGTTGATCCCGGTCGTAGGGTGCGTGCTCGTCACGCACCACGCTTAATAAGGAAACGGCCAAAGCCGCAGTTTCTCTTTCGCCAGCCGCCATAGCTGCGCCAGCCCATGCGGCTCCTTGATCAGAAAGAACATGATCAACGCCCCCACGATCACCAGCTGCAAGTGGGCCACCAAATCCGTGGGCCACCCCAGCAAATCCACGCCAATAACCTTCAAGACCACCGGCAGGACAACAAGGAAAGCAGCCCCCGCAAAGGCCCCAAAGATCGACCCCAGTCCGCCAATGATGATCATGAACAGCACCAGAAACGACTTCTGAATGCCAAAGGCCTCGCCCACTTCCACGGCACCAAGGTACACCGCAAAGAACAGCGCGCCGGATATGCCAATGAAGAAAGAGGACACCGCAAAGGCCGTCAACTTCGCCTTCAACGGGTTCACGCCAATGATCTCAGCTGCGATATCCATATCCCGGATCGACATCCACTGCCGCCCCAGCGCCCCCCGCGTCAGGTTCCGGGCCACAATCGCGCAGACCGTCACAAACACGAGGCAAATCATATACTGGGCCCAAGGCTCCGTCGCCGGGCCCGTCACAGCGACACCCAGCACCGTGCGCTCCGGCGCGTTGATCTGACCAGAGGCAGAGTAGTTGTAGAACCACGAAACTTTGTTGAAGAGCCACACGAGGAAGAACTGCGCCGCCAACGTCGCCACCGCCAGATAAAACCCCTTGATCCGCAAGCTCGGCAGCCCAAACGCGGCCCCCACAGCCGCCGTGATCCCGCCCGCCAGCACGATATGAATAACGATGCTCACATCCGGAAACGAAGTCATCAGCTTATAACACGCGTAAGCCCCCACAGCCATGAACCCGCCCGTGCCCAGCGACACCTGCCCGCAATATCCGGTCAGAATATTCAGCCCGATGGCAGCAATCGCGTAGATCAGAAACGGGACCAGCAGCGCGTTCGCCCAATAATCATTGATCAAAAACGGCACGACCAGAAACGCAAAGGCCAGCACCACCCAATACCGATAGCGATCAAACGCAATCGGAAAGGTCTGGCTATCCGCCTGATAAGACGTCTTAAAGTCGCCTGCCTCACGATACAGCATCTGTTCCCTCCGGGTTCCAATTCACACCATCCATCCACGGGACCGGATCCACGTCACGGGGGTTCACGCCCTCAAGGCCACCAACGTTCACACCAAATTCCATACCCGCAACCGGACGACGATGATGGGTATACACCCCACAAACACCACAAAAATGATGCTCCTCAGCCTTCCGGCCAAACTGATAGGTCCGCAGCGTATCCCCCCGCACGACCTCCAAATCACCAGCCTTCACATCAGCCGACATCGCGCCGCGCCGCCTGCAAAACGAACAGTCACACCGTTTCGCCGTCGCCAGCCCGTCCACCAGACGGACCCGCAGCTCAACACCACCACAATGACAGGTCAGCTTGATATCGTCAGACCGTCCCATCAAACGCCCCATCTTCATTTCGCAAAAACAACTCGCCCCGCTGGCAAGCGTCCCGCACCATCATCCCCACAACGCAAAGTTCGTCCGTAGGGCGGGGCTTCGACCCGCCGCCCCGTAGGGTGGGTGCAACCCACGCGGCGCAACAACCGAACGTCATCGCCCTACTCCGCGCATCACCATCACCAATCCCGCCAAACAAAGCACCGTCGATACACCAAAAACAACCGTTGAGAGCCGCGCATCATCCGATTGCCCACCGCCGGGGCCGACGTGGCTAGCGGCTGCCCAAGACACAAAGGTCAGGAACCCGGCAACCCCTGCGGCCACGAGCAAGACAACCACACCCGAGCGCCTAAACCCGCTCACTTTGAGGTCCTCCACAAAAATACCGCAAGAGCGAAAGCAACCGCGGCGGAAATTCCGCAAAGCCATATCATGGCAATCGCATCATCTTCCTGAATGTTGTCCGGTCCGCGGAACCGATTGTCAGAATACGCGACAAACGCAATCATGCTCATCGCAAAACCAAAGAAGCCCAACAGCAACGCCGAAACTTGCCTAAACCCGCTCAATGATCTTCTCCCCAAACAGCCCCTGCGGCCGGAACACGAGGAAAATCAGGGCGAGCACATAAGCAAACCAATTCTCGGTCGCACCACCCACCATCGGGCCAATCAGATACTCAAACAGCTTCTCGCCCACGCCAATGATCAGACCACCGACAATGGCCCCCGGAATGGACGTAAACCCACCCAGCATTAGTACCGGCAAAGCCTTCAAAGCAATCAACGACAGCGAAAACTGCACGCCGGATTTCGCGCCCCACATCACGCCCGCCACCAAGGCCACGAGGCCTGCGAGTGACCACACCAGTACCCAGATGTAGTTCAGCGAAATCCCCACAGACAACGCCGCCTGATGGTCATCGGCCACGGCGCGCATCGCACGCCCCTGCTTGGTGTACTGCGCAAACGCAATCAGCGCACCAACCAGCACAATCGCCACGACAGTTGCCACCATGTCCAACTTATCCAGGAAGAACCCATAGAAATCATCACCACCCAGACCTTGCGTGGCTTCCTCCACCCAAAGCGACCCGCCTTGCGGCAGCCCCAAGGCAAGGGTCTTGATGTCCGATCCCCACATCAGATCGCCCACCCCCTCAAGGAAATAGGCAAGGCCAATCGTCGCCATGAACAGAATAATCGGCTCTTGACCGACCAGATGTCTGAACACGAAATGCTGCACCATCCATGCAAATGCGACCATCACCAGCAGGGTCATCGCGATGGCCAAAAGTGCGGGCACATGCCACCCAAAATGATGGATCTCGGTGCCAAAGACCGCATTAATCAGATGCGAAAACGGCACCTGCCCTTCCATGATCCCCACAAGGGTCAGGGCAGCAAAAAGGGCCATCACGCCTTGCGCATAATTGAAAATGCCCGAGGCCTTGAAGATTAACACGAAACCCAAGGCAACAAGCGCATAAAGCACCCCAGCCATCAGCCCGTTGATCACCACTTCGATGCCGTAAAGGAAATCAGCAGACATGGTGTACCTCCGGTGTACGCGCGGTGCACACGCGGTGTACGTACTGTGCGTAGTCAAAATCAGTCATGGCTTACCCCCAAATACGCATCAATCACCTCCTGATTGTTGCGCACCTCATCGGGGGTCCCGTCGCCGATCTTGCGACCATAATCCATCACGATCACTCGGTCCGACAGGTCCATCACAACGCCCATGTCGTGTTCAATGAGGGCAATCGTGGTGCCAAATTCGTCATTCACGTCCAGAATAAAGCGGCTCATGTCCTCTTTCTCTTCGACGTTCATCCCCGCCATCGGCTCGTCCAACAGCAGCAGCTTCGGCTCTGCGGCCAAGGCGCGAGCCAGCTCAACCCGCTTCTTCAAACCGTAAGGCAATCGGCCTACCGGGGTCTTGCGGATCGCCTGAATTTCCAGAAAGTCGATAACCTTTTCAACGGTTTCGCGGTTCGCAACCTCTTCACGTTCGGCCTTACCCCGCCACACCGCCTGTGCCAGCATCCCCGCATTCATGTGGTTCAACCGGCCTGTCATCACGTTGTCCAACACCGACATTCCTTGAAACAAAGCGATGTTCTGAAACGTGCGGGCGATCCCCAAACGGGCGACCTGATAAGGCTTCATCGGTGGGCGCTTCTTGCCCCGAAACCAAACCTCGCCCTCCTGCGGATTATAAAACCCAGAGATTACATTCAGCATCGAGGACTTGCCCGCGCCATTGGGTCCAATAATCGCGCGGATCTCACCCTCTTGGATATTAAAGGAAATATCCTTGATCGCTTCAACGCCACCAAACCGCAAAGTGATATTGCGCATGTCCATGAGGGTCTCGCCAATCTGGCGGCCATCGGGGGTGACGTAGGGGGCAAGTGTATCTTTCATAGGAACGTCAATCCTTCAAACCCAAACAATCGACGCAGCCCGATCGCAATCATGATTGCAGGAAGCATCGCCAGCGTGACCCAAACCAGATTGCCGGTTGCGCGATCAAAATGGCGCGTCAGACCTTCATCCGCCTCATTGGCATTTGCGTCGCGCATCTCGCGAATGGCCTCACCAAATGCACCAAGGCTCACGGCACCAATGATGATCTGAAGCGTTGCTGGGTCTGGGTCGAGCAATGTCGCCACGAAACCAAGACCTGCAGCGATCAAAAGCACGATCTGCGCGTGACGCGGCAGCGCCAAAGGGCTGATCACACGCCACGTCCGCTTTATATCCTTGGGCAACCCCGGATTTCGGATCGGCGGCTTGGTGTGGCCCGGTGGAATGTCACGATCCGGCTGCGTCACGCCCCCATCCCCTTCATTTTGCCAAAACAACTCCGGGGAGGGTTTGGGAGGGGCAGCGCCCCTCCCAATCTGTCGGCGGGCTGAAAGCACGTCGAAATCATTCCGCAGCCACCTTCATCGCGGGGGCCACAACAGCATCCCGAATATCCAACGTCGCCGTAATCTTCCCCTTCCGACCATCCTCATAGGTCACTTCGGTCTCGGTGTAGATTTCCGACGCATCGCCATAAAGCGCTGCAATCAGGTCATCAAACTTCTCGCCCACAACAGCGCGGCGGACCTTGCGGGTGCGGGTCATCTCGCCGTCATCGGCGTCCAGTTCTTTGTGCAGGACAAGGAACCGGTGGATTTGGCAACCCGCCAGCATTTCGTCCTGTGCGACAGAGGCATTCACCTCCGCTACATGCTCTGCGATGGTATCCAAGACCTGCGGATGCTGCGACAGTTCCTGATAGGATGAATAGGCGATGTTATTGCGCTCGGCCCAGTTGCCCACCGCCGTCAGATCGATGTTGATGAAGGCGGTGCAGCGATCACGGCCGGCGCCAAAGACTACAGCTTCCAGAATGTTGGGATAGAACTTGAGTTTATTCTCAACGTACTTGGGGGCAAACAGCGATCCATTCGCCATTTTGCCCACGTCCTTGGCGCGATCGATGATCCGCAAATGACCGCTGCCTTCCTCGATGAACCCCGCGTCGCCGGTGGCAACCCAGCCTTCGGCATCCTTGGTCGAGGCCGTGCTTTCGGGGTTCTTATAGTACTCCACGAACGTGCCGGGAGAGCGGTAGAAGACCTCACCGCTGTCTTCGATCTTCAATTCAACACCGGGTGAGGGCACGCCGACGGTATCAGACCGGACCTGCCCGTCTGGCTGCTGGGTGATGTAAACGGTGGCCTCTGTCTGGCCGTAAAGCTGTTTGAGGTTGATCCCCAAGGCCCGGTAAAAATCGAAAATCTCAGGCCCGATCGCCTCACCGGCCGTGTAGCCGACGCGAATACGGCTGAGACCCAGCGTGTTTTTCAACGGTCCATAAACAAAGGCGTTCCCAAGGGCGTATTTCACCTTATCTCCAAAACTGATCGTCTCACCGTCCAGCATCGCGGGGCCGACACGGCGGGCGACAGCCATGAAATGATCGAACAGCCATTTCTTGAACCGACCGGAATCTTCCATGCGGATCATCACGCTGGTCAGCTGACCTTCAAACACCCGTGGCGGGGCGAAAAAGTAGGTCGGCCCGATCTCGCGCAGGTCGGTCAGCATTGTGTGCTCTGACTCGGGGCAATTCACGCAGAACCCGGTCCACATCGCCTGCCCGATCGAAAAGATGAAGTCCCCGACCCAGGCCATCGGCAAATAGGCGAGGACTTCATCCTCCGGGAGGAGGTGGTCAAATTCAGAAGAGTTCTTCGCGGTTTCGATCACGTTGCGGTTCGACAGCACCACACCTTTCGGGCGGCCCGTCGTGCCTGAGGTATACAGCATCACGCAGGTATCATCGTAGGTCAGGGCAGCGGTGCGCCGTTCCATCTCGGCGCGGTCGCCGCCGGTTTTCTTGATCTCGGTGTAAGAAGTCATATCGCCGTGGTCGTATTTGCGCAGACCCCGACCATCGAGATAGATCACATGTTCCAGTTCTGCGACTTGATCCCGGACGTCGGCGACTTTATCCACCTGCTCTTGGTCGCCCACGATGGCATAGCGCGCACCGCAGTGGTTCAACGCATAGGCGATCTCTTCGGCGGCTGCGTCTTGATACAGAGGCACCGGGATGCACCCGGCCTTTTGTGCCGCGACCATTGCCCAATACAAAGCGGGGCGGTTGCGGCCGACAATGGCAACGTGATCACCCGGATCAGCGCCCAAAGTGATCAAACCCATCGCAAATGCGTCAATCTCGTCTTGGGCCTGCGCCCATGTCCAGCTTTGCCAGATCCCGAATTCTTTCTCGCGATACGCAGGCTTGTCGCCATGCCGGGCCACGTTCCGGGCCAGCAATGCAGGCACAGAGACAGGTATGTCCGCAGACGTATTAACTGACATGAATCGTTCCCCCCTCCGACAAGGCTAGGGGTAAAGTGTGATCCTTGCCAGTTTTCTTCTCAATCCTAACGAATTCTTACCAGCGGCTTTTGGCTGTCGCTTGGCCGGGCTTTGCTGCTAGGAATCAGCGCATGGGCGTCACCGAGATATCGCGCAACGACATGATCATGTCGGGGCTGAACCTGATCAAACAGGCGATTTCCCTGCATGATGAAGACCTGCGTCTTGTTGTGGCCAACCGCCGGTTTCAACAGATGTTCTCATTGCCCGACGCCCTTGTGGCCCCCGGCGCTGAATTCCGCGATATCGTCACATACCTGACCGAACAAGGCGAATACGGTCATGTTGACGATGTGCAGGCTTTTGTTGACGACAAGGTCCGCCTCGCATTCACGTTCGAGCCGCATTATTTCGAGCGCACCCGCTCGAACGGCACCGCGATCTCGGTCGAGGGCAGCCCGTTTCAGCATGGCGGGTGGATTTCTGTCTATACCGACATCACCGAAACCAAGCGGCAGGAAGACTTCTTTCGCAGCCACACCGAAAGCCTGTCAGAGGCGCTTGTTTCGCGATCCGAAGACCTCGCACGCACAAATCGCACCCTGTCGGCCACCGTCAATGCATTGGAATCCGCCAAACAGGAACTGACCGATAGCCGCGAACATCTGGCTTTGATGAATACCATGACTCCGGGCCACATCGCCCACGTGAACGCCAGCGGCGTCTACACCCATTCCAATGGCAAGCTGCAGTCCATTCTGCCGGTGACCAAGTCCAACATCGTTGGCCAGTCTTTTGAGGCCGTATTGGGATCAACCGTCTGGTCGCGCGTCGCCCCGCAGTTTGCCCGTGTTTTGCAAGGCGAACAGACCACCTCTGAGATCCGCGATGAGGCCTCTGGCCGCTTTGTGCGCCTTGCGATGACGCCAGACGTTGCGGCCGACGACACAGTTCAAGGTGCCTATATCCTGACGGTTGATGTCACCGAAGAGGTGTCTGCCCGCGCCGCCCTTGCCCATGCCCGCCGCAAGGAACTGGCGACCCAGTTGACCAGCGGCATGGCCCACGATTTTGCCAATCTGCTGACGATCATTCTGGGCCAGCAGGCCAAGCTGGAAGACCTCGCAGGCCAGCATCCGGAACTGGCAGAGGTCTCTGCCACCATCAATTCAGCCGCCAAACGCGGCGGTGACCTGATCGACAGCCTGTCACGGTTCGAAAGCCAGCGCAGCTTGCGCCCGATCGCCGTCACTATCGCTGATTTCACCGCCAACGTCAGCCAGCTTGCCCGCGCCGCAGTGCCGGACACCACGACCCTTACGATCACGGTTACCTTGCCCGATGCCCGTCTGTCCTTTGATCCAGGATTTGCACAAGACGCGATCCTGAACCTTGTCTTGAACGCCGCCGAGGCGCAGACCGGCCCCGCCACCATCACCGTGACGGTCACCAAAGCCACCGACGGTATGCTGGAAATTGCCGTCACCGACGATGGGCCCGGCTTTTCTGAAGACGGGCTCGCGAATGCGTTGGCCCCGTTTTATTCCACCAAAAGCGGCAAGATAGGCAGGGGGCTGGGCCTGTCTGCCGCCTTTGACTTTGCAAAATCCAGCGGTGGCACCCTGCGCCTGCGCAATCACGAAAAGGGCGGGGCCGTCGTGACCCTGCGTATCCCCTACACGCCTGCCCGCGCCACCAAATCGGGCCTTGTCTTGCTGGTCGATGACACCCTTGACGTGCGCCAGACCGTGCGCAGTTACCTGCGCCGTGCGGGGCATGCGGTGGTCGAAGCGGCTTCGGTTGATGAAGCCTTGAAACTGATGTCGCTGGACGGATTGACCCACGTGGTCACCGACCTTGCCATTGGCGACGGCTCTGGTCTGGATGTGGCCGCCCATGCCCCCGACAATATCCCGCTGTTGATTGTCACCGGCCTGCCCCCGTCTGACCCGCTGCGGCAAACGGCACAAGCCAAGCACCGGGTTCTGTCCAAACCCTTTGATTTTGACGCGTTTGAGGCTGCTTTTGAAAAGGTCAGCGGATGACCGACAGCAGCTACATCGCCATCGTCGACGACAATCCTGACATTCGGCAAATGTTGACGTCGGCCCTGACCGACGCAGGTTTCACCACGCAGGGTTTCGCCAAGGCCGCAGATTTTGAGCGGTCCCTGACCCAAAAAACACCCGAGGTTTGCGTGGTTGACCTTGGTCTGCCCGACAAGGACGGGTTGAGCATCGTCGCAGCTTTGGCCAACAGCGCCACGGCGATCCTTGTGATTTCGGGGCGGTCTACGTTGCAGGACAAGATCGTCGGGCTGGAACTGGGGGCGGATGATTATCTGGCGAAACCTTTTGAGATCAGGGAAGTCATCGCGCGGGTTCGGGCGTTGATCCGCAGGCGAACGCCCCTGCCTGAAACCGATCAGGCCGAGCGGTTGTCGTTCTCGGGCTGGACAATTGATTTTGGGCAATTCCTGTTGACCGATAGCGCGGGCACCACCGCCCGGCTTTCTGCCAGCGAAGCGATGCTTTTGCGGATTTTCCTGAACCGGCCCAATCGATTGATCACCCGCGATCAGTTGCGGGATGCATTGAACGACAAAAGCGATGCAGAGTCCTTTGACCGGGCCATAGATGTGCGGGTGTCGCGGTTGCGGGCCAAGTTGAAGGACCCGACCAAGGACCCCAAGATCATCAAAACGATCTATGGGGCGGGCTATATCCTGATTTCAGATGTGACTGAGTGCTGACTGGCCGTTAATGGGGCTGCCATGCAAGTCAGTCGACGTCATTCATACAAGTCACCGCACGTGGGATGATCTTCGCCGCGCTTGGTGAAAGAGACGCATTGCACCAACATCTCGCCCACTGCATCGGGTGCAGCCGTCCCTGACCATTGAGAATCCCGTTCAGCACCCGCCCAGATGTCGAAATAGATTTTTGCAGGGGGTGTCGGGATGCCATCTTCGGTTGTGATCTCGAATATCTGCTCGTCGTTGGCAAACCATCGCACGGCGTCGGGGGCCCATTCGAAAGCATAAAGCCTTGGTTTATCGCTGCTGTCGAAGCCCAAATCGTAGTGTTTGGATTTCTCCAACGGTTCACCATCTACGAAGCGGTTCAAGAAGACTTGCCCCGGTTCTCTGCCCAGGAATTCAATGTCGATTTCCTCGTGTGGGTCGCCAAAATGTTCGCCGGTGTAGACATAGAACGCTGATATCAAGCCGTAGACTGGCGCCGGACGCATGACGATTTCATAGCGCCCGTAGCCATACCACCCGACGCGCTGGATTTGGCCGCTTGTGAAATCTTTCCATGTCTTTCCCTCTTCAAGGAATGCCCTTTTGTTGGCCTCCATTTCGACCTGGGTCACACGGTTTTCGGCCGGTGTTTTGCCCAAGCTTAGGGTTATGCCGCGCTCGTCCTGAGAAACGCTGTCTGAGCGCCACCCATTCACAAAGTTCTCCCATGGATGATCATATTTGGCGATCCACCACTCTTCGGTAATGCCGGAAAATGGGAACACGCTCATGAAAGAAGCGCCTTCTACACGCGCATTTTGTGCATTCGCTTGCAATGCAAAACCACCGCACAGCACAGATAGGGTTAGAACTCTGCGAAGTGTTAAGAGGCGGTTGGAAAGGAACAAGCTGAAACTCCGTAGGTTTACTTTGCGGTCCTGATGCTAATGCGGTGCGGCCCAAAGTGAAGGCGTGCGCGGTGACGATAATGTTACGTCATCTTCCGCTGATTCATCCAAGTAGATGGTGTTGATTTCATCAGTTTCCATAGCAAAAGGCTGCCCAAGTGCTGCATGTTTGAGAAAAGAGACATCCTGTCCATTTCGTTTGCGGCTGAACACCAGACTGAGGCGCAAAATCTAGACACACAGCCTGATTTCCAAGCGTTTCGAAAGTTGCAGAAACGTTGATCGCGTCGCACTTGCACAAATCAAGTTCGGTCAAAAAGTCCTATCAAGCCGCCACAAGTAATCTGCAACCAAGTCTGCGATTTCTGGATCTTCAAGTCCGGGCATCTGGGTTCCCGGCGCAAATGCCTGCGGATCCAAGAGAAATTCGACGAGCGTTTCTTTGTCCCACGATCCTTCGCGTGCCTTGAGCGCATCGCTGTAGCCATCAAACGAGGACGACGCGATATCGTTGTCAAAGACTCTTGCTAGGCTTGGCGCGTTTTCATGTTGATCGGGCAGAAAAGAGTGACATTGCGCGCAATTCGACATCTCCGTCTCAAATGGCCCTGCGAGACTTGCGGATAGTTCCCGCCTTTCGATGAACCGCTCGACCGTGAAGGCCCGATCCGGAAGCGGCTGCGCTGTTAGGAACACGAACTCGCCACTGTCGGTCCAGATCGCGATGGACCCATCAGTGTGCTGGTGCACGTCCCTGAGGCGGGTGCCGATATTGATCCGCTCTTGATAGATGACCTCTTCGCCGACAAGGCGCAGACGGAACAGCGCATTATCGATCAAACTTGCGACAAGAAGATCGCCGTCCCAAGAGGGATCGAACCCGTCGATGGCCGTCAGTCCTGATGTTGCAACCGATGGGACCCAAGAGTGGATGGGCCGGCTGAACGTGTCGTGACGCCCATAGCTGGCTGACCCGGGAATGGGCGTGCTTGAATATGAAATCCCATAGCTTTCGGTTGGCCATCCATAGTTATTGCCTTCCGAGATCAAATTCACCTCGTCGCCGCCTTGCGGGCCATGCTCTGCCGCGAAGATACGACCATCGGGCGCGCGCACGACACCTTGTACGTTGCGATGACCCATCGAGACGATCCGCGCATCGCTGCCGTCTGGGTTCATGGCAAGGATTTTGCCGTATTGCGCGACAGGGTCCTGCGCGATGGGGGCCGTGTCAGAGCGCATACCATCAAGGTGGAAGTCACCGCTGGACAAGTACAACGTCTGCGATTCTGGATCGTAAGCCAAACGACCGCTTGCAAGATGCCCTTCGATCGCGAAATAGCGCGACTTTGGCGCGAGGCAGGGTGCGGTGCGGAAAATGATGTCCCAGTCGTCGGGACCTGCAGTGATGTCGTCAACGGACGTGACATCTTGGGGAAAGTCCAGCCGGGCCAGCGTGTTTGTGTAACAGACGTTTTCCGCGTCGTATTCGGTGTAAGAGGCAACAAATGCCTGACCTTGGTCAGTGACGATATGTTCGATATCGTTGTACCGGATATAGCCGGGAACGATTTGATAGTCCGCGTAATCAGGGTCTTGCTTGAGCGCCTCATATTCTGCACGGCCATTGGATGGCGCGACAATCTGGGTGGCGCGCGCCGGGTTTACACCATCAGCCGCATAGACCTGCCCCGCATAGGGCAACAAGATCACGTCGTCCCCGAAGCTGGTCAGTCCCCCGCCGCTTTGTTGCAGGGGACTAAGCAAGGTGCGTTCGGTTTCGACTGGGAAAACCGTCATGTCGATGTTCAACAACGCCGAAGATAGCGTTTGGTCGGTCAATGCAACGGTCGTGTCGGTGTCGGGCGCGCCGATGACGCGGTTTGCCACCTTCGTCAGAAACGCATCCGGCGCGCCGACTTCACGTTGGGCGATTTGGTGGCCAGCAAGCACGGCCACCCCAACACCACCAACTGCAACAACAGCCGCAATGATTTTTGTCACGATGCGCATAATATACCCTTCGAAAACTGGTGCCTATTCGGCAGCGTCGATCTGTTGGTTGCCGGATGCTGTCTGGTTGCCCAGCTCTTGTAGCAGTCGATCAGCCATTCTGACGCCATCACGAACCGCGTAGTTTGTGCCACGGTCCATTGGGTAAATCTGTGCAAAGTTGCAAAGCAACACGCCCTTACAAGGTGTCTGATGATCCAACAGCTTGTTGTCGGCAAAACCAATATCGACGATGTGCTGTGCATTCTTCATTTTGAAGATGTTGTCATCAACGATCTGACTTTGGTCAAAGTCGGGGAACATGTCTTTGATCTGGCCGTACCAGCCGTCCATCAGCTCACGGTTGTCCTGCGTCATATACTTATGCTCTGCCGGGACATAGGCGCCGATGTAGTAGATGTTCAGGCCATCGAACCGTTCCTGCCCGACAAGGTTGGTCAAGCTTAGAAACACGACAAAAGGCGCATTCGGGACGTTGACGTTGTGCCAGTAGTACTTGGTGAATTTCTGTTTGGACGCAAAGACATGCACCACCGCATCAAGGTAATCGATGCTTTCAAGCTTGTCGAAATAGGTGCTGTCTTCCGCCTTGTGGGATTCCATCATCTTTGCTGCGATATGGCTTGGAACCGTCAGCAGGACTTTGTCAAAACGCTCTGTCCCGTTTTCGGTCGTCAGCAAGACCTCGTCAGTGGCGTCGTCATGTGCAATCTTCTGCACCATCGTGTTCAACCTGATGTCGGCGCCGCTTTCGCGTACCGGATCTTCCAGCGCTTTGACCAGCGTGTTGAAGCCACCATCAAAGTACCCAAGCGCCTCGCCACCCAATTGCGGGTCTCGGCTATCGACACGCTGAAGGATGCGACCCCATAGCCAGGACATGGTGACGCGATCATAATACTTGTCGAATTTACCGCGCAGCAGTGGTTCCCAGATCACGTCACAGACGCGGCGGCCTGCATACTTTCTAAGCCATTCGAGGGCTGTGATATTCTCGAACTTCTTCCAGTTCTTCTCTCTTTGCAGCCAAAGGACGGTCACGCCTGCCCTAATCCGGTCAAAAAAGCCAATCGGCTTGAACTTGATCAGATCAACAGGGCCTTCCATCGGCCAAAGCTTGTCGTCGTAATAGGTCGATACGGACGATTTGTAATATTGAAGCTGATCCCCAAGCCCCAGTTCATCCACAAGCTTCAGGATGTATTCGTCGGTTTTGTAAAGGAAGTGATAGGCTTGCTCGACCCGGTGGTTAGCCAGATCAAAGCCAGCTGCAAGGCCACCCAGCCGATCCCCGCCTTCGATGATCGTGACGTCGACGCCCTGATCGCGCAGCTTGTAAGCCGTGGTCAGTCCGGTGATACCACCGCCAACAATTGCGATACGTTTCTGTGTCAACTTGCTTCTCCGGATGTCTTGGTTTTCCTAAACGTGATCTTCGAGTTCAGGATGAATTGCACGATAAAGACGAAAGGCAGGGACACGATTTTCCCGATGTTTTCCCCAAAGCCGGACGATGCGACAAAGACGATAATGCCATACCCGACCAAATACCCAATTGAGCAAACCGTGATGAAACTTGCAAGGCGAGCGATCAGGTAATCATGTGTCTTGAAGTTGTGGCGCGCGTTGACTGCAAAGCTAAACAGAACGGCCATTGGGACAGCGACAGAATGCGCGACCAGCGCGCTTGTGCCTGCAACATTGAACAAAAACATAAAGACAAACACGTCAATCGCTGACGCCGCACCGCCGATCACGAGGTAGTTCAGCAAATGCCGATTGCGGTCGTAGATATCTTTAAGATTGGATGTGGTCTGGTGCGTGTCTTTGTCACTCGTACTTATGTTTACCATCTGGCCGTCCTCGAAAGAAAAAATCGTTAAAATTGCTTTGTATACGACGGGCGGGGTTATCCCGCCGCTGTCGTTTCGTTCCGATGTTCCATCACCCCGCCCGACCGCGGTGCAGACAGGAAATGTGCCCGCATCGACCGACGTTCGCGGCCCCAGACGAAGACTTTAGACGCGACATAGTTCCAGACCACCGTGATCAGGGCACCTGCCGTGGAAGACAACGAAAGGTTAAGCGTTGCGTATTGCGTATGAAGCATCGAAGCAACGCTTACGTTTGCAAAAACGCCAACCGAGCACAGGGCCATGAACAACAAGAAGCCCCAGTAGAACCGCGCGCCGGTCAACGATCTGTTGCGATAGGTCAGTGCGTTGTTGACCGAGAAGTTAAAGAACATCGCGATGAGTGTTGCCACCAGCTGGCTGACCTCAAATCCGACGCCCCCAACCATGATAAGCGGGTACAGGATCAAAAGGTGCACCAAGATCCCAACAGCGTTGATCATGGCGAACGAGATGAACTGCGCAGGAAGCGGAACGATGCGTCCAAAGGTCCGTTCGATCAGGAACAAGCCGAAATCATAGATCACACGGTTGTCCAATTTGGACGTGCCATGTTCGCGCTTGCGGAATTCAAACGGCACCTCCATCACGCGTGGTCGGGTTGGACCGGCTGTGAGGATATCCAGCAGGATCTTGAAGCCAACCTGCGACAGGTATGGCAGTGCTTCCAGTACGACGGACCGCTTTGTCACAAAGAACCCGGTCAGCGGGTCAGTCAGATCGAGCTTAAGCAGCTTGTTTGCAATCGAAATCCCGCCTTCGCTCATGCGGACGCGCGATTCAGATCCCAGACCCTCTTCGACTGTCTCGCCCAAAAACCGGCTTGCGGCGACAACGTCCGTCTTATCGGCGCTGATCAACCCAATCATTTGTGGCAGAACGCCTTCATCATGCTGAAGGTCGCCGTCAATCACAGCAATAATATCTGCAGATGCGGCCAGCGCGCCTTCGACGACAGCTGACGACAGCCCGCGCCGGTCATGCCGACAGATCAACCGAACCCGGCTATCATGCGACGCGATATTGCGCACCGCATCAGACGTACCATCAGGCGAGGCGTCATCAACAAAGATGATCTCCCATGAAAGCGCGCCTAGAGCTTTCGACAGGCGTGTGTAAATTTCGTGAACGTTATCACGTTCATTGAATGTCGGAACAATAACCGACACCTCGGTTGCTAAACTAGTCTGCACCATAGACCCTCACTATGTCATAGGGTGACTGCATCAATATCGCAGTGCAGCCCTACGAGCCGCCCCCATCTAAAATTCCGTATAAATCAAATCCACGGATGTTCTGTACTAACGTATACCTCTTTTCCAGAAATTGCCTAAGAGTAACAAATTCTGCGTCCAAAACAGCCCGGCTATCCATCAAATTTCCTGTCAC
>CALILP010000110.1 GCA_938016515.1 uncultured Paracoccaceae bacterium
CCGCCTGCTGAAAAAGATGCCGCGATGGCACGGTTTGTTTCGGGTGATACGAAGGTTCTGGTGGCGACGACCGTGATTGAGGTGGGTGTGAACGTGCCCAATGCCTCGATCATGATGATTGAGCGGGCTGAGAGTTTTGGCCTCGCGCAGTTGCATCAGTTGCGGGGCAGGGTCGGGCGCGGGGCTGCGGCATCGACCTGTTTGCTGTTGTTTCAGGAGCCGATGTCAGAGACCGGGCGGCGGCGGTTAGAGATATTGCGCGAGACCGAGGATGGATTTCGGATCTCTGAAGAGGATCTGTCGATGCGCGGGGCTGGCGATGTGATTGGTACTGCGCAATCGGGGCTGCCTCGGTTCCTGATTGCGGACTTGGAGCGTCAGGCGGGTTTGATGGCTGTGGCGCAGTCAGATGCGCGCAAGTTGTTGGCGGATGATCCGGCGTTGGAAAGTCCGCGCGGGCAGGCAGTGCGTGTTCTGTTGTGGTTGATGGAGCAGGATAAAACGATCCGTTTGATTTCAGTGGGTTAGCACTGAGTGTTCTAAAAAGTTCACGAATGTTCTTAAAAAGTTCTTTACACGGAATCCCCGATATGGGAACAAAGTGGCAACAGAACAAAACGACAACACATTCGGAAGGACGCCCCAATGGCCAAAGATCTGAAATCAGCCCTGACCCGCAGCAGCGACACGATTTTGTGGGATGCGCTGGGTGTTGTCGCTTTGGGAGTTATGCTTTTTGTCGGACTATCACTGCCTGCGATGGTCTGACCTGCCTGGATCGCGTTCCCGGTTTTTCATATCTGCCTTGTCCCACGTCGTAGATATGTCCCTTGTCCCCAAGTCCTGAACGTCGGGCGTCCCACCCGACATTTGGAATTCCAACCGGGGATGCGATCTTACCTTCAACGCCGCCATCCTGCCCGGATGTGCGGCGTTTTTTTATGCCGTTTGTTCAGTTTCTTTGGCAGCGTCGATGGCCGCGAGCGTTGCGTCAAAGGCCAACAGGATAGAGGCGTGGCGGTTTTTGTAGTCTTTGGCGGGCTCCAACACGTCCAGCCCTTCGAAAGGCGCTGCAGGGACAGGGCCGTCTGTTTTCAGCATGGCGAAAAGCTGTTCTCTGCCATCTGCAATTTGGTTGGGTGTGAGGCCGATCACCGCAGAACCGATCACAGAAGCCGCCGCCTGGCCGAGCGCGCAGGCCTTCACATCCTGCGCGTAGCCAGTGACTTTGCCATCTGTTAACGCCACATCAACCGTGACCGTGGACCCACAGAGGGGAGATCTTTTCTTGGCTGTGCCATCCGGTGCCTCCAGCCGCGTGGTGTGGGGCAGGTCCGCCGCGAGCGCCAAAATGCGCCCGGAGTAGAGTTTGATCATATCGGTTTCGGCAGACACGGCATTTGCCCTTTCCAGTTGCCCCCCATAAGTAGGCCGCAACGACCGCGATGCAAAGGCCTGCCTGATGACATTTGATCCCACGACACTGACGTACAACGACGCAGGGCTGATCCCGGCGATTGCACAGGATGCAGACACCAATGAGGTGCTGATGATGGCGTGGATGAACGCTGATGCCATAGCCAAGACGCTGGAGACGGGCAAAGTGACCTATTGGTCCCGGTCACGGCAGGCGTTTTGGGTCAAGGGCGAGAGCAGCGGGCACACGCAGGCCTTGGTCAGTTTGCGTGTCGATTGTGATCGTGACTGTTTGTTGGTGATGGTCCGCCAAAAAGGACCCGCGTGCCACACGAACCGGCGGTCCTGTTTTTACACGGGGGTTGAGACCGGAACCGAGGTGGAGCTGATGTCGCCGATGGTCGACTAAGCGCTGTCTGGCAAGCCCAGCATGTGTCGGATATCGGCAGGGGTCGCACCTTCTTCACGGTATTTCGCGATGGCGCGGGCGTCGTCTCTTTTCGCCAATCGCTTGCCAGCCTCGTCACGGATCAGCCGGTGATGGTGGTAGGCTGGCGTGGGCAAGTGCAGTAATTTCTGCAAGATAACATGCAGGTACGTGGCGTCTTGAATGTCGGCGCCACGGATAACGTCGGTTACGTTCTGTGCGGCATCATCCACGACAACCGCCAGATGATAGGAGGTGCCCATATCTTTGCGTGCGATGACATAATCGCCGGATGTCTTGGCCACGTCAGATGCGAGCGCGGTATGGTGGCCTGCATCCCGCCCAGTTTCTTCGAAAGCCAGCTGCCCAAGACGTTCAGCCGCTTTTCTAATGTCCAGCCGTAGGGTCACATCGCGTGGCATCTGATCGGGGCGTGGAAGATTGCGACAGGTGCCGGGATAGATCAACCCGTCCGGTCCATGAAGTTGGACACCTTCTTGCGGTGCCCCAAGGGCCGATTTGATATCGCTGCGGGAGCAAGTGCAGGGGTAGATAAGGTTGCTGGACCAGAGGTCCTTAAGTGCGTCGGTGTAGTTGGTCATCCGATCCGATTGCCGAAGGACGGGTGTTTCCCAAGTGATTCCAAGCCAGTGCAGGTCGTTGTAAATCTGCAGTTCCCATTCAGAGCGCGCACGGGATTGGTCGATGTCCTCAATCCGGAGCAGGAAACGACCGCCTGCTGCTTTTGCCATATCGTAAGCCAACATCGCGGAATACGCGTGCCCCAGATGCAACGGCCCGGTGGGCGACGGTGCAAAGCGGGTGATCACGCGGCGTCTTGGCCTTGTTGCCCCAGCCAGGCCAGCCAATCTGCTTTGGCACGGTCCGTGTAGCCTTTGTAGCGTTCTTTGCGGCCTTTTCGGCCGCTGCGCATGCCTTCAAGTGGGGGGAACAGACCGAAGTTAACGTTCATGGGCTGGAACGTTTTTGCGTCAGCCCCGCCGGTGATGTGGGTCACCAGTGCGCCCATCGCAGTGGTATCCGGCACGGGCGCGATTGGAAGACCTGTCATTTCTGCAACGGCCATGCGGCCCGCCAGAAGACCCATAGCCGCACTTTCGACATAGCCTTCCACACCTGTGATCTGCCCTGCAAACCGCAAGTTTGGACGGGACCGAAGGCGCATCTGATCATCCAAGAGGGTCGGAGAGTTGATAAAGGTGTTCCGATGGATCCCGCCAAGACGCGCAAACTCGGCATTCTCCAGTCCGGGAATCATTGTAAAAACAACCTTTTGCGCCCCGTATTTCATCTTGGTCTGAAAGCCTACAATATTGAAAAGCGTGCCAAGGGCATTGTCGCGGCGCAATTGAACCACAGCGTAGGGTTTGTTGCTTGGATCGTTGGCATTGGTCAGGCCGACGGGCTTCATCGGCCCAAAGCGCAGCGTTTCGCGACCACGTTCTGCCATGACTTCAATTGGAAGACAGCCGTCAAAGTATCCGGCGGTCTCACCCTCTTTGAATGCTGTTTTTTCGGCTGACAGTAACGCATCGATGAATGCTTCGTATTGGTCCTTTGTCATGGGGCAATTCAGATAAGCCGTCTGTTCGGCTTCTGTTTCGCCCTTGTCATAGCGCGATTGCATCCAGCAAGTGTTCATATCAATGCTGTCGAAATAGACGATGGGGGCAATCGCATCAAAAAAGGCAAGCGCCTCAGCGCCGGTTTCCTTTTGGATCGCTTGCGCCAAACTGCCGGATGTCAGCGGTCCTGTCGCAACAATCCAGTGTCCATCCGACGGGAGTTCGCCGATTTCTTCATAGGAAACAGAGATGTTAGGATGCGCTTTTAATGCGGCCGTCACACTTTCCGCAAAGGGATCGCGGTCAACAGCCAATGCACCACCCGCAGGTAACCGATGTTTGCTGGCCATCTGCATGATCAACCCACCAGCTTGGCGCATTTCCCAATGGAGCAGGCCAACGGCGTTCTGTTCATGGTCATCAGAGCGAAAGGAGTTGGAGCACACCATTTCGCCCAAATTCCCCGTCCGATGGGCAAAAGTCGCTACTTTCGGGCGCATCTCGTGGATGACGACCTTGATGCCGGCGTTCGCGGCTTGCCAAGCGGCTTCGGACCCGGCCATGCCGCCGCCAATGATATTGAGTGTCTGTGTCATGGGCCGGGATGTATCCCGATCCATGTGTTTTGCAAAGGGGGCGGTTTAGAAACCCGGCTTGATTTCAAACAAGCTGCGCTGACCAAAGGTTGTTCCACGCTCTGCTCCGAAGGCGACGCGCGCGCCAAGACCGATGAAAGCCTGACTGTCGTCATCGCCAAAGGTTTCGTCGGTGACACTACCGATTTCGGCATAAAACTGCGGACCGCCCGTGATTTCATATTCTGCACCAAGCGCGAACCGCGTGATATCGTCGTCGTCGTTTGCGGCGTAACTGACGCTGCCGATCGCAGAAATTCCGTTTCCAAAGCCGTACTTACCGTCTGCACCGAAGAGCGTGAAGCTGTCTTCATCGAAAGCACGAGATCCGATGTAGCCTTCGACCTCTGCCGCGCCAAACTCGGTGCCGGCCTCAAAGCCAAACAGCGTTTCACGGTCAGCGTCTTGCAGTTCGTCGGCACCAACAAACGCACCAAACGACGTCATGTCGTCCAAGTGGTAGATGCCGTGGATTGTGATGCTGGTGGCGTCGTTGTCGAGATTATCAAGCCGATAGCCCGCGATGTCTGCGGACACCGAAAAATCCCGTGTGATGCTGTATTCGATCGCGCCGGAATAAGTCGTCCCGCCAAAATCGCCGCCATCAGTGGGGAAATCATATTCGATATCAAGTGAGCCCCCAGTAACCTGCGCGGCCACAGGGGATGCGGCCACCAAAAGGGCGGCAGCGAGTGCTGATTTTGTGAACATACCTTATGCCTCAATTTTTTGGTGAGGCGTCAACGCGCCCCTTACCCCTGTGGATAAGTCATTTTGGCGCGTTGAGCAATGGATTCGTTACTCAGGTGTTGATGGATCGTCTTCTTCGGCGTCATCCTGCTCTGCGATCCAGGCGACACTGACGACTTCTTCGCCTTTCGCCGTATCAAACACCTTCACGCCACCGGCAGAGCGTGACCGGAACGAAATCCCGTCGACAGGCACACGGATTGACTGTCCTGCAGAGGTGACCAGCATGATCTGATCGGCGGTTTCCACTGGGAAACTGGATACAACCGGCCCGCCGCGCATCGCCTTGTCCATTGCGGTTACGCCCATACCGCCACGGCCACGCAGCGGATAATCGTGTGATGACGACAGTTTACCAGACCCTTTTGAAGTGATCGTCAAGATCAGGTTTTCGGAGGCTGACATTTCTGCATAGCGTTCCGGGCTGATTTGACCGGGGGCTGCTTCTTCCTCTTCAACTTCCGCGTCATCGGCGAGACCCGCCATTGCGCGGCGCATTTTCAGGTAGGCGGCCCGTTCGGCCGGATCGGCCTCGAAGTGGCGGATCACCGACATAGAGACAACTTCGTCATCACCTTGTAGGCGGATGCCCCGCACACCGACAGAGGCGCGCGAGTTGAAGACACGCACGTCCGTTGCCTGGAAGCGGATCGCGCGGCCAGAGTTTGTGACCAACATCACGTCATCATCATTCGAGGCGATGCGGGCGTTGATCAGTGTCATGCCCTCATTTTCGCCTTCGAACTTCATCGCGATCTTGCCGTTCGATTTCACATTTGTGAAGTCTGACAGCTTGTTACGGCGCACAGTTCCTGCAGATGTGCAGAAGACAACTTGCAGATCGTCCCATTCTTCTTCCGGCCGGTCGACGGGCATGATGGCCGCGATCGACACCCCAGTGGGGATCGGGAGAATGTTGACGATTGCCTTGCCCTTGGCGGTCCGAGACCCAAGTGGCAGACGCCATGTTTTAAGTTTGTAGACCATGCCGTCTGTTGTGAAGAACAGAAGTTGGGTGTGCGTATTGGCTACGAAAAGCGTCGTGACGACGTCTTCTTCTTTGGTCGCCATCGATGACAGACCTTTGCCGCCGCGCCGTTGCGCGCGGAAGTCGGCGAGGGCGGTCCGTTTGATGTAACCGCCGGAGGTGACGGTGACGACCATGTCTTCACGCTCAATCAGGTCTTCATCTTCCATGTCGCCGGACCAATCGACGATCTCGGTGCGGCGAGGCACGGCATAAGCGTCACGAATTTCTGTCAGCTCGTCGCGGATGATCTGCATGATCCGTTCGCGGGAACCGAGAATTTCCAAGTATTCTCTGATCTTTGCTGCGAGTTCTTGAAGTTCATCGGTGACTTCTTTGACGCCGATTTGGGTGAGACGCTGCAAGCGTAACTCAAGGATCGCGCGGGCTTGGGTCTCCGACAGATTATAGGTGCCATCTTCGTTGGCCGTATGGGTCGGATCGTCGATCAACGCGATGTATTC
>CALILP010000111.1 GCA_938016515.1 uncultured Paracoccaceae bacterium
CCCGCGACCCTGATCGACTATGTTTTGCGCGACCGCCGCTGGTGTCAGGGTAACTTGCAACACCTTGGCCTGCTGGCGTCGCGCGGGTTCCATGCTGTGTCTCGGTTCCATCTTGTCAGTGGCGCGATGGGTTACCTGATGTCGCCTGCATGGTTTGCTTTGCTGCTGGTCTGGGCGTTGATCGGGAACGGTCAGGAAACCAGTGCGATCACCTATTTCTCTGGTTTTGATCCGCAAGTCAGCTGGCCCAAAATGACAACTGGCAATGCTATTGCGATCCTTGCGTTCATGTATGGCATGTTGCTTGCCCCCAAGATCATGGGGGCCGCCGCCGCCCGGCGCGCCGGCATTCGGATGCAGGACATGGGCGGCTTCTTTCAATTCATCGGGTCGCTGATTGCGGAAATTCTGCTGTCGATCCTCTATGCCCCGATCATGATGGTGCAACAGACCATCGCGGTCTTGCGTACCACCGTCGGATATCAAGAACGCTGGACACCACAACAGCGTCGCGGCGGGCGGTATTCGCTGGGTGTGATGCTGAAATTCCATATCGTCGAGACGATTATGGGCTGGTTGCTGATTGCAGGCATGGTCGAAGGTTTGGTGACATACTGGCTGCTGCCAATCGCAGTGAGCCTTGCCGGTGCTGTGGTTTTGTCAGCACTTAGCGGTCTGCATCTTGGTGCCAAAGGCTGGTCGGGGCGGCAAATGGGCACGCCAGAGCATTTGAACGCCCCCAGCATCATCCGGACTGCCATGGCAGAGCGTGCGCGTTACGCCGATGTGCTTGCCGCGCCGGACACAACGATCCCGGCTGAATGACACGCTTTGACCATTCCCCGTATTGTCTAGTTGGCCCGGAACGACGCCCCGCTGCTGACTGACTCTGATGTGATGTCGGCGCCACCGCGCAAACGCAGGCTGGCCCCTGATGACGCTTGTGCAGATGCTGTCTTGCTGGCGAAGGCCTCTAATGATGCACCGCTTGATGCGTGGAGCTTTGCTGCGGCGCAGGTCAGGTCCGATGCATCAAGATGCGACCCCGACGTGGCCTCTGCCGTAATCGACTGGCACGTCCCGGACAGCCGTAAGTCCGACCCGCTAGAGCTTTCGATGGCGATATCCCCAAGCTTTGCATCGACGAACCGCAATGCCGACCCCGAGGTGCTTGTAATTTGTACTAGCCCGGCTGTCGCACCTGTTACAGTCACATCAGTGCCAGAGGTGCTTTCCAACGCCACCAATTCTGGCATCGCGACGGTGACGACAAATTTGTCATCCGGTGCAAAAGCACCCAGCAGGCTAAAGCTTGTCCACCCAGCGCTGGTATCACGGCTAATATTCAAGGTATCGCCGTCAAGCGTCACTTCAAGGTTGTCAATCTCGCCGCGCACAGCGTCCCCGAGAACCGCAAAGTCTGTTCCGACGGTCACGTTGACCTCTACCCCTGCGCTGGTTTCGAGCTTATCAAAACCGGTGAGTTGATAGGTCCTGTCTTGGGCAATTGCGGTTGTGGCGGACAAAAGTGCGGCGCTACTGATGATCAAAATTTGTCTCATGAAATCTCTCCTGTGCGGCTTACCAATGCCAAGCAGGTAGGCACCCTGCACGGCAATGTTAAGACCATTAACAAAAGAAAGCTAGTTGATGTCCTGCGCCATCACGGTTTCGAACCAGTCCATCGCGTATGTCGACCAGCCTCGCGGAATGCCGTGGCCGCCGGGATGCAGGATGAACGTTAACGCGGTGCCGTCTGCGCATTCATCCCAGCGCCTGACCCAGAAATCCCCATCTGTATCAAAGGTATCAGCCCGCAATCCGTCACAGCCGTTTTCAGCCCGCCAGATACCCATCGCATGCCAGACATCCCCCTGAAAGATCGTGCCGCCGCCCAATGGTCGTCCCTCCAGCGGCACGGTTTTATCTTTCCACCCGTGTGTATGCAAAAGCTTGACCGGCCCCGCGCAGTCCGTGGGATGGGGCCGCCAAAAGCTGCCTCCGACCGGCACGTAAGCTGCAAATGCGGTCGGGTCCTGACAGGCAATATAGCTGGCCATAGACCCGCCGATTGAAAAGCCGCCCAGCATGATCGTGTTCCGGTCAATCCCAAAGCGGGCAGCGGCATCGTCAGCGACTTGTTGAAAGAACGCCATCTCATCGCGTTGCTGCGGCCTGTCGGGGTGAAAGGACCAACCGGGGCCAAAGCGGCTGTTCTCGCGCTTTAGCCCGTTTGGTCCGATGACCGCATATCCGCGACCGTTCATGTTGTCTGCCATGCTGCCCGGGCGGGTCGAGCCGTTTCCAGTCCCGCCTGCCCCGTGCAAGAACATCAGCGCCGGGATGTCCGCAGTCGCGTTATCGGGCAAGGCAATGTGGTAAGTGCCCAAAGGCACTTCGCACGGCTCTGGGTCGGGACCGCATCCGGCGTGCGCGGACGTGCCAACACACAAGGCGAAAAGTGCCGCGAGGCCCTTATTGGTCTTTGACAAGCGGCAACCCTCTTTCCAGCCACCCCGGACCGGCGGCAGACCCCAGCATCCCTTCGGGCACATCAATGATGTTGGTGAAGCCCGCATCGATCAGCTGGTTCGACGTCCGGGCCGACCGGACGCCGCGCGCGCAGATCAGTGCAACAGGCGCATCCAGATCACCACCAGCGGCCTCTTGCACAAGTGCCACAAAGTTATCGACCCGCAGGTCAATCCGGTGCGCCCCTTCGCCGGACCCTGTCCGCTCCCATTCATCAGGTCTGCGGATGTCAATCAGGGTGATCTCGCCAGTCACAGCTTTGGCATGAGCATCCGGGGCGCTGAGAACGCCGCCGGGAAAGTCTTCTGTGATCGCAGCATAAAACAGGTTCTGCCCGTCGGCCGCGACAAAACCCCCGGCGGTCAGGGCAACAAGGGCACCGGCCCCAATGAAAGCGCGTCGGTCCATCGCCTAACCTATGTAGTTGGAGATGATCGCCACGATTTCCTCGTCCGACAAAACCGGCGGGATCAGCGTAAGCGTTTTGCCCTGCCCATCAAGCAAGTAGATAAAGCTGCCGTGGGCATAAACAGGGCCGTATTCCGGGTCTTCGAAAAGAAACTCTTTCTCGACCGAGAAGGCGTCGTAGGCCACCTGCAATTCAGCGTCAGTTCCGGTCAGCCCGATGAAATCATCGTGGTAGGCGGTCAGTGCCGGGCCAAGTGTCTCGACCGTATCAATCTGCGGATCAACCGTGATCATCACTGGTCGGATGTCTTGGCCCGTCAGGGCCGCCACATCATCGGCAACATCTGCCATTTGCGGCAATACCGAAGAGCAGATTTGAAGGCAGTTGGCATAGCCAAAGAACAGCAGCTGCGGCTTGCCGTCCGGGTCGGCTTGGGTATGCGCCTCGCCGTTGTGGTTGGTCAGAGTGTAATCACCACCAACGAGGCCGGGCAGGCCCTGCGCTGTTGCCAACGCAGGGGCCGCCATCAGGCCCAGGATCAATCCAAGCTGCCTCATTCGAAGATCACATCCTTGATCTCTTCGTCTTTTTCCAGACCAAGACCGAAGTACCCCTCGCGGGCGATCTCTGCCAAGACACGCGGGTCGCGGCGGAACCACGGACCTTTGCCTTCAGCTTCTGGGTGATTTTCGGCCCAGACTTTGGTCCATTGATTGGCCTTCTGCCATTCCGTTTCTCCGGCGACACGGATGGTTTGCAGCAGGTAGATGTTGGTCGCCCCCAGATCAGGGTCATCAAGGATCAAGCCATCCACCTCAACCACCTGCCCGCAATAGGGCAGCAGATCAGCCGTCGCCCCATTGAACGAGGATTGAGCGTTTTTGTTGGGGTAGATCAGCATGTCATCGGCGCTGCGCAACAAACCAAGCTGCCGCCTGCCGTCGCCGCAGTTATCAACGCAATTGCCCGCGACCTCGCACAGCAGGTCAACGACCGTGGCTTCAAAGGTTGCGGGGATTTCAGCAAAGAGATTCCAAGACTTTGCCTCAGAGCCTTCTTCGAACGCCCAAGGGTCGTTTTCTTGGGCAAAGGCAGCAGTCGTTGACAGGCAAAGCGCTGCGGTGAGAATGGGTTTCAACATGGCTTAACGCTCCCCCTTTGGGATCGCGAAGGGCGGGATCGTCCCGAGGTCTTCCGCGTTCAGGTTGGTGATATCAAGATCGGATACGACCTCTTCCACGACAAGATAGTTCAAACCGTCGCGCTGGTAGAGCATCCCATCAGCGGTGACTTCGTGGCTGGCCAGCGTCAGCTGCGTATCGCCACCGGCACTTGCGTCGTCTTCTTCGATCTTGAGGATCATATAGACTGTACCGTCTTCGGCCAGCAAACCCACAGGAATGCCACCAGCAGAACACCACAGCGCGCAAGTGTGGTGGGCGCTGCCGACAACGGCATCAGGGCCGCCCATCACGCCAGAGAAGTAGCACCAGGTATCCATGATCTCGCCGGTGACCTGAACCCGCTCGCCCTCATTGGCAAAGGCAGGGCTGCCAAGCGCCATCAGTGCGGGCACAAGCAGGCCTGCGATTGCGTTGCGTTTTCTCATGGGGTTCTCCTCTGATGGTGTCATGTCACCTTTTGCGTGCAGTGAAGCCCGGAAATGAGCGGCGCGACAAGTCACAAGCCGGTGACGAAGGAGAATTGTGATCCGTTGCGCGGCGTAGGGTGGGTGCAACCCACGCATGCGCAGACGTGGGTTTCACCCACCCTACGCGATTTTCACACCCGCCTGCGCCATGCCAGCCAGCGCCGCATCAAGCGACCCGTCGAAGTCAATCGCGCGGCACAGGTCGGTGCGGACGGTGACAGCATAGCCAAGGTTGGCGCCATCCACCGCCGAGTAATTCACGCAGAAATCCGTCGCCAGACCAACCATCGTCAGATCGGTGACACCCCGCGTTTGCAGATACCCGTGCAGACCGGTTGGCGTTTCATGGTCATTTTCAAAGAAGGCCGAGTAGCTGTCGATGGCCGGGTTATACCCTTTGCGGATAATCATATCGGCAGGATCAGTGTGCAGGTCTTTGTGGAATGCGGCCCCGTTACTGCCCTGAATACAATGATCCGGCCACAACACCTGCGGACCGTAAGGCATCTGGGTGACCGACATCGGCGCAGCCCCTGCATGGCTGGACGCAAAGGAAGAATGCCCCGCCGGGTGCCAGTCTTGTGTCAAAACAACAGCGTCGAAATCCCCCATCAGCGCGTTGATCCCCGGCACGATCAGATCGCCCTCGTTCACGGCCAAGGCCCCGCCCGGACAGAAGTCGTTTTGCACGTCGATGACGATAAGGGCTTTCATGGGCGCGGTCTCCGGTTTCAGTGGTCGGCAGGATTTTCGCCGATGTGATCGTAGAAGTCACGAACGGCTTTGCGGGTGGTCAGGTGATGAACCGCCAGATGCGGGTGATCATCAATCATCTTTTGCAGCTTGACCCGGTGGGTATGCCGGGTGTCCCAGATCCATTTCCAGAATACGAGGGTTTCCCGGTGGAAGATTTCGGGGCAATCCGGCGCAGAGTCGGGCCGAGATTGGCCGTAGCTGGTGATCAGCCGCTTAACGACGCGCCACCACCGCAGCGGCATCGGCAAATCAACCCAGATCATCGTATCCGCCCGCGCAGCGCGATGGTCATAAGTCGCGGACAAACCGCCCTCAAACACCCAAGCATCTGTATTTTCAACAGCTTTGGCCATCGCAATCCGTGTGTCCAGCGGACGTTGGACCCAACCGGGCATCCAGTGGATCTGGTCCATGTGATGCACCGGCAAGCCAGTCGCCGCCCCCAGCGCGCGCGCCAAGGTGCTTTTGCCCGAACCGGGGCCGCCGTTGATCATCACGCGTTGCATGCTTGGGTTGTATGCGGGTTGTGGTGACTATGGAAGACGGTGATTGTGGCGGGTGTGGGAGCCTCCGGCGGGAGGTGTTTTGGCGAAATGAATGAAGGTGTTTCGCCCCTTGGCAGGACGTTTTGTTTGAATTATCCCCTGCGGTCTTTGCCGGGGGATTTGCACCATGATGCCACAGACGCTTGGGATTGATTTTGGCACGTCCAACACGGCCGCTGGCCTGATGGCAGGCGACCGGCCCTATCTGATCGAGGTGGAGCCGGGCAAGACGACCCTGCCGACATCCGTGTTCTTTGATACCCAGCGCAAGGTCACGACCTATGGGTCTGCGGCCAATGCCGCCTTGATCGACGGTCGCGAGGGACGTTTTATGCGGGCCTTGAAGTCGGTGCTGGGCACATCGCTGATGCGCGAAGAACGCCAGATCGCTTATGAGCGCCTGACCCTGATCGAGGCCGTCGCCCGGTTTCTGCGCACCATCAAAACACGGGCCGAGGATGCAACCGGGTTGCAGCTGACCCATGCGGTTGCGGGCCGTCCGGTGCAGTTTCATTCCCGCGATCCGGAGCGGAACAAGCGGGCCTTGGTGGACCTTGCAGAGGCTTACGAGATCGCAGGGTTTTCGAGCGTGGAATTTATGTTCGAGCCAGAGGCTGCTGCCTTGGCCGCTGGCGTTTTGGAACCGGGAAAGCTTGGTTTGATCGTGGATATCGGTGGCGGGACCTCTGACTTTTCGATCTTCCGCCGCAAGGCCGGTGAAACACAGATCATCGCCTCGCATGGGGTGCGCGTCGGCGGTACAGATTTCGACAAAGCGATTTCATTGGACCGTGTCATGCCTTTGCTGGGGCGTGGCGGTGAAATCCGGAATGATATCGGCGAAGGAACCTACACCGCCCCAAACGCGATCTTCAACGACCTCGCAAGTTGGGAGAAAATCCCATTTCAATACAATCCCGAGACCCGCAACATGGCTGGCGTCTTTGCCAAGCGCGGGCTGGATCAGCGGCGGTTTCAGCGATTGTATGACGTGCTGGATATGGAGTTGGGTCACGATCTGGCCTTTGCGGTTGAGGCGGGCAAGATCGCTGTGAATGTACCGGATGCTGAGGACCCGATGATCGACCTTGGGGTGCTGGAAAAGGGGCTGATGGTGCCCGTGACACCCGCCCATCTTGCGGCGGAACTGGCGGGACACGCCGCAAGCATTCGCACTTGCGCCGAAGAGACCCTCGCGCGCGCCGACCTTAGCGCCGATCAGATCACGACCGTTGTCTTTGTCGGCGGATCAAGCCTGATGCATGTGGTGCGCGACACGATGCGGGACTTGTTTCCGCAGGCGACGTTGGAAGACTCAGAGGCGTTTACTGCCGTCGCCAGCGGCCTTGCCATAGCCGCAGCACAGGCCGACGCGCGCCGCTAAGACTTGCGCTGCCCCCACACCGGGCGTAATTCACGGGCATGTATACCGTCGCTGCCCTTTACCACTTCACCCGTTTTGAAGACCCCGCAAGCCTGCGCGACCCGCTGCTGGCCCTGTGCAATGCCCATAAGATCGGCGGGACGCTTTTGCTGGCTCGTGAGGGGATCAACGGGACGATTGCAGGCACCCGCGCGGGCCTCGATGCGGTACTGGCGCATATCCGCGCCCTGCCCGGCTGCGCTGATCTGGACCATAAGGAAAGCACGTCTGACGTCCCGCCGTTCAACCGGATGAAAGTCCGGCTGAAGAAAGAGATCGTCACGATGGGCCAGCCCGATGTCGACCCGATGGCGGGTACCGGGCACTATGTGGCCCCTGCGGATTGGAACGCTTTGATCCAATCACCAGACGTCGCAGTGATTGATACCCGCAACGACTATGAGGTTGCGATTGGGACCTTTGACGGGGCCATTGACCCGCAGACCAAGAGCTTTGGCGAGTTTCCTGCGTGGTGGGAAGAGAACAAAGACCGCTTTCACAACAAGAAGATCGCGATGTTCTGCACCGGGGGGATCCGGTGTGAGAAATCGACGAATTACCTGATTGGCCAAGGGGTTGAGGACGTCTATCACCTGAAAGGTGGTATCCTGAAATATCTGGAGGAGGTCCCGCAGGACGACAGCACCTGGGATGGCGAATGCTTTGTCTTTGATGCCCGGGTCAGCGTCGGCCATGGCCTGAAAGAAGGGCCACATTTGCTGTGCTATGCCTGCCGCCGTCCGATCCGGCCCGAAGATCGCGACCGGGACGTCTATGAGGAAGGCGTGTCTTGTCACCAATGCGTTGATGAAACGAGCGAGGACGACAAGACCCGCTTTCGCGAGCGGCAAAAGCAGGTGGCCCTTGCAAAGGCCCGAGGCGAAAAACACATGGGCAGCCTGTAAGTGAGCCGTCTGGGGCACTGGCAGCCGGTTCTGCTTGCCCTGACCATCAGCATTTTGTGTGGCGGTGCCGGGCATCTGGCGGGGATGCCCCTGCCGTGGATGCTGGGGCCGATGATCGGGAATACGATTGCTGCAGTTCTTGGCGTCCCGATCAAAGGGCCGGACAGGTTGCGCCCCGTGGTGATCCCTGTGATCGGGGTCATGCTGGGGTCTGCGATCACCGTGTCTTTGTTTCAGCAATTGGGGGATTGGGTGGTCACCCTGTTGGTATTGCCGGTATTTCTGGGATTGGCGGCGGGTTTGTCCTTCTTGGTGTATCGCAAGTTCGGCGGCTATGACCCGGTCACCGCCTTCTATGCATCCATGCCCGGCGGGTTGAACGAGATGCTGATCTTGGGGGCTGCCGCAGGCGGCGATGAACGGCGGATCGCACTGGCCCATGCCGCGCGGGTTTTGATCGTGATCTTCTTTGTCGTGGTCTTTTTCTGGCTTGTGCTGGGCGTGACCAGCACGGGGTCTGCAGGGTGGGTCGCGTTGGATGCGTTGACCGTTGCGGATTATGTTATTCTGACGGGATGTGCCGTCTTGGGGCTTGGGGTTGGGAAAATGCTGCGCTTGCCAGCCGCCCCGATTTTCGGGCCAATGCTGCTGAGCGGGATCGCCCATGTGGCGGAATGGGTGACGGTCGCACCACCCACGGTGTTCATCATTATGGCACAGCTGGCGATCGGCACGGTTATCGGGGCCCGATTTGTAGGAACGTCGCCGCGCGAAGTCGGGCGCGACCTGAGCCTTGCCGTGATCTCTGCCTTCGCGATGCTGACCATCGCGGTGGGTTTCGCAGAGGCGATTGCCCTGCAAAGCGGGATGGACCTTAGCCAGGCTTTCCTTGCGTTTTCGCCCGGAGGCCTGACCGAGATGTCGCTTTTGTCTCTCTCGATGGGACAAGAGGTCGCTTATGTGTCGTCGATCCATCTGATCCGGATCACGCTGGTCATTGCCATCGCGCCATACATCTTTGCCGCAGTCATGCGCCGCTAACGGACTACAAACTCTGCATGTAGCGCCCCGCTGGCTTTGATGCTTTTGAGGATGTCGATCATGTCGCGAGGGGCCACCCCAAGAGCGTTCAACCCTGCCACAACTTCACTAAGCGATGTACCTTCGCGGATCTCTGCAAGGCCGATGCCTTCCTCTTCTTCGATCCCGGCGTTGGTGCGCGGGACGACAATCGTCTCACCTTGTGAAAACGGATTGGGCTGCGAGACCAGCGGCGCCTCTTCCACGCGCAGGGTCAGGCCGCCTTGACTGACAGCGACACGGCTGATCCGCACGTCTTCACCCATCACGATGGTGCCGGACCGCTGATCAACCACGACGCGGGCGCGCCGTTCCGGCTCGACCAATATGTTCTCGATGGCACCCAGCGCATGGGCGGGCGACCGCTGGCGGGTGCCTGCAATATCGACCTGCACGGTGCCCGCATCCAGCATCAGTGCAACGGGGCCGCCAAACTGCGCGTTGATCGCCTGTTCGATACGCCCGGCGGTGGTGAAATCAGGGGTCCGCAGCGCAAGGCGAACCTGTGATAAGGCCCCGAAATTAAAATCAACTTCACGTTCGACAGTCGCACCACTGGGGATCACCCCGGCAGTCGGGACACCTTGTGTCACACGGGCACCCTGCCCTTCGGCAGTGACGCCACCTGCAATAATTGTGCCCTGCGCTACGGCGTAAATGTCCCCATCAGCGGCATTCAGGGGTGTCATGATCAAGGTGCCACCCAGCAGTGAAGAGGCATCGCCAATCGCAGACACCGTAATGTCCAACGGACTACCGGCGCGCGCAAATGGCGGCAAAGTTGCGGTCACAATCACGGCGGCGACGTTCTTGGGGCGAAACTGTTCACCAGTCACATTAACGCCCAAACGTTCCAGAATATTGGTCATGATGTCTTCGGTGAAGGGTGCATTCCGCAACCCATCGCCGGTGCCGTTCAAGCCAACAACCAAGCCATAACCGACCAGATCATTCGATCTGACGCCATCAAATTCGACCAGATCTTTCAGTCGAATAGGCGCTGCCATAAGCACCGTTGGCATGATCAGCAGGATAAGCGCCCACCGCAGCGCGCGGATCAGGTTCATCGCAGGAACTGCGCGAGGCTAAGTTGGGAAAGACGTGCTGTCATTTGATAATGTGTCTCCAGTTGGACCTGTATCGCTTGCAAGGCCGAGGCCGTTTCGAACGGATCATCGTTCGCCATCTCGTTGCGCGCGATGGTCAGGGCCGTTTGTTCGGCCGTCTGAGATGTATTCACGCGCTCAATCTCGCCTTCGAGAAAGCCAAGGCGCGCCTGCACATCGACCAAGGAGGTCGCTGCCGTTTGCAAACGTATCCCACCTTCAAACAGCAGGCCCGCCTTGGTCGTCTTGTTCAATCCGGGCACAAGATCGGCCATTGCAGCCAGCGCCGCAGATTTCAAAGTCTCGCGAATTTCCGGGTTATCGGCGCGCGCCTCAATTGTAATGACCGTCGCCTCATTCAAACGGCGCGTTGTCGGGTCGCCCGTATCACCGAGGTAGGCAGTTGTCATAAAGCCGCCGGCCGGGTCGTCAAACCACGTATCCACGATCGCTTCTATCGCATCGAAGTCAGTCGTGCCGCCAACAGCCGCCACGAGATTGGCCAGAATGTCAGCGGGCGGCGCAAGTGCAGGCTGATCAACGGCATTGCCTGCAAACAGGCGCCGACCCCCGACTTCTGTATTCAGCGAATTCACCAATGTCTCGAACTGCGAGACCGCCCCACGTCCGCCTGCATCGATTTGGGCTTGCGGACTGTCGCGGGTGATCTTGGTCAGGTTCTCAGACAGAGAGGCGCGCTGATCGTTCACCGTATCAAGCGTGCGTTGCATCGTTGTCAGCGTGATGGCGGTTTCTCGGTTCCGCCCGATTTTTGAAAGGATCGTCTTTAGGCCATGATCAATCGCGCTGAATTGGGCCGTGTCACCGCCCAGCGCTTTGGCCTTATCTTTGATCTCACCACTGCTCAGTTGCGCCACCAAGGTGTTCAACTCGGTCTTAAGTCGGGTGTTTTGACGGGATTGGGTGAGGAATTGGGCGCCATCGCCTACGGATGTCAGGGTCATATCAAAGCTCCATCAGGCGTTGCATCATGGTATCGATGGTTTGCAGGACCCGCGCATTGGCCGCATAGGCCTGTTCGATGCGCAAGAGGTTTTGCAGTTCCTGATCACTGTCGACACCCGTCGCCAGTTCGGCCGTCTTCAAGGCGTCCTGCCGGGCCATCCCGAAACTGAGGTTTTCTTCGGCATACAGACGCCGCTCGCCCACGTCAGAAATCAGGTCAGCTGCGTGACCTGCGAGCGTTCGCGACGCACCCCCAACAGCCACAGCCGAGGTGCTACGCATTGCGCCAAGCCACCGGTCCAGCTGCGCGGCATCGCCAATCGGGCCAGCAACGGCCGCGTTGATACCGTCGCGCAACCGTGTCACGTCCCCGCCTTGGGTCGGGTCAACTGCCGCGTTTATCTCGAGGCGGAACGACAAACCCGTGATATCAAGTGGATCAAGTGGCGCGCCCCCGTCTGTCAGCAGCCCTGCATCGCCGGGCGCCAATGTCGGATCAACCGCAGGGTCTTCAAAACGGCGCACAAGATCAGCCGCCAGATTATCAAGGCCTGCCTGGACCTCTGGCAAGGTCTGGTCGCGCAGCACAAAGCTGGCTTCAAGCGATCCACCTTTCAACCGCCCAAATCCATCCGTCGGATCAAGCGGCTGGCCGTTCATCGTCACCCCGGACAGAACACCGCCCGCAAAAGTCATGGCAGGCATGATCGTGGTCGTCGGACTGAAAGCAAACGTCGCTGGCTTTCCGTCAATAAGTGCGGCCCCGCCCGTGGTATAAAGCGCAACCTGATCGCTGCCTCTGTCGATAAGCCGCACAGGCGTGATGCTTGCAACTTTGTCGATGACCAGCTGGCGTGCATCCATCAGCGGTGATGGGTCCTGGCCGCTATTGCGCATGCGGCTGATGTCTGCGTTCAGATCCGCCACCTGTTGCAGCGACCGATTGAGCGTATCAACATCCCTGCCAATGGCCACATCCGCAGTTTCGCGCTGAAGCTTGAGGGCATCTGCGTCATTGCGGATTGCTTGTGTCACATCGGCCAGCCGGTTAGCGACACTGCGCAACCGGACATCAGAGGCGGGCTCACTTCCTGCGCTGATCAGGCTTTGTTCAAGGGCTGCAAGCCGGCCGGCAACACCATTTGGATCACCGACCGGACCAAAGCTTTGCTCGAGACGGGACAGCACAATTGCCCCCGCCTGTTGCTGGCCCACATCCGCATCGGCCAGCCGCCGATCCGCAATCAGGCCCTTGTCGGTAATCCGCACAATATCATCAATGCGGACACCGCCCAGCTGACCGGACAACAACGTCACCTCCCGTCGCCCATACCCTTCGGTTTGGGCATTCGCGAGATTGTTTGACGTCGATTGCGCAAGACGCGCAGACGACGCGAGCCCGCTGGCTGCATTATTGATCGCACTGGACAATGACATGGTGTTACCTCTTGTTTAAGCGGTTAACGTTTGATGTTGGTGGTTTCCTGCAGCATTTCATCCACTGTCTGGATGACCTTCGCATTGGAGGAATAGGCACGCTGGGTTTGGATCAGTGACGTCAGCTCACCCGCAACGTCGGTTGCCGATTCCTCGCGTGCGAAAGACACCACATCACCCGTTGGCCCATCGCCCGCGTCCCACAAAAAGAATGTCCCACTGCTGGGTGAAACCCGATAGGTCTGCTGATCCAGCGCTTCCAACCCGTTGATGTTAGACACATCTGCAAGCGGAATTTGATACAGGATCCGATTGATCCCGCTGTCAAAGGACGCACGCAGGAACCCGTTGGGATCAACCTCGATCGCTGTCAAAGCACCAACCGCAGAACCGTTCTTGGAAATCGATGTCGGCGCAAATGTGTCGGACAATTGTGTCAGTCCAGTCGCACTGCCAAGGGTCCCCAGCGTAATCTCTAGCGGGCCACCGGCCACGGCAAGCGTGACCGTCCCGTCTGCAGGCACGTAAGGTGCCGTCCCAAGGTTATCAGCCACCGCCAAAAGTGTGCCGCCGCCCGCACGGGACGGGTCAAAATCAAGGGTATAGTCACCGATGATCGCACCCGCCGATGCCGAATCGCGGATTACAAGATTCCATTCATTGGCTGTCCCAACCGCCGGCACAGTTGGGGTGAAGGTCATGATCAAGTTGGCTGACTTACCAAGGTTGTCAAAATATTCGATCGAAAGTGTTTCGTCGCCAGTTGTCGCCCCCGCTTCTGTCGAGGTGGCAGGCAGGTTCACGGCAACGTTGATCGCTGTCGTCGGCTCGCCGGCGAATTGGTTACTGTTGATTTTGACCGGTTCCAGCCCATCCACAGAGTCCCGCGGTTGCGTCGGCACAGTCCCGTCCGCATTTGCGGCCCAGCCCATCAGGATCAGGCCCGCCGGACTGCGCAAAAAGCCGTCTTCGTCCGGTCGAAACGACCCGGTCGTCGTCAGCAGCAATGGGTTCACGCCATTGCCGACCTGCACTGAAGCCTCTGGCGTGACGGGCAGCATACCGCGCCCCCGCACGGCAAGATCGGTCGGGTTCGCCGTTGAGACCAGCGAGCCCCGTTCATCAATCAGGCGACTGGTCGTCGTTCTGACGCCACCAGCCGTGTATTTGCTGCCGCTACTGTCGATCACGAGCGACTGAAAGTCTGTCACAACCCTTTTGTACCCAAAGGTGGCTGAGTTCGCGATGTTATCTGAAATCGATGCGAGCCGGGTCGCATTTGCTGACAAACCTGCAACGCCTGCGTTGAGGGAAGATGAAATCGACATGTCTGGGCCTTTCTGCTTCAAGACGGGCTATTCCAGACCAGTCCTAAAGGCAGCGCACTTAACGTGGTCCTAATACACGCACAGTTTCGTAGGGAATGGTTAAAGGTCGCTCCGCAAGACGATCACCTCGATGCGGTTGTTGCGGATTGCGGTCCCATCTTCGACCACCGGTGCCCGATCTGCTTTGCCGGTCACACGCACGATGTCTTCCGGCGCATAACCGCCGTCTTCGATCAGCTGACGCATTGTGTTGGCCCGGTCAGTCGACAACTGCCAAACGGTGTTATCGCGACGCACAATCGGTTGCGCGCTGACATGTGCCCGCACGGCCAAGGGGTTTTCGACAATCGAAATGTAGGATGCCAAAACCTTGCCAATCTCGATCGCGATCGGGTTCGGCGTATCAGTGTCTTCCGCAAACAAAGTCGCCCCTTCGCGGTCAAACAACTCAATCACCAATCCTTCGTCGGTCTGGCGGGTGATGATGTGGCGCAAAGCCTCGTTTGACAGGGTGCTTTCGCCGCCCCGGCCCAACAGCACTTCTTCAAGGTTCTCCAGCGCTTCGACCTTGGCGATCTCTTCGCCATTGGCCTCAGCCTCATCCGGGTCCGTGGCCGAGTTTATCTGCGACCCTTCATGCATGAAACTGGCGCCTTGCCCGTTCTTCACAAGTTGATCATCGGCAAAGATGCTATCGCCGCCGAACATGCCATCACCCCCACCGGACGTCCGGTTGATCGAGGTTGTCGGTGCAAAATAATCCGCCAGACCAGCCCGCTGCTGTTCTGATGTCGCATTCAGCAACCACATCATCATGAAGAACGCCATCATCGCGGTCACAAAGTCTGCGTAGGCCACTTTCCAGGCGCCACCATGGTGACCGCCTTCAATGACCTTTTTACGTTTGATGATAATAGGCCTGTTCGCCATCGCACTCATATTCAACCACCTTTTCTACCCACGAGCAGACCTAGGCAGCGGACGTGAAGAGGGTCTTAAAGACGGCTTTTGAGGAGAAGTGGAAGGGATAGGCTGGCAAGGCCTCGCGCATCATGGACAGGCTGCGTTCACTCGGAGCCCGCTTCGGGTGTATCCTCTTGGCACACCACAGAGGCACCCCATGACACGCCTTGATCCAACCGACCGCCCCGCACTGCAACCAACAAAGCTGATTGCAGCATTGGCAAAGCATGACGTGCGCTGGGTCTTGTGCGGCTCGCAGGTACTGGCACTGAACGGTGCTGACTTGGCACCAAACGACCTTGATGTTGTCCCCGATTTGGCACCAAAGAACCTGGCCCGCGTTGCGGCCTGTTTATCTGACCTGAATGCAGTTGCGGCTTACCTGGATGGCTGGGGTGGGGCACGCGGGACAATGTCTGCCTGTCAGGAATGGCGGCCTGACCCTGCGACGGCAGATCATCTGGATTGGCTTTTCGTCACACCTTTGGGCATGCTGGATATCGTGATTGCCTTGGCAGATAGCTATGACAGCCTGATGCAGGGGGCCGACCAGTTTCAGGCAGGTCAGGTCAGCTATTGGGCCTGCAATCCACGTCAGGTTCTGACAGCGCTTGAAGGGCGCAAGCGTCAAAAGGACCAGACCCGCGATGCCATCTACCGTGATATGCGGATCAAATTTGGGATGCCACCGTTGCCCTAAGCGCTACGCTTTGGGCATCGCGTAGATCTCATCGCGGCCGCAAAAGTCGATCAAATCGTACTTATTCTTGCGCATCAGATCTGATATCGCGCGCGATCCGGTGTTATTTTCAATTGCCCAGATACCCACTTGGTGTTTGGCAAAGGGAAAGACCTCAAGTGCCGCCAACTCGCCGCCCTCGATATCAAGCGAGACAAAGTCGGGATGCGCGATGCCAGCTTCTTCAAGGATCGCAGTCAAAGGTTTCGTCTCAACCTCTATCGCCTCTTCCTTGTGGCGCGGGTTGTCACGGACCTGTTTAAGGACACCGTCATCATAACTGTCGGACAAACCGCTCATCTGGGTGAACCCTTCGGTCACGTTGATGAATGATGCGGTGCCAGCGGTATCTGACACGGCATAGCCAAGACAGGGGCAAGCCCTTGCTTTCTTGGCGCGATCCAGATGGGTCGCGACGGGTTCGACCAAAACGCCAGTCCACTTGCGCCATTTTTCCAGAAACACGGTGTTGGACCCGGTCACACCGTCGTAGCCACCAATATCAATGAAGGTCCCGCCTTCCATATGATTAAAGTACCGGTCCACGACAGCATCCTGCCCGGCCTGAGACATAAAGGCATAAGCAGGTGTCAGCATTTGGCGAATTTCATGGACCTTACGGTTCATATCGCCACGTTTGCGGCTTTTCTCGGTGCGTAGTTCTGTCGAAATCTCTGATTGGGCTTTGTTTAACTCGCGGCGCAATTCGTCGAGACGTTTTTGAGAGATCATGAGGGGTCCGTACTGTGATAGGATTTCTCTTCTACGATAGCAGAGCCAAGCAGCAGGTTCATCTCTTTCTTGACCTGCGCGCGCTTGTCGTTTGTCACATAAACAGCGCGGGCCAGCTGGATGAAGGTATCACCAAAGTCCTGGTTTGCCTCGCAGGCCCGGATGTTGTCTTCGATCTGCCAAAGATCCTTGTTGATCTGGTACAATCGATCCCAAAGGGCCTGCACTTGGGCCGTCGACGGGATCGCGTCATCAGCGACGGCCTGTAGGATCGCCTTTTCATGTAAGACATTGGCCCGCTTTTCCGGATCCGTAATATTTTCGCTCTTCAGGGTCAGGATCGTCAGCTTATCAATCAGCTCGCCCGGCGCGATGGGAACGCGGATATCCATTACGCCAGCGACCCCAGATGCTGCAGCAACGCGCGCTGAACGTCCTTCATCACTGATCCCCATTCAAGCGCTGTTTTCTGGCGAAACAACCGGATGCCCGGATACCAGTCTGTGGTGTCGCCCGCATGTCGCCAGACCCAAAACGGGTCCCAATGCAGGACTGCCCATGTCGGAAGACCCAGACTGCCAGCCAAATGCAGGGTTGCCGTGTCCGAACTGATAATCAGGTCCATCTTTTGCATCATCGCTGCGGTGTCACCGAAGTGCCGTTCGGTTCCAGCTGCATCAACGATAAAGGCGTCCGCGCCATCGGCACGATAGGCCTCTAACGCAGGACCCTTATAGAGCGAAAACAGTTGAATGCCTGGAATGTCGGTCAAAGGCAAAAGATCGGTGTGGCTGAATGACCGAAACCCATTGGCTTTGTAAGTAACCGACCCGTTCCAGACGACGCCCACCTTGAACCGATCCGCAAAAGGAGCTGTCAGCTTGGCAGCGCGGGTTTGCGATGAAGCTGGTATCGACAGCAAGGCAGGTGCGGGGATCTCGCGCGTGTTCGCAAAATGGACACGGGCCATGTCCATCATGTTCATCCAAAAGTCGACATGGGTCGACTTGGGCAACGAGGTGCCCACCCAATCAGCACCGGCCAACCCCTCAAACAACGGTGCGACGGGCGCTTCAGCCAAGTATAAGACGCGGGCGTCGCGGGCCTTTAGGCTGGCAACGAAGCGCGCAAACAAGATGGCATCCCCAAAGCCCTGCTCTGGCATCACAAGGATCGTCTTGCCTGCCAAAGGCTCGCCTTTCCATTCCGGGAACGGCATATCGCGGATCTTCATCTCGGCCGTTTCCCAGCGGACGCGATAGGTTTCGAATGCGGTTGCGAAATCGCCGGCACCCAGTTGTGCAAAGGCCAATTGCATCTTCAACTCAGTCTCTTCTGGGTGCTGCGGAATGGCGGCTTTCAAATATGAAATCGCGGCGTGATATTCCCCTTTGCCACGCAGGCAACGGCCAATCATCGCCTTTTGGTTTGCATCATCGGGGCGCCGTTCCAAAATCCACTCGCGCGACGCGATGGAATCGTCGTATTGCCCAAGATCGCTAAGGATATTGGCATAATTGTTGCGCAGCGCCACATCGTCCGGCGCAATCACCTGCGCCCGGGCCTGCGCACGAAAAGCGGCCAGATAGTTCCCTTCAGACCGATGCAATGCGCCCAAGTTCGACCACATGGACGCATCATCAGGGACCAACGCCAGATAGCGGGCGTAGGCACCGGCAGCGTCCGGCGCTTTCTTGCGGTGGGCCAGATGCGCAGCACGGCGCATGGCCTGCAAATCGATATCGTCCGAAGGGGCTGTCATGATCCCCGCTTAACAGGTTTCAATAGGGTCGCCGGACGGCGGGCCTCTGCGGCCTCAAACAGGCTGAAGGTCTGATTGACGTAGTTCACAGCCCCAGAGATTAGCTCCATATAGTCATCAAGCTCTGGCGTGACCTCGACCTCAGACATAGTCACGCTGCGATCTTGGGGTAATGTCTCGAAGGTTGCGTAGAACAATGGATCACCCCGGCTGACCTTCAAAGGCTTTGTGATGTCATGCCATTCAAACGCCCACATCAACGGACGAGGCCAGACATTGATCGGAAAGCGGCCACCAAAGATGGTGCCGGGCAGCGGGTCTTTGGCGTAGTGCATGAAAGGGGCGACCTGTGACATGTACACAGGCTCATCCGCGATAAACACATAAGGCAACGACATCTGGATCGTGGGAATGTCCTTATGACGCCACTCGACCTCACTGGTCAGATGCAGCTTGTCGCCCAGTTTGCTGGCGCGGACGGTACTTTGGGTACCCGAAAGATTGCGTAGACCGGGCTTACCGTCTTTGTCGCGCACGAACCCAAGATTTATGTCAAAGGGGCATTTCACCGCAAAGTAGCGGCTTTCAAGGTTGATCACAGCCGGACACCGCGAGGCAGACTTGGCATGTTCGCGGTTCATGTCCACGGACCGGACACGCTCTGGCGGATCATAAATGATCCCGCCTTTGCGTTCGTTCAGAAACCAACCAACCTGGACAGGACCCGATTGTTTGCCCGTTCCATCCGTATTTTCGAAATGCACCGAAAGTTGCATCTGCTTCCCCCACTTCCCGCGATGTTCCATCCTTTTGACGTCATTTTTCGACCCATACCACCAAAATCAAGTTAACCGCCTTGGAATGCAGGCCTAAAGGACCCACGCATTCAACCGAAGGGCGAGCCAGACAGAATTGTCGCAGCTGTCAACCTGACATTACACTTGCACCGACTCGCAATGTCTCGCTAGATTGACACTCATGAGCGTCTCGTCAGATTTACAGAGCGTCCCCCTGCGGCGATACCCGCAGCCCAGCGCCGTTTTGCAGCTGGTCAAACCGCATACGTGGTTCCCGCCGATGTGGGCGTACCTGTGCGGCGCGGTGTCCGCAGGTGTCAGCCCAAGCGGACAGTGGCTTTTGGTGATCTTGGGTGTTGTTCTGGCCGGACCCATCGTTTGCGCGATGTCGCAGGTGGCCAATGATTGGTGTGACCGGCACGTCGACGCGATCAACGAACCCGACCGGCCTATTCCATCGGGGCGTATCCCCGGAACATGGGGCCTTTGGATCGCTTTGGCGATGACAGTTTTGTCGCTGGTTGTCGGCTATCAACTGGGGCCCTGGGGCTTTGGCGCGACGATCCTAGGGGTGGCCGCTGCATGGGCCTATTCGGCGGAACCAGTGCGCGCGAAACGCTCTGGCATCTGGGGGCCTGCGCTGTGCGGGCTCGCCTATGAAACACTGCCTTGGATTACAGGTGCCACTGTGCTGTCAGCAGGTGCACCAACGTGGCAGGTGATCCTGATCGCTGTTCTGTATGGCATTGGCGCACATGGGATCATGACACTGAACGACTTCAAAGCCATCGAAGGCGACCGACAGATGGGCCTGCGGTCCTTACCGGTTGTTATGGGACCGGAGGCTGCGGCCAAAGTGGCATGCTGGGTGATGGCGGTGCCGCAAGCGCTGGTCATTGGGTTGCTGTTCCTGTGGGACAAACCGCTGCATGCGCTTGGCGTGCTGGCCCTACTGGGTATCCAGATCGGCGCGATGCGCGTGTTGTTGCGTGACCCGCAAGGCAAGACGCCTTGGTATCAGGGCATGGGCATTCTCTTTTATATCAGCGGCATGATGATTGCCGCCTTTGCGATACGGGGGCTGTAAGATGACACTGTCTTGGCTACAGATCGTGCGACTTGGCTTGGTGCAAATGGCACTGGGCGCGATTGTGGTACTGACCACATCGACACTGAACCGCCTGATGGTGGTGGAGCTTTCCTTGCCAGCCGTCCTGCCGGGCCTCTTGGTGGCCTTGCACTACGGCATCCAGCTATCGCGCCCCAAATGGGGCTTTGCGTCAGACGCGGGCGGACACCGGACACGGTGGATCATCGGCGGGATGGTGGCTTTGGCCGCCGGCGCATTGATGGCCGCCTTCGGGGTCTTGTTGCTGGAAAGCAGCTTTGCCCTTGGCATGGCAGTATCAATCGTGGCTTACGCGTTGATCGGTCTTGGGGTCGGGGCGTCTGGCACGTCGCTATTGGCATTGCTCGCCACAACAACGGTGCCTCATCGCCGGGCAGCAGCGGCAACGATTACATGGCTGATGATGATCTTCGGCATTGCCTTGACCGCAACGCTGGTCGGGAAGATGCTTGATCCTTACTCGCATACGCTACTTATGAAGATTGTCGCCATCGTTGTCAGTGCCGCCTTCCTTCTCACTTGTCTCGCGATCTGGGGAATTGAGCGCGGCGTCGTGGCCGAGACAAATGACGAGCCGCGTGTTCCGTTTCTCGCGGGTCTCAAAGAAATCTGGGGCGAGCGCGAGGCCCGGCATTTTACGATCTTCGTCTTCCTCTCGATGGTCGCATACTTCATGCAAGAGCTGATCCTCGAACCTTACGCAGGATTGGTCTTCGCGTTTACACCCGGCGAATCGACCTCACTGTCCGGCGCACAAAACGGCGGCGTATTCTTCGGCATGTTAACCGTCGGAATCGCGGCAACCGGATTCAAGATCGGGACTCTACGATTCTGGGTCATCTTCGGCTGTCTTGCCTCCGCCGCCGCCCTCGC
>CALILP010000112.1 GCA_938016515.1 uncultured Paracoccaceae bacterium
CACTATGGCTTCCGGTCATTGGATGTGCCTACGTTGAATGCAGGCCTTTCGCGCTAGCATTGAAGCGTACGTCCGGTTCGCCGAGCAGGACCCGAAGATCCCCCAAGGGGGTCTTTTTGCAACGCCTCGCCAACCACGCACATCTGAAATAACATCACGGCAATTGCCCCACGATATCCTCCCCGAGGTTCGTGCGCGGCCCTTCCGTTTCACACATAAAGGACCGCCCCCAATGGCCGACACCGAAGACCTCAACGACACATACCCCGGTGCTGGCACCTTCCAATTCGGAGACAGCAAGGAAATGTGCCAACGGCTCATCGACCTCGTCCGCCAAGGCAAAAAGACAGCAACCTGCGGCGCCGCCCGCGACTTCGCCGATGAACCTGAAGCCATGCCCGTCGTGGGGCGTTGCGATATTGCAGCCAATTGGGACACAACCCCGGCTTTGGTCATCCGAACAACAGCCGTGCACGAAATCCGCTTCTGCGATGTCCCCGAAGAACTGGCCCTCAAAGAAGGCGAAAACGACGCGCTTGTTGGCTGGCGCAAAGACCACAAGGCCTTCTTCAAACGTAACGGCGGCTACGATCCGGAAATGCTGCTGATCTTTGAAGAATTCGAGCTGGTCGAAGATCTGGCTGGCCGAGAACTCTAGACCGCGAATCGCCCGCAATCACAAAACAGGCAACAATCCATCGCGAACGAATGGATTGTCGCGGTAAACCCAGCCCTTTTTACCAAGCAACCGAAAATCAAGGCAAAATTTGGACCGCACGCCATGCGAAGCCTATCTTGGTGACGGCGTGCAAGCACGTAGTGGGTTATCGATTATGGGGCAGGGGTATGGCCGCTTTCAAAGCAATGGCATTTGGCACGACACTTGCGTTTTCGGCGACGGTCGGCACGCTCTCAACGACGCAGGCCGGTGACGGCTGCACGGGCAGTTACCGGATCGTGGAAGGGGATACGCTACTTGATATTTCCCGGTCGCAATTGGGCAGCGTCTTTGTTGTGGAAAAACTGATTGCGGCAAATCAAAGCGTGATCGGCCACGATCCCGATTTGATATTCGCAGGCGACGCGCTGACAATTCCCTGCGAGGCCGCCGTGTCACGCCCTATGGATTGGTCGGTGATGTCAGATGCTCACACCCTCGCAGGTCTGTTGCGCAGCGACAATGTGCAGGTTCTGGATATCCGGGCACACCGTGACGTCGACAATGGCGTTATTCCCGGTGCCATTCACGTCCCGTTCAGCGCGTGGGATACCACTGAGAATCGCCCGTCAGAGGCGCTGATATCTGACATCATCGGTTTGTCCGGTGTGCAGCTGCAACATCCGATCATCATCGTGAACAGTAACGCGTCCTTGGTCGATATGAAGCAAGCGGCAACGATATTTGCGATCTTGCAAGCGGTCGGGGCCGAACATGTTGCCATCCTGCAGGATGGGTATCGCAGCTGGGTCAACGCAGATCTACCGGTTGTCGCCTTCCCCGCTTTGAAAGATCCGTACGATGTGACGCTGATGTATCAGGCCGACCTGTCAGACGATCCCTTCGCGGCAATTGACCATGCAAGTGCCCATAGTGACGGCAGTTTCTGGCGCGAGGTCGGGCACGCACCGGATGTAAAAAGCGGCTTCGATGCCAGCCGATTGACATCCTTGTTGTTCGCGCGCGCGGCAGGGGATTAGGTAGAGGATTAGGTAGGGGCATCTTACGTCAAAGTGATATGACAAGGGCTGCCAGTTGAGTATGAAGGCGTCATGATGCTACGCCTTTTGACCTTGCTTTTCGCCGTTGCCAGCGCCCCGCTGACAGCCCAAACCAACCCTAAGTCTATCCTCCCCGGAGATCCTTGCCACGGCCAGACCCCGTGCATACTGGACGGCCGCGAATACCACGTAAAGGAACCGGACGGCTGGGACGGGGTCACGCCCCTGCCGGTGCTACTGCACTTCCACGGTTGGGCGCGGACAGGCAAACTTCCGGTTAACCACGGGCGCATCTCAGGGGCCACACGCCGCCGGGACGTCCTGCTGCTGGCTCCGACAGGGCGCAACAAAACATGGGGCTTCCGACAGGAAGGCAGTGCAGACGTGGCCTTCGCCAACGCGGTGCTTGCTGATGCTGCCAAACGATATCCCATCGACACCGACAACATCTTTGTCTCGGGCTATTCCTACGGCGGCCTGATGGCCTGGCGCTACGCCTGCGAAAGCGGCAGCGGGGTCCGGGCGGTCATGAGCATCAGTGCAGCCCTCTTTGCAGACGGCGATTGCGCCGAGGCCCCCGATGAATTCCGCCAGGTCTACGGCCTCAAGGACAACGTCCTGCGTTTCCCTTTTGGCCCTGACGGGGACACCACATGGCCGGTGATTTTCTGGCGCACGCAATACGGCTGCGATACAGCCCCACAAACCAGGGATTACTCCATCACGGGGCGTCGGACCTTCACCCAAAACACATGGATCTGCGGCGACAACAGCGTCACTTTCGACATCCACCCCGGCGGCCACCTGATCCCGCGCGGTTGGATCGGGCGCCAACTCGACGACCTCCTCAACCGGACACCAACTTACCCATAGGGCACCGACCCAAGGACGTCTTTGTTTCTCTCTATATCCCGGGGGGAGCCGCAGGCGGGGGGCTGGCCCCCTTCCAAAGTGTCTTTACCCACCACGGCCAAAGTCCCACCGTAGGGCGGGGCTTCAACCCGCCGCCACGCTTGTCAAATGCACCCACCTTTCCCCCCGCAAAGCTTTGCGATAGACCGGCGTCAACACGTTTGACCAAGGACCATCCGCAATGAAATTCACCCTTTCCTGGCTGAAAGCCCACCTCGAGACGACAGCCTCGGTCGCGGAGATCGCGGACACGCTGACCGACCTTGGTCTCGAAGTCGAAGGCATTGAAAATCCAGCCGAGAAACTGTCGGATTTCACCATCGGCTACGTCGAAAGCGCAGAAAAGCACCCGGACGCGGACAAGCTGAAGGTCTGTCAGGTCAATACCAAAGACGGCCCCACACAAATCATCTGCGGTGCGCCCAACGCGCGCGCAGGGATCACGGTGGTCATTGCCTCCCCCGGCACCTACGTTCCGGGCATCGACACGACGATTGGGGTGGGCAAAATCCGGGGCGTCGAAAGCTTTGGCATGATGTGTTCGGAACGCGAGATGGAACTCAGCGACGAACACGATGGGATTATCGAATTGCCGTCGGGCGAGATCGGCCAGACCTTCACCGATTGGTTGGCCCAAAACGATGCGGCCAAAGTCGATCCGGTCATCGAAATCGCAATCACCCCAAACCGGCCCGACGCACTTGGTGTGCGCGGCGTGGCGCGCGATTTGGCGGCGCGGGGGCTGGGCACGTTGAAGCCGCGCGAGGTTACAGCGGTTCCCGCCAGCTTCACGTCCGACCTGACCGTCTCTATCGCCGAGGACACGCTGGACGGTTGCCCACTCTTCGCCGGTCGCCTGATCAAGGGCGTCAAGAACGGGCCGTCCCCGCAGTGGTTGCAAGACCTGCTGCGGGCTATCGGGTTGCGTCCGATTTCTTTCCTCGTGGATGTGACGAACTACTTTACCTACGATCTGAACCGCCCCTTGCACGTTTTTGATGCGGATAAAGTCAGCGGCAACCTGACGGTCCACCGGGCTGAGGGCGGCGAGACTTTGATGGCGCTGGATGAGAAAGAATATACCCTGCAAGAGGGCCAGATGGTCATCTCGGACGCCAATGGCCCTGAAAGCATTGCGGGCATCATGGGCGGGCTGGACACTGGCTGCACCGAAGACACCGTGAACGTCTTCGTGGAAAGCGCCTATTGGGATCCGGTGCAGATCGCTTACACGGGTCGGGCGCTCAAGATCAATTCCGACGCCCGCTACCGATTCGAGCGGGGGGTGGACCCGGCCTTTACACCCGAAGGGCTGGAACACGCGGTGCGCATGATCGTGGATCACGCAGGTGGCGAGGCCTCCGAGGTTGTGATCGCGGGTGCTGTTCCCGATACATCGCGGGCCTATAAGCTGGACACGGACCGCGTGGTGTCCCTTGTTGGTATGGAAATCCCGGCAGAAACCCAGCGTAAGACCCTGACCGATCTGGGCTTCACAATGGACGGGGACATGGCGCAGGTGCCCTCATGGCGGCCTGACGTGATGGGCGAAGCTGATCTGGTGGAAGAGGTGGCGCGGATTGCGTCCCTGACCAAGCTTGAAGGTAAACCGCTGCCGCGAATGGCGGGTGTGACCCGGCCGGTCCTGACACCGATGCAAAAGCGGGCGTCTGCGGCACGGCGGACGGCTGCGGCGTTGGGCTACAACGAATGCGTGACGTACAGCTTCATCGATGCCCAAGGCGCGACGCTGTTTGGCGGCGGTGATGACGCGACCATGCTGGAAAACCCGATCTCGTCGGACATGTCGCATATGCGTCCAGGCCTGTTGCCGGGTCTTTTACGGGCAGCGGCGCGCAACCAGGCGCGCGGCTTTGCCGATTGCGCTTTGTTCGAAGTGGGTCATGCTTTTCAAGGTGGCGAGCCTGAAGAACAACACATGCAGATTGCGGGCATCCTTGTGGGCAAAACTGGCCCCAAAGACCTGCGCGGCGAAAGCCGTGCGGTGGATGTCTATGACGCCAAGGCGGATGCGGAAGCTGTGCTGGCGGCCATCGGGGCACCTGCCAAAGTGCAGATCTTGCGTGGCGGGGACGCGTGGTGGCATCCGGGGCGGCACGGACGGATTTGTCTTGGACCGAAGAAAACGCTGGGCATTTTCGGCGAAATCCACCCCAAAGTCCTCAAGGAAATGGATGTGAAGGGTCCGGTTGTGGCCTTTACCTTGTTCCCAGGGGAAGCACCATTGCCGCGCAAAACAGCGACAACACGGGCGGCTTTGCATGCAACTGACTTGCAGGCGGTGGAACGCGACTTTGCCTTTGTTGTAGACGCGGAGGTCGAGGCTTTGACGCTGGTCAATGCGGCGGCGGGGGCGGACAAAGCACTCATCAGCGATGTCCGGGTGTTTGACGAATTCATCGGCGGGGCGCTGGGCGAGGGCAAGAAATCCCTGGCCGTGACTGTGCGCTTGCAACCGACCGAGGCCACGCTGAAGGACGCGGATATAGAGGCTGTGTCGGCCAAGATCGTCGAAAAGGTCTCGAAAGCGACCGGCGGGGTGCTGCGGGGCTAGCAAAATCTGATACAGATTTTGTCCCCAGACTTTCCTCGAAAGTCTGTCTCCCGCTGCTATGTCCTAAACCGTAATTGAAGGAGTACCGCGATGCAGGTCTATCTATCAGGCGAAATTCATACCGATTGGCGCGATGAAATCATTGCAGGGGCCGGTGGCCTTGATGTTCACTTTTCTGCACCTGTCACGGATCACGATGCCTCTGACGATTGTGGCGTCACCATCATGGGGGCTGAGCCCAATAAGTTCTGGCATGACAACAAAGGCGCCAACCTCAATGCAATCCGTACCCGTCACGGGATTGAGAGTGCCGACATTGTGGTCGTCCGCTTTGGCGAGAAGTACAAACAGTGGAACGCGGCCTTTGATGCAGGCATGGCCGCAGCCTTGGGTAAGTCCTTGATCGTGATGCACGGACCAGAGCATCAGCACCCCCTGAAAGAGGTCGATGCCGCGGCGCTTGCCGTTGTGGAGACGCCGCAGCAGGTCGTTGATATCTTGCGTTACGTGACCAAAGGCACGCTGCCCGGTTAGGTCGGTCGGGCGGGAATGTTCATGGCCTTCGTCACTGCTGGGCGAGCCATGAACCGATCCAGATAGTCCGGCACGTTCTGCAGGTCGTTAAACCCCACGACCTCTTTCGTCTCATAGAAGTTTAGTGCGTTCAGCCACGGTGCAATCGCCATATCGGCGATCGAATAGTCCCCTGCGATCCAGTCTTTACCGTCAAGTTCGCGGTCAAGGACTGCCAGCAAGCGCTTGGCCTCATCCCGGTACCGTTCGCGGGGGCGGGGGTCTTCGATCTCTTTGCCTGCGAATTTGTAGAAGAATCCCATCTGCCCAAACATCGGGCCCAAACCACCCATCTGGAACATCAGCCATTGGGTAATCTTGGCTTTCTCTGCAGCATTTGAGCCACCAAACTTGCCAGATTTCTCAGCCAAATAAAGCAGGATCGCACCGGATTCGAACAACCCAAGCGGGCCATTTGGACCATTGGGGTCAATGATTGCCGGAATCTTATTATTCGGATTGAGCGACAGAAATTCGGGGCTTTTGACATCGCTATCTGACAACGTCACCAAATGGGGCTCATAGACGAGGCCCATTTCTTCCAACGCAATAGAGACCTTTACGCCGTTTGGTGTCGGAAAGGAAAATAGCTGAATGACATCCGGATTCTGGGGAACCCAGCGTGTCGTAATCGGGAAAGCAGAGAGATCGGCCATGGGGGCTCCTTTGGTGGGCGAGTCATTGCCAACTTAAGGGGAACTGAGACAAAGAAAACCCGTGGAAATGTTACGCGCGTAATGTATGGGTGTGCGCGGGCGCACAAAAAACGGGCAGAAACGCCATTGCGCTGGGAACTGAAAATGTGGGGAACACAATGATTCAAGAATTTAAGGACTTCATTGCCAAGGGCAATGTTATGGATATGGCCGTCGGTATCATCATCGGCGCAGCTTTCACTGCGATTGTCACATCGCTGGTTGATGACATGATCAATCCGATCATCGGCCTGTTCATGGGCGGTGTCGACTTTGGTGGCCTGACAGCCTCTGTGGGTGAAGCAACTTTCACATACGGCAACTTCATCATGGCGATCATCAACTTCCTGATCATCGCGTTTGTGGTCTTCATGCTCGTCAAAGCTGTCAACAAAGCTAAGAAAGCGGAAGAAGAAGCACCAGAAGAAGAGCCAGCAGGCCCGACGCAGGAAGAATTGCTGACAGATATTCTTGCAGCTTTGAAGAAGTAAGCTTGAGACATCCAGATACGGAAAGGCCCGCCACCTCGGCGGGCCTTTTGCGTTCTTAGGCTTTCAAAGCAAGCTGGGGCGACAACACATCCAGCCCCAACGCTTTGCCCACTGCAAAATACGTCAGCTTGCCTGCATGCACGTTCAACCCGTTCAGCAAATGCGGATCGTCCTCACAAGCCTGCCGCCAGCCTTTGTCGGCCAGCGACAGCATGTACGGCATCGTGGCGTTGCCCAACGCGATGGTCGAGGTCCGGGCCACAGCACCCGGCATGTTGGCCACGCAATAGTGCATGATCCCGTCGACGTCATAAATCGGGTCCTGATGTGTGGTCGCCTTGGAGGTCTCAAAGCAGCCTCCTTGGTCAATCGCCACATCCACAAGGGCGGCACCCGGTTTCATCTCGGACAGTTGTGCGCGTGAAATCAGCTTGGGCGCTGCTGCACCGGGGATCAGGACAGCCCCTACAACCATATCCGCCTCAGCCGCCAATTCAGCGGTGTTGCCCGCACTGGCGTAGGATGTCTTGAACTGTCCTCCAAAGACATCGTCCAGATACCGCAGCCGGTTCAGGGACCGGTCCAGCACGGTCACATCCGCGCCCATGCCAGCTGCGATCTTGGCGGCATGGGTCCCGACGACACCGCCGCCGATGACAACAACCTTGGCAGGGCCAACACCCGGAACGCCACCCATCAAAACACCACGTCCGCCATTGGCCTTTTGCAACGTCCAAGCACCCACCTGCGGGGCCAAACGACCGGCGACTTCGGACATTGGGGCCAGCAAGGGCAAGCCACCGCGATCATCGGTGACAGTTTCATAGGCGATGCACGTGGCACCCGAGGCGATCAGGTCATGGGTCTGGTCAGGATCAGGGGCAAGGTGCAAATAGGTAAACAAGATCTGGCCTTCGCGCAGCATCTTGCGTTCACCGGCTTGGGGCTCCTTCACCTTCACGATCATATCAGCGCTGGCGAAAATCTCGGCGGCAGTGCCCGCAACCGCAGCACCAGCCGCAATGTAATCGGCGTCAGGGAACCCGGCACCTTCACCCGCTGTGGTCTCAACGGTTACGGAATGGCCGTGGGCCACCGCCTCGCGGGCAGCATTGGGCGTCAGGCCGACGCGGAACTCTTGTGGTTTGATCTCTTTGGGGCAACCGATGTGCATACTGATTCTCCTTCTCCCACCGGCGAGTTTCTTCCTACTTCGGCGCAATTGCTCGCGAATTTCGATTGTATGTGAGCGCAATCATCCGTAGCTCTTTGCGCACATGATTGGTTTTTTAGAAGGATCGTGCGCAAGATGGACTTGGACCACATAGATCGCCGTATTCTAGAGGTCTTGCAAAAGACCGGGCGTATGTCGAACGCGGACCTGGCCGAAGTGGTCAATCTGTCGGCGTCGGCTTGTCATCGCAGGGTGCAGCGTCTGGAAAAAGACGGCTATATCCGGGATTATGTCGCATTGCTGGACGGGCGCAAGATGGGACGGCCGACAACGGTGTTCGTCGAGATCACCTTGTCGGGTCAGGCGGACGAAGTCCTTGACGCTTTCGAAAAGGCAGTTGCCCGTGTGCCCGATGTGTTGGAATGCCACCTGATGGCGGGAACGGCGGATTACCTTTTGAAAGTCGTCGCCGGTGACACCGAAGATTTCGCTCGCATTCACCGCCGCTATCTGGCGGCGTTGCCAGGTGTCGCGCAGCTACAATCCAGTTTCGCCCTGCGCACGGTGCGCAATACGACCGCGATGCCGGTCTAGGACCCTTGGGTCAGTCCAGCTTGAACCCCCGCGCGCGGACGTAGTCGCCGAAATCTGCGCGCTCTGGCTGGCTATAATGCCGGGCTTTGTCCTCTGACCAGCCATAAGACGGGCTTTCACCAAAGGTCTCGGTCAAACGCTGTTTGGCAAAGGGGCGTTCGGTATCATAGCTCTGTACGGCCTCCTGCAACCCAACCTCCTGATACTGGTCAACGTGGCAGGTCACGCGCAATGGCAGGCGTTTGGCGATGCGTGGCGGATAGGTCGGATACCCAATCGCCAGACCGGCAAACGGGAACACATGATCCGGCAAGCCCAACAGTTCACTCACCGCAGGGGCCTCATTGCGCACAGCACTGATCGGACAACACCCCAAACCCACGGCCTCTGCCGCTGTTACAAACGCGCCAAGGGCAATGGCGGCATCACCTGCCGCGTTAAAGAAAGCGTCCAGATGATCGTTGGCAAATGGAATGTCGTGCCACTGATGCAGCAGCCGTTGGCGACGGTTGTTCCCACAAAAGACGGCAATCAGCGGGGCATCGGTCACCCAGGCCTGTCCAGCCACCAGGGCTGCCAGCCGCTTTCGCTTTTCACGGTCCTGCAGCATGATGATGTCGCGCTGTTGCAAGTCACTTTTCGTGGGCGCGGCCAAGGCGACAGCACTCACCAGATCAAGCAGGTTCTGCGGGACGGCCTGATCGCGAAAATACCGGCAAGACCCGCGCGCAGCCATCACACGCAGAAGATCGCTTTCCGGCGCAGTATCGGTCAGCTGCGGCGCATCGCGAAAGCGCAGGTCGAGCGCTTCTTGCAGGCTCTTTGAGGGTGTCTCGGTCACGTTAACACCTCCACATTTGATGTGAAAACGGCTTTCGGCAAACAGAAAAACATATCGTGTTCC
>CALILP010000113.1 GCA_938016515.1 uncultured Paracoccaceae bacterium
TTTCTGGGATCCGAGATGCTGACCTTCACAACGCTGCTGTTCACAACGTTCCCAGAGATCACGCGGTAAGGCCGTGGAAACCCTTATCGGCCTTTTCCAGCAGTTCGAGGCATATCTTCTTGCTTTGCTGATCTCGATCCCGCGGATCTATGGGTTTCTGACAACTGTTCCGATCCTAAGCGCCGGTGCGGTGCCCCGCCTTGCGCGGAATGCGGTCATTTTGATTCTTTGTATCCCCATCGTTCCGGTGAACTTTGCAAACGCAGAAGGGATCGACAGAACGCTCAGCACTGTCGCCTATTTCTTTGCCAAGGAATTCGCGATTGGATTTGTCTTTGGCTACATGGTTGGTTGGATATTCTGGATGATCACAGCCGTCGGTGACTTGATTGATAACCAACGGGGTGCGGCCATCGCATCCAGTATCGACCCACTGCAAGGGACAGAAACATCACCACTTGGGAACCTGTTTTCACAGGCCTTTGTCACTTATTTCTTCTCAATCGGGGGGATGCTGATCGTCCTGCAGGTTCTTTACACCAGCTACAACCTGTGGCCGGTGACCCAGGCCTTGCCGATCTTGTCGACAGACTTTCCGGTGCTGGTACTGAAGATCATCGATCACGCCATGCGCACGATGTTCGTGCTGGCAGCGCCGGTTGTGGCGATCATGTTCCTATCGGAATTCGCGCTTGCGCTGGTCAGCCGGTTCGCGCCTCAAATTCAGGTGTTCATCCTGGCCATGCCCATCAAAAGCGGCGTCGCCATCGCCATATTGGTGTTCTACTGCAATCTGCTTTTCCCCTACGCGTCAGAGCAGCGATCATACTTCGTGACCTTCACCGATGAACTTTACACCATTCTGGAAGTCGGTCGCGACGCCAGAGAGCAAGAAACCAATCCAACCGCGCCGGAGGAGCCGTAATGAGCGATAATTCCACCGGCGAAAAGACCGAACAACCAACCCCCAAGAAAGAGCGGGACGCGCGCCAAAAAGGTCAGGTCGCCCGCAGCCAAGAGGTCGTCACGACGGCCTCTTTGATGACCGCAATCGCCTATATCTGGTTCACGTGGGATGCGACGTTTGCGCGGCTTGTATCGGCCATCGACCAAATTACAGCGCTTCATGGCGTCGAATTCCGGGCAGCGGCCTCGATCGGGATGAATATCGTCTTTACCGAAAGCGTCGCGATACTGGCACCACTTATTCTGGTGGTTCTCGTCGCTGATATCTTTGCGAACTACCTGCAATTCGGCACGATCTTTGCGGGTGAAAACGTACAGGCAAAGCTGGAGAACATCAGCCCTATCAAGGGGTTCAAGCGTATTTTCTCGATGAAACAGCTGTTCGAGTTTTTCAAATCCATCGTGAAGATCGTGTTCCTGTCGGCGTTGCTGTTCTTTGTGATCAGGGACGCGCTTAATCCTTACCTGAACTCTATCCCCTGCGGGATGCCCTGCATGATAGAGGTCACAAGTCAGGTCATGGCACAAACCCTGCTTTTGGCGGCTTTGGCCTTTGTTATTGTCGCGGTGGCTGACTTTGCCTTCCAACGCAAGCAGCACACCAAAAGCCTGATGATGTCCAAAGACGAAGTAAAGCGAGAGTATAAGGAAAGCGAAGGCGACCCGATCATCAAAGGTCAGCGCAAGCAATTGGCACAAGAACTCGCGATGAGTGGCGGCACTGAAAGGGCGAAGAAATCAACGGCCGTCATCGTGAACCCCACTCACTTTGCGGTCGCGATTGATTATCAGCCAGACAAGAACCCGCTGCCTGTTGTCGTCGCAAAGGGCCGCAACCTATATGCCCACCACCTGCGGGGACAGGCAGAAGCGGCAGGCGTGCCGATCTTTAGAAATGTGCCCTTGGCGCGGGGTCTTTATGCGGACACCGATGTCGATGAATACGTGCCCGACGAGTTGTTCGATGCGGTCGCGGAAATCCTGATCTGGGTGTCGCGCAATAAGCAAAGCCTTTACAGCGGGCCGCTTGATCATGGTGTGATTGACATGGAAATGGGCGACCACCGCGAGAGCGATCGCAAAGATACTCCCAAATCCGGCAAGTTCAGCTTTGACGGCTAGTTAGGTTCCAGTCTGAAGACGTCCTACAATCTGCTGGGCCACAGCGCTTGGCGTCACCAGTTCGCGAAAGTTCAACGCAAATGATGTATCCAGCGTCGGAAGCTGCATATCCCGCATTTGCCCGATTTTGCCGCGCAACAACTGGCTGACAGAACTGCCCTGATCATCTTGGCGAAACCCAAGTGCATTCTCGCTTTGTGATGTGGCATCTGCACCGTTCATCGGTGTGACAGAACTTGGGCCGCCGGGGCCAACGGGTGTGCTACTCATATCAACTTACGCCTTTATCATTGTAACATCGTCACCAACCACCTTTGGCGGTGACAACGCGCTCATCGCGACATCCTTTTCAACAGCTGCAACGATGTCGATCACGCGGTATGCAAACGCCTTGATGTCAGCAACCATCTTGTCGACGGCATAGACATCCTTGCCGATCACGTAGCCCAAAAGGGCAACACCAATATCGGCATCAATCGCGAAATAGGCACCACTTAAGGTCGCGGACGGGAAGTTCTTTTTCAGCAGATAATGCATCAAAGCAGAGTCTTCCTGGGTAGTCCCGGACAGCGTGAGACCGTGCAGCGGTGACCACACTTGCAGCTGCCCCGATTGGGCAACATAGTGAAAAATCAGCTCTTGCGCGTCGCCGAAGGCAAGCAGTGCTGTGCCGCTTTGATCAAGGCGTAGCGTCGCAATGCCCACATTCTTGGAAAATGCGTCGAGGACGATATCCGCGTCTTCTCTTGATAACATCTGAGTGCTTTCTAACAATCACGCCAAGCTGGCATCGTCACGCGGCCTGACAAATATGTGGTGGCTAAACGAAGATTTCCACGCGTTGGCTTTTGTTGTTCCCAAAGGCCGTTGAATCGAGATCCAATTCGCCCAGATTGGCCAACTGAAAAAAGATGCCCAGAGACTCGTAAAAGCTCCCGGCCAACCCATAGCTGATCGCGACAGCCTTCGCGGCCTCTTCTTCGGTCACGGCGCTGTTTGCAATCAGGTTTTCTATCGCGACGTCTTCGATATCAAAGTCAAAGATCTGCTGCATGTTGGGCAGGGTCTCTTCAAGGATCACTTCGCCGGATTCCAGCGATGTCAGGTCTTGCGTCTCGTCAACCGATTGGTTGGTCCCTTCCAATGCCACAATCGTCTTGCTAAAGACTTCGCTGATCAAAAGGGCCAATTGCTGTTGATCATCAATGGTCGACTGCCGGTTCCCGATCTCGGTTTGCAGGTTTTCGTTCTGGGCAAGCAGACCCGTCTTTTCAGCCTGCAAGTCCGCCAGCGTTCCGTTCAGCTGTTGGATTTCGTCATCAATCCCAGTGATTTGGGCAGATAGCGCATCAATCTGGGCCCTGATGTCGTCCGTCTGTGGAGCGATCTGTACCAACGCATCAATCTCGGCGTTCAAGGACTGCTTTTGCCCTTCCAGTTCACTGATCTGTTCGGCGACGTTGCCGATGTTCCGATCAATCTTGTTCACCTTACCGTTGTTCGTATTAATCTGCCCCTGCGCAGCGGCATTCTCGGCCTCCAGCGTAGAGATCCTTTGCAAGAAGGCCTCGATCGCGGCGGCCTGCCCGGCTGCAAATTCACCAAAGGCAGTGGCTTGGGCGCTTTCGCTTTCGTCAGCTAGACGTTCGGCAATCAGAAAGGCTTGGGATACAAGGGCTTCGCTGTCGCCCTGATTGCTTGGCTTCAGAAGGCCAAGGGCATCAAGGGTTGTCTTGGGCAGTACGAAATTTTGAAGCAGACCGCTTGTATTGCCAACTGTCTGGCCAATTCCGACACTGGCACCTTGGGCTTCGGCCACGGCGGCTTGATCTTCGGTCTCTGCGACCTGCGATCCCTGTAAAAGGGAGGTGCCGACACCAACCAGTGGAAGGTTCGTCCCATTCAAAGCGCTCATATCAGCCTCACTTACAAACATTCAGATGCGCATTCAGCCTAGGCCGGCTTTGCGCAGCAGAGTGTGTCGTAGGATACTGAGTCCGCCTAAATCTTCAGAAATCTGCGGTCTTTTGGGGAAATCACACTGAGGGCCTGTCGAAACCCTGTACCAAGATCATCATCTGCATTCAGGATCGGATCGATGATTTCGTCGCGCAATGTCCGAAGGGTGCGCACTACGATGACAAAGCAGGCACTGATCCAGACCAGAAAATTAGTCCGCTCCGCTGCGGTCTTGAACGTCTTCACGATTTTCTGAAGCAGGTCCTTGTTCAGTCCAAGACCGCTTAGGTACCCGACCACCTTTGCTTCGTTACGTCCCCCTTGGCTTGCCAAAACGTGGCGCAGCTCATCCAGCTTTTGCGAAGACTGCCTGTCGAACAATTGGAAGGGCCAGCCGGGCAGAAAGGCGGCGTTATAGATCGCCATGCCGCCCCCGCCCCCATCGCTGACAACCGCATCAACAAAGGCCATCGATGCGTCCGTCGCATGGTCGGGCAAGATGTCATGGTGATCGGTCGTGTTTTGGGTGTGGGCCACACGATCCAAGACCTCTTCCAGCAGCCGGTTGGTTTCGATCTGAACGGCCTGCGTCAGTTTCTCGGGCGACGGAGACGGCAACGTCTCTAGTGAGGCGCGGCCATCGTCAGGTGTCAGGGGGCCCAAAACAGCGTGCAGCGTGTCCATCGGATGGATTGTTTCGCCTGGGGCTTGGGTGGGCTGCTCCGTTTCGACATCCGAAACGGCATAGTCTGGCGTGGTCGCCCCACTCAGAAGTGCCGCAAAAAGCTGAGAGATGGTGCTATCGGTGGCCATGATGCTTTCTTTAGGCGCTGCGTCGCATGTCCAAGGCGGTTTTGTACTTTGCGAAGGATTGATTGACGTCGTCGGGCTCGCTCCCGTCTCTTTTTGCTTCAAAGAGATCGCAGGCCTTTTCGGCTTCTGCCCAGTTTTCTGACCGGATCAGGGTATCCAACCGATGAAAATGCGGAATGGCGCTGGAAGGGGAGACTGCGGCGGCCCTATCGAACGCCGCCATTGCAGCGGTGTCTTCACCCCGAAGACGATAGCAAATACCAAGGCCGAGCCAAAAATCGGCCCGGTCCCTGTCCAATGCGCAAAGTGTTCGAAAAATTTCTTCGGCGCGGCGATATTGACCGATGGAAAACTGCTGGTGCGCACGTCCATACAGGCCTTCAATCGCCTGATCTGATACGCCAAGTGCTGCCTTGAAAGACCCTGTCTTGGCGAAAGATCGAAAGATCTCGCGCCCATCAATCCCAAGTTTCTGCGTGCTGGCGGCAAAGACTTCGACAGCAATGTTTGCCGCCTCTTTGCTTAAACCAAACCGAGCGCCCAACGCATTTTCCGAGCCGAGCGCATCCTGCATTAGCTTAATTTAGACTTCAGTTGCGTATTCAGCTTCAGACACGCAGCATGGATGTCCTGATGCGGGCTGTTTTCCGCGAATGTGATGGCGTCGACGATGTCTTCTTTCGCATCACCGAACTGACCCAGGCCCAGACAAGCAGCGCCAGAGAAATAGTACCCGCGACAATCTGCGGGGGCCATTGCAACTACGGCTGATGCAGCCTGAAGGGCCACTTCGTACTCTTGCAGCTGCAAGGCACAATTGGCCAAAGCACACTGAAAATCGACGTTCGTCGGCTTGCACAGAACCAGCATCGCATACATCTGCAACGCCTTTGACGGGTTGCCAGACCGCAGCTTGAGGTTCGCAACGCCAAGTGCAAGGCCAAGTTCGCGCTCGCCCAGTCCCAACTCCTTGGACAAGGCACCGCTTAGCAGTGCGTCGTTCAATTGCTGGTCGACTTGGAAGCTTTCTTTTTTGTCTACGGCGTTCATTTTGGACCCTGCCTTCTAAGGAATTTTCTTTGTCTTTCCGACCCAATCCTGTGTCTTACGGCTGGGATCGTTCTCAATTTGAGATCAATTCCTTCAATATTCCTGAATTTGGCTCTTTTCATGGCTGAAAAACCACCAAATCTTGACGTAGCGGAAGGTTTTCCGCCTGTTTCACAAGGCTTTTGCCCGCGCCATCCGGCATGACCCTTTTCAGCGTCTCGGTTGCAGACACAACGTCCGAAATCAGGGCAGACAGCACATGCACATTCTGCTCTTTGAAGGGATAGGCGCCGCTGACGCAAAGCCGTTCGTTTTCCAACGTGACAAGGACATCGTGACTTGCAAGGAAGGCAAAACTCAACCCAAGAACCTTGTGCAAACGGTCTGGGTGACCAGATTGCGCACCAGTCATCGGACCAACTTCTGCGGTCACCCACATCTCTTCTTCGGTCGGCGCACATGACAACACCAAGGCCACATCATCGAAGGTCAGCAAAGCCGTGCCGTTTTCCGCAAACTGAGGCGTGCCCAATTCTGCGAGTTGCCACAATTCCTGCACTGTTTGCCTGAATGCTTGGGTCAAACGACCTACTCCAAAAGTTTACGACAAGACGCGCTATCCGCGCGTCACCACGGCAAGCTGTTCGACCTCTGCATCGCGCAGTTCTTTGATGAACTGAATGATTTGTGACACGAATTCTTGCAGGGCCTGCTGCTCGTTTGCCTCAAGGTCTTTTTCGCCCTTGGTGACTTCTGCTGAGGCCTGCAATTCGCTTTGCCGGGCTTGCGCTTCCTGACTTCCTGCCTGCCCGCCTGCGCTGGCAAAACCGGATCCGGCGTTTCCAAGGCCATTCAAACCTTGCGCACCACCGTTGCCACCTTGCCCGTATGCCCCCATCTTCGCAGACGCCAATCCAGCGTCGGAGAACTGGAATTCAGCCTTATTGCCTTGATATCCATGCGCTGTTTTCGCACCACTTACGGACGCGGCCCCTGCTCCAGCGCTCACACCGATGGCGACGCTCGACATCACGCTGGATGTAATCAGCGCGGCCTTTGCACCGTCCTTTGTGCTTTGTGCGGCTTCACGCAGTTGATCTGCACCGGCTTCCAGCTCTGTTTGCGCGACTGATCTTGCAAGCAGCCGGCTTTCCAAAGCGTCCTGGCGTTGCTGTGCACCCAATTCGATCATCAAGCGCCCCAACAGTCGGGCCGCGTTTGAAGTGATGGGCTGCGACAGAATTTCGGCAATGTCCTCAAATGTCTGCAAGGTTGCTGGGTTCAACGCTTCTTCAACGGTTGCATTGGGCGCAAAACTTGGGTTTTTGATCATCGACAGGAAAGCATTTCTTTCCGCTGCCGGCATTTGACTGACGATATTACCTATGCCTTTGGATACTTCCAAAGCCTGTTCTTCCGACACGGCCAATCCGCCGTTTTCGTTCACAAAAGAGCTTGGCAGATAGGCCGTATTGATGTTTTCGCCGACTGTCGTATTCATTTTCTTATTCCCTTATTAACCGGCAAACCGTGCACGGGCCAAAGTTTCACCGCGGTCTTTGATCGAGGTCGAAACATTGTCCAACATCGCGTTAAAGATCGAGTTTTCCCCAGAAATACGCGTCATGATTTCATCAATCGCGTCGTTCAAATTATCCGTCAGCGCCTGCAGTTCTAAGGACTTCGCCTGCAACTCATTTGCGTCTGCTGTTTTGTTGGCGGCGTCGTAGCTTAGCTTTGCTGTCGCGATTTGCGACGATGCTGACCCAGCGGTCGCTGCCGCATTCACAGTGTTCGCACCATGCTGTGCCATTGTCGCCGTCTTACTCATCTGGGCGCTTTTGGCTGCAACATCTGCGGCCTTCGCAGCGTTTGTCGCGGCCGAAGCCGCTTGCGTGGTTGTGGCCGCCGCTTGGGTTGTCGTCGCAGTCGCTTGCGAAAGTGTGCTGGCCATCTGCATGATCTTTGCGCCAGCACTCTTGAGAAGAATATCAGGGCGCATCGCAACAACAGAAGCAACGACCATAACAACCGTCAGGGCGATGCTGAAACCTTTGTCAGCCTTCTTGGCGGCCTCTTCGGCTTGCTCACGCGGAACGCCATCCGCTGTTTGTTTGAGGATCGTAATATTGCCCGCGATCCCAAAGCCAGTTTGCTCCATCACAATCTGATCGACCAGCTGGATTGCGGCGGCGGTCCCGGCGACCAACAAGGCAGCACCGGCTACAGCACCAGCTCCTGTGGCGATTAGCACAGCACCGGCAACAATTGTCGCAATAGCCACAAGAGCGTTGAAAAATTTGCCGAAACCCGATGATTTCTTCGCTTTTTCGGCAGCAGCCTTCGCGTCATCAAGCTGCTTTTGCGACTCCTCGGCGGCATCACGACGTTCCGCTTGGCTTTGGCGCTTTTGTTCCTCCTTGGCGTTCAGTTCTTTCGTCCCCGTCTCGCCGACAATCTCTTTCAACCTCATCGTAGCCTCAGCAACGAGTGTATCGACCTGATCACCAGTCAACGTCGGAAAGAACTTCGAAAGACTCTGAGAGATCATTTCATAGTTTTGACCCAAAGGATCAGGTAGCGGGCCACCCTGCGCCAAGCTGCCAGCACCCGTGGTCTGCACGGTCTCGGCAATTTGGGATGTCTGGTTGATATTCGGCTGAACGGGGCCAGTTTTTGAAACAGAAATATCGACCATTATGCAGTCCCTTTCAAAGCAGCGGCATCTGAATCAGGGCCAGCTGATGCCAACAGGTCTTCTGTGTGTGTAATCATGCGCAGGGCCACCTCGTGGGCGTCCGGCGTGCCATGCCCGTCATCGCAAAGCGCTGCCGCAATCTGGTAGACTTCAAGCGCTTCCGCCGTTTCTTTTGCGGACAGCAGGCATTCGCCTAATCGCAAATAGCCATCCACATCAGTGGCCTGAAAGCCTAATGAAACAATATAACATCGTGCCGCCATATCGACTGTGCCTTGCGCCTGATACGTTGTGCCCAAGGCGTACCAAAAGCGATAATCGTAGGATTTCAGCTTGGTCAGTTTGTCAAAGACCACCTGCGCCTGTGCCACATCACCAGCCTGCATAGTCTGGATTCCAACTGCGAAAAGCGCATCAAGATGATCGTCGCTCAGGTCCATCGCGATATGCGGAGAAATGCCGTCGCGGATCGATTGCATGATAGCGTCATTTGCCAAACCAAGTTCCGCGACCATCTTGTCAAAATACGGGTTCGCCATTTCTAAGGCGGCTGCGAAGTCTTCTTTGGTCTCATATCCGAGGTCGAGTATTGACATGGGGGGTGTCCAATTCGTTGTGTTAAGTCACCTTACCCACCCCACGAGAATCGAGTGTGCTTTAGAACACAGGCCCAAATCTAATTCGGTCCCTTTGCGATTTCTTTTTTCGGCCCCGCCGCCAAACCTGATGCAATATCCTGTGCTTCCGTTTCGCGGCCACTCGCAAAATAGCATTTCGCGCGCAAATAGCGGCGCATCCGAATGACATCAGCAGAGGCATCATGACGGTCCAAAAGATCCAACTGATCCAGACAGGCCAACGTCTCGGCATAGTCGCCCGCAAAAAACGCAAGCACTGCCTGACATTGCAGCAACCGTTCAGACCGTTCGCCCAGAACCACCATCCCGTCGACGATCTGTTTCGCACGGATATGGTTTCCGTTCTGGGCCAACACATAGACGGTCACCAAAAGATAATCGCGCTGCCGATCTGACAACGCGGGCTTGAGGTCTTTGACAAGTTCCAGGGCCGTCATCCTTTGAACAACGCAGCAAGGGCGGTGCGGATGTCGCGATCAAGGGCGACCTCCTCGGTCAGGATGTTGGTCACTTGATCAAGGGCCGCACGCTCTGACCCAGTTGACTGGGCGCGGGCGTCCTCAAAGACGGCCAAGGCACCCAACCGCGCATCCGTCAGAACCGAGGGATCAAGAAGATCGGCATCAACAAATTCCGGCTCAAGCATATTCGGCAGGCGTTCATCCAAAGACGGGCGCTTCAGGATCCTATCCAACTCGGCAAGGCGCGGTAGAAATTTTTGCGTCAGCCCACCTTCGCGTGGCAGGTGCTGTTCATCATCGATCTGCCAGCGCGAAATGCCTTCAAGGCCGACATCTAACTTACGAACCCGCATCGCCTAGCTCCGCGCGATTGTCGTCAGGGTATCGTTCAAACGACGAAGGGCATTGTTTGCCAGATCAAAATTTCGGTTCCGCTCGCGGTTGATATTGGAAATCTCATTTGTCAGAATTTGGCTTTCCTGATTGATCGTCGTGACTGTATCTGCAAGCTGACTGGCAAAGATGTTGAGGGCATTTTGCGAAAATCGCTTTAATCGGCCTGGTTCTTCCAGCACCTCGGCACCAAAGACTGTCAAGGGCCCTCCAGCAACTGCCGGACTGCCTGGATTATCGCGAGCTGCTTCAAAATTAGCAATTTGCTCAGGTGTTGCGTCTTCCCCGTTGAACCTGACTTCTCTAGATAAGAATTGCGCTATGCCCACCCGAAAACTGAATTCTCCATCATCAAGCACGTCGAGAGTTGGGCGATTAATCCCGCGCAATTCTTCGATAGGATGGCGAACATCACTGCCCTCAACCAATTGCTCTTCAATGAAAGCCACCAAAAAGCGTTGTTCGTCCGTCAGATCCGACAGAAAAGCATCGTTTCCTGTTTCACCGAAAATCGTCCGTTCTTCTTCCGCCCCTTCGGTTCCCGTGTTGAATGTGCGTAAGGCATCGTTAAGAAGTTGCTGCGCCCGTGCATATACCTGAAGCAGCGCGTTCTGCTGGTTCAACTCTTCGGTTTCGGCGTTAACTTCCGCTTCGCGAGTAAGATTATAGTTCAACTGGAAGATCGCAATCAGACTTGGACCGTCCAGCGCCCTACCCGCATTCAACAAACCAGATTGTGCAAGCTGCAGACGCTGATTGTCTAGATCACGAATTCGGGTTTCCTGCGCGATCAGACTATCAAGACCATTGCGCAGTCCCGACTGACTAATATCGTCACCTACGGGGAGGTTGACGTTCTTAAGGCCACCTTCAAGATCAGCAAGACTATTGGCGGCTAAAAAACCTGCTGGCGGGTTCTGTACCGTTTCGAAGAATGCGTTGGCACGCTTTGCCCGTCGCGTGATGTCCTCAATGCGGGTATTGATTTCCGCTTGTGCGAAAAAGCTGGATTCATTCGCGCGCGTCTGGATGTTATCAAGCTGATCGGTAAAGACCTTCTTAAATTCCGCAATCTCCTCCGCGCTAAACGTTCCGGACGCATTCGCACTGAACAGGGCATTGACTTCGCCTTTCGCATTGTCGACGGACGCCTGAACGGCAGCTCTGGCCAAATCCCCTGCCTTTGCACCCAGAACACTCTCGATATTGGTTCTCAGGCTGGGCGGGTCATCGGGCAAACCTGCAACCGCGTCTGACAAAGCTTGCTCCGTCTCAGGTCCCACAATCGCAAGATCCGCTTTGGTCAGCTGTTGCAGAACGAATGTCCGCTTCCCGTCAGGGGCCGCCACGATATCAAAGCGGTTGGTGCCTTGGACAAACGTCACCACCTTCGCACCGGAGGCACCAGGCGCCACAGTGCCAAACCGGTTCACATACTCAAGCTGATGGGCCGAATGAAACCCGAAAAAATCTTCAAGCGGCAAGGCATCAGGGCCCGGAATAGCCTCCGCATTCGGAAAGACATTGACCGGATCCAATGGGTTCCCGTCCGCATCAAAAGCAGGCACCGTGGTCCGCGTCGCACCCTCAAACAAATACTCGGTCTGGCCGTCCTGCGACACGGGATTGCCGACAAGTTTGTTCTCGACACCATCAAAGAACGGGAACAGGAAATTGGCCCGCTCAGCATTTGTGGCACCGACGTCATTTCCGGCGATATTTGGATCACCCACACCAACCCCAGACCCGATGATCACGGAGGTAGGTGGGACCGCGGCGTCATTGTCAGACAGGCCAATTGCTTGGAAAAAGGGATTGCCGGTGGGGGGTGTCACAGTATCCATCATCTATCTCATTGTTAGCCGTGTACGGTGTGCAAGGTCTTCGTCCAGCCCTGCCAGATGCTCTGGCGTTTGCCGTAAAACGATGTTGGCGGAACCGCCGTTGGTCGCTTGGGGCAACGTGACGCCATGCGCCTGCGCCACCCGGTTCACGTAGGTTTCCAGCGCCATGACCCGGTCCTGAAACATCTGCATGTCCTCAACGCCGATCAGGTCGGCAAGCAAGCCCTGAAACTGGATGTCTGCCTGCAACAAAGGGTGGCCCGACATCACACCAAGTGTCTTGGCGATTTCACCAAAGACAGGCTCGAACGATTGGGACCGACGGGCGGCGTCCTTGCGAAATCCGGCGATGGCGTGTGTGACGTCATCAGCGGAAAGCGTGTCATGCGCATTTTGTGCGGCGGTGTTCATCTGTCTTAACCGTTTTGCAGACGCCTCATGCGTCCTGTTGGGGGCAACCTAGACAAGAATTCACCCTCCGCTGTGCTGTTCGACACAACCGCCCTCACCCGTTCCCCTAAAGTAAGGACACACCCAAAGACGCCAGCACCGGAGGACGAAATGAGCGAACTGAACATAGCCAGACAACAAGTTGCGTCGGCCAATGTGCAGTCGCAACTTGGTGCAGAAACCCTTCAGATAAACAGCGGCGCGCGCAAAGGCGACGCAGCAACCGCGGTCGCCAAAAACTCTGACCTTAGCGATATTCAAGAAGAGATCGGCAATGCGGTGGGCAAGTTCGCGGACAAGCGCACGCTTGGGCAGGCCAAGATACGTCAGGGGGCTGGCGTCAATATGGAAGCCCTCAAGCGGATCGCCGACTACTACGAAAAGCTGCCTGACATGCCGCGAGAGGCAGAGCTGCGCGACCTCGTCAGCAAGCTGCAGGCCTTTGAGGACCTGATCAGCGGCGGTGGTGGCGGTGGCAGTGCCCCAACAGCAGACGACATCCTGCAAGCGCTGCGCGACTTCAGCGGAGATGTCACTCACCAGTTCGAGGCGTTGCAGGTCGCTCAGCGGTATTTTGAAACCGCTGAAGCCAGCGATGAATTTGCAGCCCTACTTGATAAAGCCGAACAAGCCTTCAGTGACCCCGACATCGCGCGCGACGTTCAGGCAGGCTACGCCGTTGCAAAAGGGGCGGCTGATCTCGCGCCGACGCTCGAAACCTCACCCGGTGCATTGCGCGATACGTACCGCGAAATGCTGCGTAGCGAAAAACACATGGGGCAATTGTTTGATCAGCTGTCGACCTTCAACATCCGCCTCAAATTCGTCGAGGTCGTTGATCTGTTCCTGAAGACTGCGGGCGCAGAGCTTAGCAACCAAGACAGTCAGGTCGACCCGATCATTCTGGGTGCGCTGACCCGCGAGCTGGGCGCGCTGAAAGAAATGCAAACCGTCTTTGAAGAAGGCGGCCGCCTGATTGCGCAAACCAAACGGATCGATCCGGATTTCGGGGCCAATGGTGATGGATCAGAGCAGGTCAAACTGACCAGCGACATGCTCAACTTTTCCGCCAAATCGGCACCCAGCATGTCGGATGCACGGCAACTCGTGAAAGACTTCGAGCCGGCAGCCGAGAAAACCCTGGTGGTCTTCGCAAACGGCCTGCACGACCTGCATCGCCTGATCTCGGATCGGTCTGTCACGTCGGATTCCGCGCGACTGCAACAAAGTGCAGCAATCCAAAACCTCTGCATTGAACGGTCTGCCGCTGAAGAAGCGGCATTCAGCGCGCAGCTACACTAGGAACCGCCGTGGCCCGTTTTTCCCCCAGCGCCGTACAAGCGATTGAAGACTTTGTACAAAACCTGCAGATGAGCAGCGTGGCACCCGCCCCTGACGGCAGCTACACCTTCGCATTCACGCGGGCAGGTGACCTTAGCATTTGCCCCAGTGAAGATGGCAAGCGGGCCATCATGTCGCTGAAATCGCGCGACCCGCGCCGGCTAACGTCCGAAGACATGACGCGCCTTCTGACCCTCGCACAAAGAGACCCAATCACGCAGACACCAATCTCTGCCGGGCTGGTCGGTGGGCAGGTCGTTCTTGCGGCAAACATCCCGGACGACGCCTTTGATCTGCAAAAGATCGAACTGTGCCTCGACCGCCTGATCGCCCTGCAAACCGCAGCAACATAAGCGCGGGTTCTGGACAAATTTCAAACACTCTCAGCCTCACTCAAAACCTAAGGACATCCGACATGTACCAAGTTGATGAAATTCTAAACCTCCTGAATGAAAAGCTCGGCAGCGATCAGCTTTCCTGGAAAGGGGACCATTCCAGCATCAAGTTCGAAGACGGCAGCATTGTTGATTTTATCAAGATTGACACCCAAACGATCGAACTGGTCAACGTTATCGAGAAATACACCAAGGTGGCGGACGCGACGCTTTGCGCCAATATCCTGATGGCCAACTACCAAGGCGGCATGACAGGCCAATCCCGCCTGTCTTTGACGCCGGATCAAAGAACTCTTGCCTTGTGCTGCCGTATTGATGTGCGCTGGGTCGACGCGGCGCTGTTCGAAGAAATCCTGACCGATTTCCTGAAATACATCCAATTCTGGAACAGCGACGAAGCCGCAGAATTCCTGTCAGGCGACGAGTCCTCCGACACCGCCATGTCCAGCCAATCAGACCATGAAGCCTTTTTCACAAAGGTCTAAAAAAACCCCTGTCTGGGGCGGTTTTTTGGACTTAATCGCGCCGGACAGTGCAAAATAGCACATCTGAGATTATCCGCTTTTGCTACCCATAGGATAGTAGTTTCAAAAGGATAAGACGATGAGCGTAACCAGCACAGATCCCGGCAACCGCAACAGCGGCATAAGTCAGCCCGAAACAATTCCAGAAAACACGCCGCAAACCGATCAAACCGAAACAGGCAACGTGCGGGGAAACCAGTTTACCCCGGCAGACAGAACTGCGCCGGCCAGACGCAATTTCTTCCGTGGCAAGCTCCCCGGCTTCAAATCACTCAAAGTTTTTTCAAAGTTCACCAAGTCATCTTTGCGCGCGCAGCCCGGATTTAAAGCGGCGGTCAATAAATTGATGGATCTGAACAAGGGCATGCCAAAAAAAGATGCCGTATCCGTCGTAAGACACCGGGTTCAAGACCAAGAGGAATTAGGTATTATGGCGAAGGACTCGTTAGCAGACCTAAATAGGCACCTTGGTGACCTGATAAATCAGAATCAGAATGCGGTCGATAAATTGAAGAGTCTGCACCCGGGCATGTCAGAAGAGGCTGCCGTATCCGTCATAAAACACCGGGTTCAAGACCGCGTGAATAACAAGGCTGAGACGGAGCCGACAGCGTTAGAAAAAATAAATAAGCAACTTGATGGTCGTGCAAAGATGCGGCTGGAAATTGAAACAATACGCGATAGGCTGGCCGGACACGACGGTTTCCGAAGAATCTACACACGTTTGGTCGAGCAAAACGAAACCATGCTGACGGCAGAGGCAAAAATTCGTGCCGCCACTGCAATTCATGAAAAATTAAATGAAGTGCCAGCAGACATGCCCTTGGATGCAATCCTAGACGCAGTTTATCAGGACGTCTTAACAGAAAACGATCCGGCACCTGAGCCTCCAAACGGAATTTACAGACTTATAGGTAACCGGTTCCTGCAGGTTGACCCTCGCGATGCGCAGCCACCTGAAGCTGATGACGACCAAAGACCAACACCGCCAGACCAGTTTGAGGGCCAGGGCGACTCCTCGTGGCAGTCGAATGAGAACCGCGATCTCCCGGTATTTAAGGGCTTTTCCAGATCAGAGCCCAACTTAGGCAGTGAACAGTTTCTATTACAGCCAATTCCCGCGCGCTCCACGCTGCAGTCAACGTCGAATGAGCAGGACCTTGACCCGAATATAGGACGTCCCTTGCCAGAGATGTCTTTGTCCGGGCGGGATGCTTCGCAGCGTGAGAGTGAACAACTTGAGGCACCCGACGCACCACCTACAACAATGGAGGGTGAATTTTGGGATGACCCGGAAGTTGCTGCAGCGGTTGCTGAATCGGATGCAGCGCTTGCTGAATCGTTTGAGAAGGCTGAACACCTTGATGATCTGTTTGAAGCCTTCCCACCAGACACAACCGGGGTCAAATTTTAATCCCAGAAGGCCATTCTTGCCATTAATCAGAACACCAGCCGCAAAGTCCCTTTCAGGTTTTTGCGGCTGGGGACGCACCTTACGCACCTTCACTGAAATGACGTAGGGTTAAAACGACATAATTTCCGCCCATTGTGCCCAATAGTACATCCACCTCTCGTCCACACCATATTCTCAGCAAAAGAACACCCACAAGGACGCTTCCTGTGTTTCAACAAGCCGACGACATTCAGTTATTCTTGGTCCCATTCGATCTATCCGAGTCGTCATCTGCAGACTCGATCAATGCGATCGGGCCGATGACCTCGGACCATGTTTTCGATCTGCTGAAAGAAATGGTCTCGCAGCAACCGGACGCGGATGATGACATCCACGACCTTTGCAATGCGCCCAGCTTGCAAGACATCGTGGCCCAGGGCGTCGAGGCCTTTGTCCAACAATTCACGTCTGTGATTACGGCGGCTGAAACAAACTTTGGGGATGTTTATGGTGTCGGGGTCTCGTCCTTCAAAGAAGGTCAGATCGAACAGGCTTTTTCGACATTTTCGATCTTCTTTGCGCAGCCCGAAACACGGGCCCCTGCCCTTTCGGCACTGGCGGCCTGCGCCTGTTATCAAAAGCGATATGACCGGGGTTTTGCCTTGGCAGAGCAAAGCATCGCCAGCAAGGAATCCCATCCACGCGCCCATCTGATCGCAGGCTATTGCGCGCTGCAAATCGGTGACAGAAAAAGCGCAAAACGGCATCTTGCCTTGGCCACGCGATTGGCCCGCAGCGATGCCCGCTACCGGGACGAACAACGCTGCGCACAGCGCGAACTGCTGCTGATGCAGCTGGCAAACTGACGGTTTGAAACTGCCGCGCTGCGGTGTCTTTCTTTGCGCCTCAGACGAAACCGCCAACTGGGTTGGGCAAAGATACCTTTGCAGACAGGGCTGCTGCGTTCACGTCAAAGAAGCCATCATCAAACAATGGGTTAGGACAGAAATGTCTTGGCCCTTTTGGCATCAGCACAGGTCGTGCGACCCAATAGACTGTCCCAACGTCCCGAAGCGCACACAAAAAAAGCCCCCAAGCAACAGCTTAGGGGGCTTTTGTTCATTTCCATGCGACGTCCCGCACCTGATCGGGCGGGAACGACGCCCTTGCAAATGCTAGGCGATCTCCGCGCGGATCTGTGGCAATGCGACCTCAAAGTTCAAATGAAAATCACCAGGGTTGTGCTGTGAGCTGACCATGTGTTCCTTGTTCATCATCATGAAGCCAACAAACGCGTCCAGAAACGCTGCGGGGTCTTCGCCCATCTCGTCGGCAGACAAAGACACCACCTTGTCCAAGTCGTGAAATCTCTCCCGCAATGACATGTCGCGATGTTCTTCACCGACTTTCAGTTTCAGTGTCCACCCGGCATCTGCGAAATCCTTCATATGCTTCATCAACGTCGGAGAGCTGGCCATTTTGTCTTTAACAGCATCCGAAAGCGCATGATCACCGATCATCATCCCGTCGAGCGTACCAATATTGTCAGGATAGTCGTATTGTGCCAGCGCTGTCTCGCTGATGTACGCTTCTGCCTTGGATTGCATGCGCAGCGGCGTTTCAGTGTTTGGGCTTCGTGTCATCGCCATGGCATTGTTGAAAATATTTTTGCCAGCTTCCAGAAAACGCGCGCCGCCACTCCATAGGAAATTGCCAATGCGTTTCAAAAGTGACTGCTTTGCAGACTCGGGCGGACCATCAGTTCCGGCACTGGCAACGCTGCCGGCATAAGCCATAGTGCTGTCGCGCGACGTGCCGGTGTTTTCCGCAGCTTTTGTATCCTCCGGGATAAACTGCAACAGGGTGCTGGTTGTACTAAGCGGGATTTCAGGTGGGGGCATTGCAGTCTCCTTGCATGTGAATTTCCCTATCAAGGTACAGGGTCACACGGACGCGCACTGTGCTATTTGCTACCTATTCCACACGTTTTCTGGTGCGCGAGTCATGTCAAATACGCAGATGACATGCCTCGCGCAGACCACAATCGCTGCGACACACCTTTCAGCGAAATTCAGCGTTTTTTTGGGGTGCGAAAACTTTGTTTGGAAGTTGCAGAATAAAATTGTGTTACCGGACGTAAAGTCACTAGTGACCAGTGATTGAGGGGGCGTTTGATGATAAAACGCGATAGAAACAGGGCATTTTCACCCAACAAGCCAAAAAGCGGCCATCGTCGTTCCATTTGTCAACGCTGGACTGCCGCAAAATGACAGCGCCGATGGAATTACAGGTTCTTGGTCATCTGACGCTACTGCGCGACAAAGTCGTGATGCCGATGATTTCTTCACGTAAGACCCGGTCGCTATTGGCGTATCTTGCCATTACGGATCAGGCGCACCCCCGCGAACACCTGTGCGAAGTCTTCTTTGATAACACCAGCGATCCGCGCGGCGCGTTGCGATGGTCGTTGTCCCGTATTCGCAACATGATCGACACCGATGCTGCATCACACCTGATCGTCGATAAAGACACGGTGCAGTTGGATTTGCGCCACATCAGTCTTGATCTGGGGTTTGTGCATGATGTGAACGATGATCCGGCCCCTGCCCCGGCAGACCTTATCAAATGCGCAGAGATGCTGACGCATAGGCCGCTGACGCACCTACACCTTCCGCGCTCTGAGGACTTTGACGACTGGCTTAGCCGGGAAAACGAAACCCTTCAGGACTTGCGCGGCCAGATCGTTCAAAAAATCGCGGCAGCGCCCAGCGTATCAGACGCAGAGGCGTTGCGCTGGTTGCGGTCGTGGGTCCGGCAAGACCCCAAGTCACGGGTGGCATCACAGGCGTTGTGGCAGCGTTTGATTGATCTTCAATACCTTGATGAAGCAGACGAAGTGGCCTTGGCGTTCCAAAGCAAGACGGGGTCGCGTCGTGGGCTGGAACAGCCGCAGCCCCTCGACCAAAAGATAGGGTTTTGCGAAACACAAGATGGCGTGCGTATCGCACTTGCAAGCGTTGGAGCGGGGCCTGCTCTTGTGAAGGCGGCGAACTGGCTCAACCACCTAGAGCGTGACTGGCAAAGCCCGATTTGGGCAGAGACCTTTCAAGCGCTTTCAAAGCAAAACACCTTGGTGCGCTATGATGAACGGGGCAATGGGCTGTCCGACTGGGACGTGCCAGAGATCAGCTTTTCGGCCTTCGTGGATGACCTTGAAACGGTTGTCGACGAGCTACAGCTTGACCGGTTCCCGTTGTTGGGCATGTCGCAAGGGTGCGCTGTATCAATCGCTTATGCGGTGCGTCACCCGCATCGGGTCTCGTCGTTGATCCTGATCGGTGGGTATGCTGCCGGTTGGCGGGTTGGCATGACCCCCGAAGAGATAGAGCAGCGCGAGGCGGTGCTGACCTTAACGCGCCATGGTTGGGGGACATCAAATCCGGCCTATCGCCATATCTTTTCGCAAACCTTCATGCCGGACGCCGATGCAGATCGTCTGGCGTGGTTTGACGAGTTTCAACGCAAAACAACCTCGCCCGAGAACGCGGTCAGGTTTCAGGAAGCCTTTGGCGATATCGATGTCCGTCACCTGTTGGGACAGGTCAAAGCGCCCACGCTGGTCCTGCATGCCAAGGGGGATCAACGGATCCCGCTTGCGCATGGTCAGGCCTTGGCTGATGCTATTCCCAACGCCACGATGGTCGCACTGGATAGCCGCAATCATATCATCTTGGGTGACGAGCCTGCGTGGCAGGTTTGTATGGATGAAATCCAATCCTTCCTGCGCCGGCACAGCAACATCTGACGTAACCAAGGCCTTGCATACCCAAATAGAACCGCGCCAAAAGGGAAACGCACCCTGGCCAGAACGCCAGCAATGATCGGCACCAAACAGCATGAACACGACAGTCACGACCACATCCGCAGAAACGCATTTCTCGATCTCGGCAGGTCTTTCGGAACGTCTTGCCAAGATGCAGGCCAGCCTGGCGTTCACGTCCTACCAATCGGGCCAGCTTTACTTTGTTGGGCTGAAGCCTGATGGGGGCACCAACATCCACCAGACAGCCATCCGCAAGCCGATGGGGCTGTGTCTGGACGATCAGGGGGCGTTGACCCTTACAAGCGCGTTCCAAGTCATGCGGTTCGAAAACGCGCTGGCGCCGAACGAGGTCGTGAACGGCTCTTTTGATACCTGCTATGTGCCGCGATTGGTGCATGTGACGGGTAATCTGGATTCCCACGATGTTGGGGTTGATGCGCACGGGCGCGCGGTATTTGTGAACACCCGTTTCAACTGTCTGGCGCACCCCTCTGCGCGGCATAGCTTTGAAGAGGTTTGGCGCCCGCCTTTCATTTCCGCGCTTGTGGACGAGGATCGCTGCCACCTGAACGGTATGGCGATGGAAAACGGCAAGCCGCGCTATGTTACGGCGATCAGCAAGTCGGACACCATCGATGGCTGGCGTGACAGGCGTGCGGACGGCGGCGTGATCATTGACGTCGAAACCAACAAGATCGTGTGTGAAGGCCTGTCGATGCCGCACTCACCCCGTATGCACAACGGACAGCTTTGGGTCCTGAACTCTGGCACGGGCGAATTGGGCGTCGTTGCGTTTGACAGCGCGGGCAAAGGGACATTTGTGCCGCGCGCCTTCTGCCCCGGCTTCCTGCGTGGTCTGCGGTTTCATGGAAACACGGCCATCGTCGGTTTGTCCAAGCCCCGGTACAAGCGTTTCGAAGGCCTTGCGTTGGACGCGAAACTGCAAGCAGCCGATAGCGAGCCGTGGTGCGGTTTGCAGGTGATCGACCTGGACAAAGGCAGTTGCGTGGACTGGCTGCGCATTGATGGCGCAACAGCAGAACTCTATGATCTTGAAATCCTCAATGGGGCTGCGTGCGCTATGGCAGTTGCACCGGACTCGCCAGAAATTGTCGATTTCATCACCTACGCAAAGCCATAATGCAGGCCTGACGTATGGGTCATTCGGCGGTTCCCCGCTTTCTTTGACCAAACGCTCAAATTACCACGTTTTTTCACACGATCTGGGCGAATCACTTCGTGTAGACCCTGTTAGGGCACAAAAACGAACAAGGTGGGACAGTTGAGCAGACTGGCAACGCAGGCACATGTAGACTGCATATTGGCTGAAACGATTAGCGTCAGCCGATTGTCATATTTCCGTAGACGCTGTTGCCGCAATCGCATCCAGATCGGGTTGCCCTTCGGGGCCGATGACAACGTAATCCGCACCCCCTGCCGACCACGACACAAAATCAAATCCATTGATCGTGGTGTCGTTGAACGTGGGCGCAAGAGACGGATCTTTACTGGATTGCTGAAGACACAACGCGATGACGGTGCCGTCGGCCTCGCGATACATCAATTGGGCGACGGGTTTGCCGTTCGCCACAACCAGGCGGCCGCCTTCGAACGTCAGACCATGTTGGGTCAAATCAGGGATGCTGAATGTCGCACCGATGGTTTTGCCCAACCACGCCTCGATATGGTCGGCCTCGTCGGCGCCCACTTCAACCAGATGCCGTTCCTGGCCTGCGTAGATCGCGTGGTAATCAGCGATCGCAGCCAGCCAGCCAGGCTGCGGCACAGGGTCTTGTCCGCGCAGGGTGTACCCACCGAAACCACCGATCCCAAGGACAACCAGACTGGCAGCCAAGGCGCCCCAGATCGGGCGCGACGCAGGGGGTGGTGCGGCAACGGGGGTCGGGTCCACCAGATCAGCGTCCCGGATCTGTTGGGCCAACGCAAAAGGCACAGGCGCGTTTAATTCTTCGGCGAACTTTTCCTCCGCGAAGGCGTCGGCCTGAATGAGCGCGTCAAGCTCGGCCTGTGCGGCACTATCTGTCGCCAGACGCGCTTCGACTTCGGCGGTCTCTGCCGGATCAAGCTCGCCATCAAGATAGCCACTCAGCTTTATTGAAAAGTCTGTCATTACTCGACACACTCCTCTGTGGTTAAACGAGATACAAGTAACTTACGGGCACGGTGGATACGGCTCATGACCGTACCGATAGGAATGTTCAGTAACTCTGACGCTTCCCGATAGCTGTAACCTTCCGCACATACCAACAACAGAGGCTGCGAAAGGTCGTTTTCAAGGTCCTCAACATGACGGTTGACCTGCTTTGCGGTCATAACATCGTCAACGTTGCTTTCTGTGCGCAACTCTGCCGCCTCTTCAGCGGGGACCTGCCCTTCGCCTTGACGGACCTTGCGTTTGCGAATTTCACTCACCCACAAATTGCGGATGATGCGAAACAACCACCGGTCCAGCGGTTGTGCGGGATCAAAGGTATGCCATTTCTGAAGGGCAGCCGCGCATGCATCTTGCAAAAGATCGTCGGCATCGGGGCCAGACCGGGTCAAACTCATTGCAAAACGGCGAAGTCTGGGAAGCAGACTGATCATCTCCGTTTTGAACTGGTCTGGTGTCATTGCAGCTGCGCAACCCTGATACGACATGACCTTATCATGCTGTTTTAGTGTCTGCGATTTTGGCGTCGGCTTCAACGGGAAAAGCGGTTTATTCGATGAAAAAATGGGGGTTTGCGGCAATAACCGCGCTGTTTTGGCGGCTTTTCCCAAGTTCTGTGCTGTGTGGCGATGCTGTGCTTTGCAAGACCAGCCCAATGGTGTTGCAAGTTGCGGCGGCGTCGCCGGTTTTGCGGTCTCGGGCACCCAATCAGGGGCCTGCATAATATGGCCGGTCGTTGCGATCAAAGAATGCGGGTCCCAGATGCATTTAAAGTTGTCAGTTTCATGTCGGTCCTCTGATGCGATTTACCAAGCAAGCATTTTGTCGCTCTTAAGTTGAATACGCACCAGGGGTTCGAATTATTCTTTCGCCGATGACTTTTTTCGGACCGCGCAGAAGAATACCTTTTCTGGACCCCTCTGCCCTTCTGAGATTCCACAAACATAGTGCCTGTAGGCCCGTGACCCACCACATCTGCACATTTTTCTTGCCAGAATCTCTTTCCTCCGCCAATCATATACGGCAAGAGGCATATATAACGACAAAAACCGTAACAAACGGTTGTCACTAAGGGGCGGTAGACCATGCGCGACGCATCAGATCGCATTGATTTCCTTGTGGGAGATCATGCCCAAAAACTATCCGAGCGTCTACAGGCGCATCGGGCCCAACTGTTTCCGCCCGACGCCAAGCGTGAACTGCGCAAGTTCACAAGTGGCGAGGCAGCGGATCTTCTTGGCGTGAAAGACGCCTACCTGCGCAAGCTACATTTGGATGGCCGCGGCCCCTCGCCTGAGGTCCGCAATGGTGGACGGCGGTATTATTCTCCTGCTGATCTTCAGGCTCTACGCGTGATGTTAGAGTCTGGAACGAACAAACCCGGCACCTATTTGCCGGGCCGCCGTGATGGGGATCATTTGCAGGTGATCACGGTGATCAACTTCAAAGGCGGCTCTGGCAAAACCACCACCGCTGCGCACTTGGCGCAGAAGATGGCGTTGGATGGCTACAAGGTGCTGGCGATTGATCTTGATCCGCAGGCCAGCCTGTCTGCTTTGCACGGGTTTCAGCCGGAATTTGACTTGCTTGATGGTGGGACGCTTTATGATGCGATCCGCTATGATGACCCCGTCCCGATCTCGGACGTGATCCAGCAGACCTATTTCACCAACCTCGACATCATTCCGGGCAATCTGGACCTGATGGAATTCGAACATGACACCCCCCGTGCGCTGCTAGAACGCGACAGCAACCTTTTCTTCACCAGAGTGGGCGACGCGCTCGCCTCTGTTGAAAAGGAGTACGATGTGGTTGTGATCGATTGCCCCCCGCAGCTGGGCTACCTGACAATGTCTGCCCTGTCTGCCGCCACCGCCGTGCTTGTCACGGTGCATCCGCAGATGCTGGATGTGATGTCGATGTGTCAGTTCCTGTTGATGGTCTCGAACCTGCTAGGCGTTGTTTCCGACGCCGGCGGTGACATGTCTTACGATTGGCTGCGCTATGTCGTGACCCGGTATGAACCCGGCGATGGGCCGCAGAACCAGATGGTTGGTTTTATGCGCAACATGTTCGGCGAGCATGTGCTGAACCACACCGTCCTGAAATCCACCGCGATTTCGGATGCGGGTATCACCAAACAGACGCTCTACGAGGTCGAGAAGGGCCAGTTCACACGGTCCACCTATGAACGCGCGATGGAAAGCCTGAACGCGGTGAACGGCGAGATCGAAAACCTTGTGCAAACAGCTTGGGGGCGGACAGATGGCGCGTAAGGACCTGATGAAAGGGCTGATGGAAGAGCCGGACAAGGCCCCTGCCCCAACTGCCCGCGTGAATGCCGCCAAACCGCGCTATACCAAGGGTGCGATTGGGGCCGTTAGCCGGTCGATCGAAGACCTCAAGCGTCGCTCGATCCTCGAAGTTGATGCGCGGATGATCGATAATGCGGGTCTGAAGGATCGGCTGGATAAAGACGATCCGGATCTGGAGATGCTGATCGCCTCGATCCAGACCTATGGCCAGCAAGTCCCGGTGTTGTTGCGGGTGAACCCCAACGATCCGGAACGCTACGAGGTCGTCTATGGCCGCCGCCGCGTCGCGGCCCTCAAGGCGCTGGACCAGCCAATCAAGGCGCTGATCCGTGATCTGGATGATAAGGCGCTGATCCTCGCACAGGGGCAAGAGAACACAGCACGTAAAGACCTGACTTTTATCGAAAAGGCCAACTTCGCGCGGCAGATGCGGGACGCGGGCTATGATCGCAAGATCATCGGCGACGCGCTGGCGATGGACAAAACGCTGATCTCGCGGTTGCTGAACGTGGCGGACAGCGTTCCGGTTGATCTGATAGAGGCGATTGGGTCAGCCCCCAACATCGGCCGCGACCGGTGGCTGGCGCTGGCTGACAAGATCGGGGACGGCGATTTCGTGAAAGCGGCGGTCGGTGACACATCCGACGCGCGGTTCAACGCGGTGATGCAGGCGACCGTGCCGCCGAAGCCTGCGAAACCCGCAGCGCAAAAGACGACCACAAAGGTGGGACAGACAGGGGTGGAGGTGACACGCAGCGCCACCAAGACGACCCTGACCATTTCCGCCAAGACATCCGCAGGGTTCGACGACTGGCTTGTCGAAAACCTGGCCGAGATTCACCGCAGCTGGGCCAATCAGCGCGGCGAATAAACAAGAGCAGACAGGAACAACAGGAGGCACAACACGGCAGAGGTAAAATAAAAGCCCCCCGGAAACGATCCCGAGAGGCCTTTGGTTCTTTGTGTAGCAACTCCGAATCTAAGGCACCAAGTTGACAGCTGTCAACTCACGTCGACTCCGACGGCGATATTTCTTTGTCTTGTGAAAAATGAATGGAACGTATCGCAACGACGCCCTTTGGGCAGCGGCCGATGACGGCTGGCTTAATGGAACGTGCGCAACAGGCGCAGGGCAGGGTGCAGGTCACCCATATCGACAAATGGGCGCTGTTTCGTGACGTCTGTACTGCGCGGCACGCCTACGGTGTCACAGACCGCGATCTGACGGTCTTGAACGCGCTTTTGTCCTTCCATCAGGGCAAGACCCTGTCAGACAATGAGACGCTGATCGTCTTCCCCTCGAACCGCAAACTGTCAGAGCGGGCGCATGGCATGGCCGAAAGCACCCTGCGCCGCCATCTGGCCGCCCTGAACGCCGCTGGCCTGATCCAGCGCCATGACAGCCCCAACGGCAAACGCTACGCCGCACGCGGGCAGGGGGGCGACGTAGTGCGCGCCTTTGGTTTTGATCTGCGGCCCCTGCTGGTCCGGGCCAAAGACATCGCCTATGCTGCTGCAGAGGCGCAGGCGGCTGCAGATCGCTTGCGGCGGCTGCGCGAAGACGTGGTGATCCTCAAGCGTGATGCTCTCAAGCTGTGCCACTACGCGCAAGAGACCGGTGCAGGGGGCGACTGGAGCGGTTATGAGGCCCAGCTACTGACAGTTCACAAGCAGATGCGCCGCAAGCTGTCGGAAGAGGCCTTGCGCGACCTTCTGAGCATCCTGACGCCACTGGTGAAAGATATCAGATTGCGGCTAGAAACAATAATAATGGACGGCACTGACAGTCAGAATGAGCGGCACTTTCAGAATTCAAATAAAGACTCTTCTGTATTTGAACCTTGCTTAGAAAAAGCAAAAGGGAAAGGCGCGGCGGATCAAACGCCTGACGCACCAGACCCAACCGTCCCGCTTGGATTAGTGGTCAAGGCCTGCCCGGATATCTTGCCATATGCCCAAGACGGGATCAGGCGATGGGGTGACCTTGTGAACGTTGCTGACTTCGTGCGGGGCATGATGGGGATCAGCCCGGATGCGTGGCAGCGTGCCGTGGATGCGATGGGGCGAGAGGTTGCTGCGATCACCGTGGTAGGCATCTTGCAGCGGATCAGCGATATCCAGAACCCCGGTGGCTATCTGCGGGCATTGACGCAAAAGGCAGAAACCGGTGGGTTCTCTCCGGGGCCGATGATCATGGCGTTGCTGAACAAAAGTTGACAGCTGTCAACTTTCTTAGATGTCACAGGGTAACTGATATGAAACGCTTATTTTCACACCATCCTTGCATTCTTGGAATACAATTCCGATATTGCAAGGATGATTGAGCGTAGAAAACAAACTGAGATCGTGGAATTGCTGTCAACAGCGCCTTCCGTTGCGATCCTTGGCCCCCGGCAGGTGGGCAAGACCACGTTGGCCCTGGCGCTCGCGGATCAGCAGCCGTCGCTGTATCTGGATCTGCAATCCGAGGCCGATCAGGTCAAGCTGACTGACCCCGGATATTACCTGCGCCAGCATGCCGATAAGCTGATTGTGCTCGACGAAATCCACCGGGCACCGGGGATATTCTCGGCCTTGCGGGGCATCATCGACGAGAACCGCAGGGCAGGGCGGCGCACGGGGCAGTTCCTGATCCTTGGGTCGGCCTCGCTTGATCTGTTGCGGCAATCTGGCGAAAGCCTCGCCGGGCGCATCGCTTTTGCAGAGATGTTCCCGCTGGACTTGCGCGAGGTGGGGCAGGGGGCTGGTGCCGACCTGTGGCTGCGCGGTGGCTATCCTGACAGCTTTCAGGCCGCGACGGACCGGCAAAGCGACCAATGGCGTCAGGATTTCATCCGAACCTATCTGGAACGCGACATCCCGGAATTCGGCCCCCGTATCCCGGCAGAGCGTTTGCGCAGGTTCTGGACGATGCTGGCGCATCTGCACGGCGGGCTGATGAACGCCGCGCAACTGGCGCGCAATCTGGATGTGGATAGCAAGACCGTGGCGACCTATCTGGATTTGCTGGTCGATCTGCTATTGGTCCGGCGCTTGCCGCCGTGGCACGCGAATGTTGGCAAGCGGTTGGTGAAATCACCCAAGGTTTATCTGCGCGATACCGGCGTGCTGCACACGCTGCTGCAAATCCCGACGCTGGATGCTTTGCTTGGGCATCCAAAGCTGGGCGACAGCTGGGAAGGGTTCGTGATTGAAAACATTGCGGCAGCACTGAAAGGCCTCGCGCGGCCGTATTTCTACCGGACTGCTGCTGGAGCCGAAATCGATCTGATCCTTGATTTCGGATCAGAGATTTGGGCGATAGAGATCAAGCGCAACGCCACCCCGCGCCTGTCCAAAGGGTTCCATCTGGCTTGCGAAGACTTGCAGCCTGCCCGGCGCATGGTCGTGCATGGCGGGGATGAGACGTTCCGGCTGGAAGGTGGCGTCGAGGCCGTCGCTTTGGTTGATCTGATGCTGGAAATCGCAGGTTAGCTTTTGCGCCGCGCAAAGATATCGCCAGAATTTGCGGCGTCAGGCAGTGCCATTAGATCGTCCTGTATCTGCTGTGCGGTCACCCATGTCGGATACTGCAGGGCGTGATCCTCGCCCAGGCTATAGTTGAACACGTAGTCAGACAGCGCTGTCAGCTGCGTCAGGCACCGCAGGGCCACGTCACGCTGGATTGTGGTAAACTCGAACGACAGGGTGGCAACAGGCGTTGTCAGGCCCCTTAGAACGTCCCACTCGAACCCCTCAACGTCGATCTTGATGAAATCCGGGACACCGTGTGCTGCGATCAACTGGTCCAGCGTCGTCACGGGGACCTCGATCTTGCTGTCCCAGACCTGACCATCCCACTGCGCCGACCCGCTTGCCGCTGTGATCAGATCGGGCGAGGCGGTGGTGATCGTCGGATTGGCCGAGTTCACAAACATCTCCAGCGTGCCGGGGGCGGCCCCCACAGCCGCACAGCGCAGCGTGACAGAGGGGTTCTGGCCATAAAGCAGCCGCAGGGCGCGAAACACACGCGGTTGCGGCTCTAGCACCACCACACGGGCGCCCAGACGTAGGAAAGACCCCGTGCGGTCCCCGACGTGGGCACCGATATCAAAGGCAAGACTGCCGGGCTGGACGAATTGACGGTTCAGCTGATCCATGCGCGCGGTCCTTGCGGCATCGCGGTAATAGACATCGAAGGACCGGCGCAGGGCCGTGCTTTGGGGTGTAGGGGCCGCTGTCATGGGGCAATCTTTTTAGGACATGTCACAAATGCATACGCGCGAGCGGCGCATCTTATTCACAAGGCGTCAAAAACAGCCAAAGCGCAAGATGCGCAGCGGTGGTTCCATTGGGACGGGCAGGGGGGGTGCGTGGTTAAGATTTGCGTTGCGGCAACATGCGGCGGATCAGGCCGTCTTTGACGACAAACTGGTGCCTGAAGACCACGAACAGGTGACCAAGAACAGCCGCCGCCAAAACCCAGCCTGCGCCGATGTGGACCCACTTGGCAGCAAAGGCGATGCTTTCGACTTTGCCGATGGGGTTCGGCATCTTCCATTGGCCAAACAGCAGCACACCAAAACCACCGGCCATCACGTAGATGTATCCGCTGACCGGCATCACGAACATCGTCAGATACAGGGCCTGTTCAGCGCGGTGAATGAAGGTCTTTTCGGGTGTCGTCAGGGTGGGCGCCCAGGCTGGCAGCTGACCCATGTAGCGGTTCAGCAACCGAAAGCAGGCGATGGCAAGGGCCACAAGGCCGATGGACTTGTGCCAGTTGTAATACCCGTTCTGGTTCATCCCGGCGACAAGCTGGCCGCGTTCCATCCCGGTCATGATGTTGCCGCTGACGTATTGCCAGGCGAACAAGGCGACGATCAGCCAGTGAAACAGCTTTGTGAAGAAACCATAGCGGTCGCTTGTGTTGGTGAGGGCCATGGTGTCTTCTCCTTTTCGGTCCGGGATCAATTCCCGTCTGTGCGCGGTGTCTTAGTCGCCCAGAAAATCACCGAAGATGCGTGTTGTGCCGTCTTCGATGATAAACACGCCGCCCGCTTCAGCGCCGTCCGTGCCATAGAATGCCCCTTCTAGGGCTGTCGTCTCGGACCCTGACAGGGATAACACCGTCGAGTCTAGTGTTGCCGTGCCGCCGCTAAAGCCAGAACCACTGATGGTGGACCCGGTGATGGTCAAGGACCCTGCATCTGCCACATCTTCGATGGCGGCTGCTGCGGGCTGACGTGTGCCGCTGAGGGCGGTCAGTGCTGTTGTGACATTTGGGGTGCCTGCACCAAAGTTGGCTGTGATCGTGGCGGTTCCGTCCAATTCAAACAGATCGGTGCCGGATTGGGCGGTGATCACTGTATCGCCTGTGTAGGTGGCGGTGCCTGATGGCAGGGTTGCAGGATCAGCGGCCACGCCGATGATCCCCAGCGTGTTTGTAGTGCCCTGTGCTGCGTCAAAACGGACTGCAAAGGCATCTGCATCGCCGTCAAACGTGACAGCGCCGTTCGTCAGATCAACGCCGGTCCGATCATCAGAGATCGTGCCATCGATTGATCCGAAGGCAATCGTGTTGCCTGTGCGGTTCAAGGTGCCAGTCTCGTTGGTGACGGTGCCTGCATTTGCATCAAGGCTGAGAGCGATCAGGTCTGCCGCTTCAGTCGAGGCTGCGTCAGCGAAGGGTGCAAGCACCACTGGTGGATCGCCGCCATCGACGGGTGGATCGCCGCCATCGACGGGTGGGTCACCTCCATCGACGGGTGGGTCAATGACCCCGCCACCGCCGCCGCTACAGGCCATTAGCATAACAAGCGCAAAGGCACTCAGGACAACGGGTTTATGTGTGAAAGTCATGGTCATGGCTGTGTCCCTTACACCAGAATAAAGTCGTCAGCCGACAGATCAGCTGTGGTCAGACCATCAAAGATGATCGTTGTGCCCTGATCGCTGAATGTCGCGACCCCACCAACATCAGTCACATTGGCAAAGGCTGCAGCCTGATCAGCAAAGCCAAAGCCCGCCAGTTCCACCACATCCAGACCAGAGACAAAGTCGGCCCCGGTGACGGTTGTGTTCGACAGGTTGTCAAAGTCGATGTCCAGCGCGCCGATGGTGTCGGTGCCCTCGTTGATGTTGAACACAAAGGTGTCCAGACCACCGCGGCCTTCCAGCAGATCGTCGCCTGCGCCACCGGCAATGCGGTCGGACCCGGACAGGTTGGTGCTGATGTCACCGACGATCACGTCGTTGCCACTGCCGCCTGCAAGGTTGTCATTGCCAAAACCACCGATGATCAGATCGTCTTCGGTGCCGCCGTCGACGGTGTTTGTGCCGGAAATCAGGCTGACCACATCTGCACCAGCGCCGCCATCGACATTGTTGTCGCCGCCAGCATCGGTGATCACATCGTCACCTGCGCCACCTTCAAAGATATCGTTGCCGATGCCGCCGCTTAGTTCATCCGCGTCGTCGTCACCAATCTGCAATGTGAACGGTACGTCTGCGCCAGCCTGTTCAGCGAAGGCTTCAAGGTCTTCAAGGGTGAACTCAGCAACATTTGCATCGCCGATGAACCTAAACAGTTCGACGTTGATGACTGTCGTGACGTTGCCTTCTGCGTCTGTCAGCGTGACTTCACCTTCGTCTGATACAGCGAACTGCGTCTCTTCAAGGCGAAGGTCAAGTTCGAGAAGATCCTCGCCTTCGCCGCCGTCGATAAAGTCGGTGCCGCCGGCGAATGGCGCAATAATTCCGTCATCACCGCCCTTGGCATCAATGACGTCATCCAACGGCGTTGTTATGAAAGAGTCTTCTTCGTCGGTACCCACGCGTGGCAGGTTAATGAGATTGGCAAAGTAGTCGCCGATCTGCTCGCCGTTGCCCGCAAACGAAAACAGGTACGTGCCGCTTTGGTTTGCCTTGAAGAATTCAATAACGCCCTCATCGTCGTCGACGTTACCTCCGACCCTTTCGACAGCATTTCCGTCTGGGTCCAGGATGCTTTCGATTAGGAAGGGCGCGGTGCTGTCTGTCTCCACTTCACCGGGGCCGTCTGAGAGTGCAGATTCTGAAGACAGAATGATGCCGAACGTCTCGCCCGCTTCAAGATCGACAGTAAAGGCATCCACGTCTCCAATGGTGTCGATCCGGCCTTCCGCTACGAAACTGGTTTTGGCAAATTTGCCAAATTTGGAGTCTTTCTCAAGTGAGAATTCTCCGGCCTCTTCCGCCGTATCGCCAAAATCGTCAAGAAATTCGAGGACCGACACGTCGCCGTCGTCAAACCGCAGTGTTTCGACGTTGATCAGTTCCGTTTGTCCGTTAGTTGTCGTGTCAAAGACAAAGATACTGTCGGTGTCTTCGCTGAAAGGGCCAGCGAGGCCGGATGTGGCAGAGAGACGAAGAATTCCAAAGGACGTGGGTCCGACAAAAAAATCGTCGCGATCACCGTCAAACACGGCAACATCGACGCCGCCACCACCATCGATGATATCGCTCCCACCGTTCCCAAACAACGTATCGTCGCCAGCTGTGCCTTTGAGTTCTTCTGAGAATGGAGTGCCAACCAGCTTGAGCTCTTCAACGGTCACGCCAGCCAGACTAGTCGAATCGCTGTTGGCGGCGACTGTGAAAAAGAATTCGCCGCTGACCGATGCTGTAAAGGTGAAGACGTGATCGTCTGTCGGGCCGGTTTCTGTGACCAGCGTATCGTTGGGATCAAAAACATCCACAATCGACAGGTC
>CALILP010000114.1 GCA_938016515.1 uncultured Paracoccaceae bacterium
TTGGCCCACGTTAACTGCGCCATTTCAAACGAAGAGTCCGTTTGAATTGCGCCATGCGCATCCCACCCCGTCTTCCCTGCCTTGCGGAGGTCGCCTTGGACGGCGCCACTCGTGCCCTGTTCGATCTGAAAATGTATGCGAGGCCTTTCGAAATTGGTTCCCACAAAATCTGGCGGTCGCTGTCCTCCGCCTGTTTGCCCTGTCCACGAAAGCGTCTTTCAGCCAACAGTCATTTTCTGCCGAACACACCCCTCGTGCGGCGCTGCTATTTGCCTGTTTTGAACAGTATTTGTCCTGACAATGGCCCCCTTACGGCCGTCCTACTAGCGTCAGCCCACCGGGAGACCTCGCCACGCGAAGCCTGCCGCAATCGGGCCCTTCTTTTCCAAACGACTGGGGCTTCTCGTCGGTCAGATACCCATCTGGTCGAACCAATAACTGCGGTCCATCGCAGCCGGGTCTTCCCGGAATAACGGAAGGTATAGTCATGAGCCAAGCAAGCCAAGCAGAGCTGTTAATGCTGGGGTTGATCAATGAAGAGCGCGCGTCGCGCGGACTTGATCCACTGACCATCAACGCAAACCTTAACGATGCCAGTGAAGATCACAGTCAGTGGATGCTGGATACCGACACGTTCTCGCATACCGGTCAGGGCGGAAGCAGCGCCACCCAGCGGATTGAAAACGCTGATTATGCCTTGGAAGGTAGCTGGGCTACGGCTGAAAACATCGGCTGGCAAAGCGAACGGGGTGCCCCCGGAATTGCTGACGATGTCCGCGACATCCACGAAAGCCTGATGAACAGCCCCGGTCACCGTGCCAACCTGCTGAACCCGGACCTTGAAGACATTGGCATCGGCATCGAGGTGGGCGATTTCGATGGCTATGAGGCTGTGATGATTACCCAGAACTTTGGTGCGACAGATGCCGTGTCCGATGCGCCCGATCCAACCCCCACACCCGGCCCTGCCCTTGCAACACCGGATCCCGAGACCGTCCCCGAGACGGATACAGCCCCCGACCCAGAGGATGTCGCCGAGGTCCCCGATGCCCCGACACCAGATGAAGACGGCGCCCCCGTTGCGGATGATGCACCCGATCAGTTGGATACAGCCGAAAAGGTCGTCGTCGCTGATGAAGCCGCCCCAGACCCCGCACCAGCCACGCCTGAGGATACCGAAACTGCCGAAATCGCGCCCGATTTCTGCGATGTGTTCCATTTCCTTGCCTTCGACTGCATGCAGGCCAACGAAGGCACCCGCATGTCCAACTTTGAAGGCACGATCACAACCAATACAGGCACCCAAACCGTGACCGATCGCGCCACGTTTGATACCCTGCTCGCCGCGATCTTTGAGGATATGGAGACCATGACCTGCGGCGCCGATATGGACTTTATCTAACCGGTTCGCTTGGCTGTGCATAAAGCGCGCCTGACGTGCGCTTTATGCCATCAACCGCTGGTGTGGGCTGATGTGCTGCCACGCAAGCGGCCCCTATCCCAAATCTGCGATGACCTGCGCTGCTGCCGCAAGGCCACCGTCCCCATGCGGGATGTCGCAGGCTTTTAGCCCCGCCTCTATCGTTCCAAGGACGCCCATGATCATCTGCGCGTTCACATGCCCCATATGCCCGATCCGAAAGTAGGCGTCGGGTGGCGTTCGTCCCAGCCCGATGCCCAACGTCAGTCCTGCTTTGTGTTCGCACCACGCCCGCAGCCGGTCTCCGTTCGGTGAGCCTGCAAAGCATGATGTCACGGCATGGGACCGATAGGCCGGGTCCGAGATGTTCAGCCGTAAGGGACCATCTTGCGACCAGATATCAAACGCCGCCCAGATCGCCTTTGACAGCGCCGCATGACGATCCCAGACAGCCTCGATCCCTTCGGACAGGATCATATCCAGCGCCTTGCGTTGTCCGTAGACCTGATGCGTGGGCGCAGTGCCGTACCAGTATTGATAGTAGTCATCCGGGTCGATCCTGCGTCGCCAGTCCCAGTATCCTGTCACGCAGTCCCCGCCTGCCGCGTCTGCTTTGGCGTTGAAGTAGACATAACTCATGCCTGCAGGCGTCATCAGCCCTTTTTGACAGGCTGTGACCATGACATCGACACCCCATGCGTCCATCTCGAACCGGTCACACCCGAAGGATGCTACGCAATCGGCCATCAGCAACGCCGGATGCCCGGCTGTATCCAAGACCCGCCGCAGCCCTGCGATGTCATTCTTGACGCTGGTCGAGGTATCCACATGCACCGCAAGGATCGCCTTGATCCGGTGGGTCTTGTCTTGTGCCAAAGCCTCGGCAAAGCGGTCCAGATCAATTGGGGCCGCGTCTCCGTAGTCGATGGTGTCGACGTGCACGCCCAATTCGCGCGCGATTTCTCCCCAGCCTTTGCAAAACGCCCCCGTCGCCAGCACCAGCACTGTGTCGCCCCGTGACAAAGTGTTCGCCAGCGCAGCCTCCCATGCCGCGTGACCGTTCCCGATATACATCGCCACATGTCCGTCCGTTTTGGCAATCGCCTTGAGGTCGGGCACCAACGAGGCTGTGACGTCATGCAACTCTCCTTCGTAGATGTTGGGTGAGGCCCGGTGCATCGCCTGCAAGACCTCGTCCGGCATGACGGAGGGGCCCGGAATGGCGAGGTATCGGCGACCGTTGGACAAGGACATGGCGTGCGGCTTTCGTGACTGATCTGCTGGGCGGACACTATCGGTGCGATGGCCGTCGTCAAGCGCCCGGCTTGCCCCAACCGGGGATAACCCTTAACTCGGTCAGGATAACCACGGGACAGCGCGCTTGGCCGAGACATCTGCACAAACATCCGCAACCCGCCTTTTTTGGTGGGTCTGGAAAGATTATCTGCGGCCTCACAAGATGTTGCTGTTTGCATCCGTTGGCCTGATGGCCATCGAGGGGTCGATGCTGGGTCTACTGTCGTGGATGATCAAGCCGATGTTTGACGGTGTGTTCCTGCAAGGCGACCGCAGTGCCTTGTGGATGGTGGGCCTTGGGATCATGGCGATCTTTTTTGTCCGGGCCATCACCGGTGCTGGTCAGAAAATCCTGATGACCCGCCTGACCCAATTGTCTGCTGCCGGCATGCGCAACCATTTGCTGCGCCACTTGATGGATCTGGACAGCAGTTATCACCAGACCCATCCCCCCGGCGTCTTGATCGAGCGGGTCCAGACCGATGTGTCCGTCGTGAACAGCATCTGGGCCACGATTATCACCGGTGTGGGTCGTGATCTGATTGCTTTGGTGGCCTTGTTTGGCGTGGCTATTTCCGTGGATTGGAAATGGACGTTGATTGCTTTGATTGGCGTGCCCTTTCTGATTGCCCCGTCGATGATGGCGCAGGCCTATGTCCGCCGCCGCTCTGGCATCGCCCGCGAGCTGGCCGGCCGCATGGCCACCCGGCTGGATGAGGTGTTTCACGGAATCAACCCGATCAAGCTGAACGCTTTGGAAGGCTATCAGTCCGACCGCTATGCCGGGTTGCAAAAGCAGCGGGTCCGCGCCGAGGTGAAGGCTGCCACCGGGAAGGCCGCTGTCCCTGCCCTGATTGATGTGATGACCGGGATCGGTTTTCTGGGGGTGCTGCTGTTTGGCGGATCAGAGATTATATCCGGCGAAAAGACTGTGGGTGAGTTCATGTCGTTCTTCACCGCCATGTCGCTGGCCTTTGAGCCGTTGCGCCGATTGGGCGCCCTGAGCGGCCAGTGGCAGACGGCTGCGGCCTCGATCGACCGGCTGCAGGAGATCCTGCATGTGGCCCCGACGCTGACATCCCCTGCCAGCCCGCAAAAGCGCCCGGTGGCGGCGCCCACGATTGCCTTCAATGGCGTGGCCTTGCAGTACGGCGATTTGCCGGTCCTGCGCAATGCCACGTTTGAGGCGGCAGCTGGGAAAACGACGGCCTTGGTGGGGGCCTCTGGTGCGGGCAAAAGTACCGTCTTTAACGTTCTGACCCGGTTGATTGATCCGCAAGATGGCGCTGTCACGATAGGCGGGGTCCGGATTGGGGATCTGGCGTTGGAAGAATTGCGCAGCATGTTTTCGGTTGTGACGCAGGATGCCGCTTTGTTCGACGAAAGCTTGCGCGACAATATTTTGCTGGGCCGCACAGACGTGTCCGAGGATCAGTTGCGGGCGGTGCTGGATGCTGCCCATGTGTCCGACTTCCTGCCAAAGCTGTCTGATGGTCTTGATAGTCCTGCCGGCCCGCGTGGCTCGAACCTGTCGGGCGGTCAGCGCCAGCGCGTTGCCATCGCCCGCGCCCTGCTTCGTGACACCCCGATCCTGTTGCTGGATGAGGCCACGAGTGCCCTAGATACCAAATCAGAGGCCGTCGTGCAGGCCGCGTTAGAGAAGCTGTCAGTGGGCCGCACGACTATCGTCATCGCTCACCGCCTGTCGACCGTGCGCAACGCAGACAAGATCATCGTGATGGACCAAGGCCGCGTCATGCAGGAAGGCACCCACGACGCCCTTCTTGAAGGCGGGGGCATCTATGCCGATCTATATAATCTGCAGTTTGCGCAATCAAAGGAAGAGGCATGACCCAGGATCGCACCGTATTGGCCTTAACCGGCACTGACCGTGTCAGCTTTTTGCAAGGGCTGGTGACCAATGATGTCGATAAGCCTGTGGGTCAGATCATCTATGCCGCATTACTGACGCCGCAAGGCAAGTTTATCGCCGACTTCTTTGTAGTCCCGCAAAAGGAACATTTTCTGATTGATGTGGCGACGAGCCATGCGCCGCAACTGGCCCAGCGTTTGAACATGTACCGGCTGCGGGCCGATGTGCAGATTGCAGAGACCGCAGTGGTTGTTTCGCGCGGGACCGGTGATGCGCCGGAAGGGGCGATGGCGGATCCGCGTCACGCGGCCCTTGGCTGGCGGCTATATGGCGATGCGGACGTCAGTGACGGGACGGATTGGGATGCTGTGCATGTGGAAAATGCGGTGCCACAGACGGGCGTGGACCTGACCCCGGACACCTACATTCTGGAGGCCGGTTTTGAGCGGCTGAATGGGATCGACTTCAAAAAGGGCTGTTATGTTGGTCAGGAGATCGCGGCCCGGATGAAGCATAAGACCGAGCTGAAGAAGGGTCTGGCAAAGGTGCGGGTCACCGGAGCGGTTGCACCGGGCGACGAGATCACCAGCAATGGTAAGCCTGCCGGGACAGTGCATAGCGTGAGTGGCGATCTGGCGCTGGCCTATCTGCGGTTTGACCGGGCTGCCGGGTTGGAGACGGCCGGGGCGAGGTTGGAGATGATCGCAAAGGCGACCGACGCGTAATGGACGGTGCGGTGCGCGATAAATGCGCACCCTACGTCGGCCCGA
>CALILP010000115.1 GCA_938016515.1 uncultured Paracoccaceae bacterium
TGGCCGCCCCATAGCTGCCCGACGAGGCCATTCTCCGGGGTCATCTCGGCCGATGAGGCCCCCCCGACCCAATTGGCCGTTTCTGTCATGCCGTACATGTTCACGACTGTGTTGCACCTGCTCCAGTACATGATGTCGTGCCACATTTCCTTGGCGAGCGGCGCTGATCCGATGTGGATGCGTGACAGCGCATGGGTTGGTTTGTCGTTCGGGCTGCGCATTGCAAGCTGCCATAGCGCGGGGACCGAGGACATGAAGGTGATGTTGTGCCGATGCAGAATATCATTGAGGTGCAGCCCCAGCGTCGGCCCCACATCCGCGCCCAGATACACCGTGCCACCCGACAAAAGCGGCGTTAAGCTGTTCCCGATCAGGCCATGCCCAAAGGTAACAGGCAGCGTGGCAAGCGTGGATTGCAGCGTGGCAGTTCCGATGGCGGCTTGGTTCAGCGCGATCCGCGCAAACAACGACCGCAGGGTATGCACCACACCTTTGGGCTGGCCGGTAGAGCCGGAGGTGAACAGCACCAAGGCCGCCATATCCATCATCATCCCAGCCGGGGCAGTGCCTGTTTCGCCGTCGTGCAGGGTTGCGAGATGCAGGGCCGGAACGTCCACTGACAGATCCTGCCCGTGGCTCAGAACAAGTCGCGCGCCGCTGAAGTGGACAAGGCGCTGGCATTCGGCGGCAGGCAATGCGGCGTTGATCACAAAAGCCGTCGCCCCATTCGCCCAGATCGCAAAGAGGTCGGCAAAGAAGTCTGGCGTGCCCGCTTGTGCCAGCACCACGCTGTCGCCGGGGCTAACGCCAAGGTACTTCAGCATCCGTGACCGGCGGTCGATCTCTGCGGTCAGCTCGGCACCCGTCATGCGGGTGTCGCTTTGCAGATGGTGCAGCGTGCCGGTGATGTGGATCATTCAGCGGCCCCTTGATCCTGCGCTTGTTTGAGGCCCTGTTGTGCGATGTCCAGTGTGGGGTCGTATGATAGGGCTGTCTCGAATGCTGCGCGGGCCTCGGCGGGCTTTTTCAGGCCCAGCAATGCATATCCCCGCAAGGCTTGGGTGCGGGGTTGGTTTTGCAAGATGGCAAGTGAGGCTTGGAAACAGGCCCGCGCCTTGTCATAGCTTTTGGTGACCAGATGCACAGACCCTAGCCCATTAAGGGCGCGGGGTGCGGATGAGTTGATCCGAAGGGCTTTGGCAAAGGCGTTTGCAGCCTCCTGAAAAGCTTGCATGTTTAGATAGGCGGTGCCGACGCTTTCCAGCAGGCGGCACCCTTCAATGTTGTCGTCCGCTTCGGCCACAGCCTTGGCAAATTGGTCTTTGGCCGCGGCAGGGTCGTCCTTGGCAAAGGCCACGCGGCCCCGCAGGAAGATCGCCATCGGCAGGTCCGCGTCCATCTGTTCCAAGGTCTGCAAGGCCTTTGCCGCTTTGTCCCAGTCCTGCACGGCAACGCTGCATTGGGCGGTCAGCAGGTGCACTTCGGGCAGTCCGGGTGCGATGGACCGTGCCTGTTCCAGTTGGGCCAAGGCCGTGTCATATTTCTGTGCTGCGATGTTGCATTGGGCAAGCCGGGTCAGGGCGGTGCTTTGCACGCTTTCGCGTGTGGTTTCGCGATCTTCGGGCAGCGGTGGCAAGACCCCCCTGCGCTGCAGGAAAGCAAGTGTCAGCTGGGTCATGTGGGGGTCTGCTGTGCTGGCCGCTTTTACATCGTCAGATGGTGTGGTTTTCACACCAAGGGCTGCCAAAACTGTGGGTGCAACGGACGTCGTCATTTTGCCAGATACCTGTTGGCCCTTCTGAAAGGCCGGACCAGCCGCGCAATAGACCCCAAGGTCGCGGTATCCAACATGGGCGCGTCCGTTGTCTTGTTCGGTGGGCCGTTTGCGCAAATCCCCGGTGAGATAGCCGTGGTCAGAGGTGATCACGACGTTGTCCGCAGCCGCGATGTAGGGCGCAAGCATCTGATCAAAGTAGGTATAGGCCCCGGTCACCACGTCCTTATAGCGGGCGTGATCTGCTGCTGTGACGTGGCCCAGACGCGGGGCCTGATATTGCAAGAACACCTGCGACAGCTGATCGACAAAGTCGAAGTTCACGGTCAGCAAATCCTGGGGCCGCTCTGTGGCGATCCAACTTGCGGCGCGGTGCAGGGTAAAGGTACGGGCAAGCGCCTCGACCAGATGGGGCAAACGTTCGTCGGTTTTCAGGTCGATGGTGTCGGTCGCCCCCAGCAAGGGGGTCAGCATCTGCGCGGTGATGTCTTGCGGGTGAAACCGCAGGTCGCGAAAGTGATCGGTCAGCGTTTGGTCAGACAGGCAGGCGGGGTCGAACGGCCAGTCCGCGCCGTTCTTGCCATCTGCCAGTTGATACGCGTCACTGAGGATCAGCGCACCGGACCTTTTGTTTGCCGGATGTGTCGCAGGCCACCCAAGGGCCGCAACATCAAGACCGGCGCTGGCTGCCACCTCCCACACAGGCGCGCGCGTCCAATCCGCGCGATCAGTGGGCCGGATACCAAGATCGGTGCTGTCGTCTGCAACGATGGGGGCCACGACCATGTGGTCTTGCGGTGCCGTCCCTGTCGCCAGCGAAATCGCGGTCACAGGATAGCGGCGCGGCGGGACGGCGAACAGTTGTCCACTGCTGCCTTTGGCAACCAGTCCTTCAAGGTTCGGCATGTCACCCGATTGCAAAAGCGGTGTGATCAGCGCCCAGTCTGCCCCCTGAAGATTGATCCAAATGACCTTATTTTTCTTGATATGCGTCACGATGAGATTTCACTTCCTTGGAAGTTGGGCTGTAGCCATATCGGGCCAAACATACGAAGATAGGCCCTGATTTGTGCTGCGTTTACACAGAATGAACTTGGATATTGCAAGGCTGTATGCGTGCCAGTCGTTCAGAATGCGGTCGGCTGAGGGTGTTCCAAAGCGCAGATATCAGCCCGCATGCAGCGCGTCTGCCAAGGCTGTAGCGATGGTTTGTGTGCCTGCGGCTGTGTAGTGAAATTCGTCCAAAAACCTAAGGGCCGCTTTGTCGACCTGAACAAGTCGTGTGTCGCTTTGGATCGCTGCGCTTATCGCGGCGGTGTAGGCATCATACCGCAGCCGATGGGTTTCAAATCTTTGGCGATCGGGATCTGATTGGGGCGTTGTGACGCCGCAGGCCATCTCGGTTTCAGACAGGGCTGGCTTTTCGAAGGCCGTCGCTTCGGGGTGCACAAGAAGCGGGCAGGCAGTTTGGTCGGCCAACACCCGGAATTGGGACAGCCAAAAGGTTGCATAGACCAAAAGCGCTTCGAATTGGGTGGTCTCCTGCGGGCTGCCGGGCATCGCCTCTGGGGCGGCACCGTTGCGGAAATCGGGGACGCCAAACAACGGGTCGCACCTGCGCACAAAGGCGTAGCGGGTCAGCGTGCCGCCGGGCAAAACGGCAATGAAAGCGGGTGGTCTTGGTGCTTGCTGGCAGATGCGGGTGGCGACGGCATGCAACGCCTGCAGCTGTGCTTCGGGAAACGACAGGTTCAGGCAGGGCACGCCGGTCAGCGCTGCCAACTGCGATGGGATCGTTTGGGCATCACCGGCCAGTCCAAAGCCAAAAACGTGGCTTGACCCAAGAACAAGCGCATAGGGCTTCCCGCTGAACGCGGCGCTGCTGTCATAGGGAATTCCTGCGATCTGCCCGCGCCGAAAACCCAGACTATCGGTGCTGAATGCCTTGCCATCTGTGTTTGCCGCATAGGCCAGCACGCCAGACCGGTCCACCCATTTGCGATGGCGGATATAGGATCTGATGGCAGGGTGATGCCGCGCAAGCGCCCGAAAGTCTGTCATATCGTCATCATTCAGCGATTTCATGTCCGCCATATTGCGCCGGTCAGTATGTCGTTTAGGATTGAAAGCGCAACATGGGGTTTGGACAAGGCAGACAACAACGTGATCCTAGACCCTCAGCAGCTTTCCAATACGGGGCCCGCCACCTGCGTCGATGATATCATCGCCAAACTTTTCCAGCGCGCGTGGCAGCACAAGGCAGGCCCCCAAAGTCTGGGCTGGATGCATATGGTGTCGGATCCCGCAGAGGCAAGCGATCTTCTGTCGCGGCCCGATGATTTCCCAAAGTGCTATAGCTTTTTGACAGAGCTGGGGCGGTCGCGTTTTGATGCGGACGCGTCAGACTGGGAACAGCGGCGCGACCTGACACAGCCGTTGTACCGCGACGCCGCGCGCACAGCGAACCGCGATAAACTGCGCGATGCTTATGACCGGTGGCTGACCGATGAGGCGATCCAGTCAGGGCAGGTGAACCGCGCACTTTTGGCGGCGGCGTCAGAGGTGTTCTTGCATGCCCTTGGTGGCCAAGCGGACGGTGGCCCGATGGCTGATTGGTTGATCAGCCTGCGCGATACCGCCCTGTTGGCCCAGCATATTGCGATGTTCCAGCCAGCGCCTGCCGAGGTCGCAAAGCTGCAATCTGCTGTGTCCAAACTGCGGGCCGAACTGCGGGAATTGCTGCGACAGGATCAGGCCCTGATGACCGCTTTCGCCGACCGCACCAAGGACTTCGACGCCGGGTTTGATCTGTTAGGTGAGATCACGATCAA
>CALILP010000116.1 GCA_938016515.1 uncultured Paracoccaceae bacterium
AGATGACTGGCACTGTAGGGATGTCGAGCTTGCGCAACAGGTAACCAAGGACACCGAACGCCACCACGAGAAGCAAGTCAAAATAGCTGCCGGTGAGAGAATAAATCCCCACGAAGCTGACCATCGTCACACCCGGCAACAACAAGGCGGGCGGCACACTCAGGATCTTTACAAAGATTTTCACCATCGGCACGTTCATCGCCAAAAGCACGAAGTTTGCGATCAAGAGTGACGCAATCAGGCCCCAGACGACCTCTGGCCGTTCGGTGAACAGCGTTGGACCCGGTGTAATATTGAGCGTCACGAGGACCGCCAACAAGACTGCCGTTGTCCCTGATCCGGGCACGCCCAGTGTCAGCATCGGCACCAAGGCCCCACCTGCCGCCGCGTTATTTCCGGCTTCGGGTGCTGCGACACCTTTGGCCACGCCTGTTCCGAACCCGCCTTTGTCGCCTGCGATGGATTTTTCCATCATGTAGGTCATGAAGCTACCCAAAGACGCGCCCGCGCCCGGCAGGACACCGCAGAAGAAGCCCACGAGCGATGATCGTAGCATGGTCCAGCGCGTCGACCAAATCTCCTTCCAAGGAACCGTCACCTTGTCCAATTTGATCCCGACAGCAGAAGACTTGCCGTGGCTCTCGATGAAAAAGAAGATTTCGGATACAGCGAAGAGACCAACTATGGCGACGAGGAAATCGATCCCGTCATAAAGGTGCAGGTTGCCGCCGGTCAGGCGGGGTAGGCCAGAGTTGGGATCAAGGCCGATCATTGCGATCATCAGGCCGATGCAAGAGGCAAGCGCCGCTTTGGCTTGGTTCGACGAAGAGATGCCACCAAGGGTCGAGAAGGCCAGCAGATAAAGCGCAAAGTACTCCGCCGGGCCGAACTGATAGGCCACGCGGGACAAAAGCGGTGCAAGCAGCATCAGGCCGATAGTCGCAAGGAAGGCACCAATGAAGGATGCGAAACCAGAGATCACCAGCGCGTCGCCCGCCCGGCCTGCTTTGGCCATCGGATAGCCGTCGAGGGTGGTCATCAAAGCTGGTTCGTCGCCTGGGATGTTCAGCAGAATGGAACTGATCCGCCCGCCATACATCGCCCCGTAATAAATCGCCGTCAGCAGCACCAAAGCAGCGACCGCGTCGAGGCCCAGCGAAAACGTGAGCGGGATCATGATGGCCACGCCGTTCGATGGCCCAAGTCCGGGCAGGGCGCCGACAATGGTGCCGATAAAGCAGCCGATCACGGCCAGCATCAGGGTATAGGGCGACAAGGCCACGCTGAACCCAAGTGAAAGATTTGCGAGCATATCCATAGGTCAGAACCAGCCTTTCGGAAAGCCGATCAGGCCGAGGTCGAGGATGAATTTGAACAGCACATAAAGGCCGATTGACAGGCCGAGGCCCGACAGCACAGCTTTCTTCAGGTTTGGCGTGATCTGATAGGACAGCGCGCCAGACACAATGGCCGTGGGGATTAGAAAGCCCATTGGCTTCAGCGCGTAGGAATACCCCACGAGCAGCACCACCGAGATGATGATCGAAAAAACAGTCCAGAGTTCAGGCCATTCAGGTTCCTCATCCGGGCGCAGGATCATCACGACGCAGCAGATGATGGCCACGGATGCTACAGCGATGGGAAAGGCTTTGGACCCAACAGGATCGGACAGAAAGCTGGCCTGAATTTGCATGGCGCTCGCGATATACACGAGCGCCACACAGATCACGGCCAGACCAAAGATGCGGTCTGACAGATGTGACATGTTACTGGATCACACCGATTTCGCGGGACAGTTCTTCGGTCGATGCAACGACGCCATCAATCCATGACTGGAAATCGCCACCGACTTTGGTGAACGGGGCCAGACCGTTGTCCGCCATAGCTTGCTGCCACTCGGCTGAGTCGGCCACAGCTTGCAGTTTTGCGCCCCATGCCTCGAACTGCTCGTCAGAGATGTCCTTTGGCACGTAAAGGCCGCGCCAGTTCACGGCGACAACGTCGATGCCTTGCTCCATTGCAGTCGGGATATCGAAGCCCGGCACACGCTCTTCAGTGAGGGTTGCCAACACGCGGATCTCGCCCGCATCAAGGAAGCCCACAACTTCTGACATGTCGCCTGTCATCGCTTGGGTAAAGCCACCGACAGTTTGCGTGATCGCGTCAGCGCCACCGTCGACACCGATGTACTTCACGGCTGTGATGTCGTCGAAACCAGAGGCTTTAAGGACCTGCAAAGGCTTGAGGTGGTCAAATCCGCCAACCGCAGAGCCGCCAGCGAAAGCAACAGAGGACGGATCAGCTTTGATCGCATCAACCAGATCGTTCAGGGTCTGGTAAGGGCTGTCTGCTGCAACCACAATCACGCCCGGATCAGCTCCGATGGCACCAACAAAGCGTACTTGGTCAGCGGTCGCACCACCGTAAGCGTTCTGCGCCAGACGTGTGGTTGTCGCGGAAGAAGCCGCAACGATCAGGTCGGCGTCATCGCCGCGCTCGTTCACAACCGTGGAAAACGCGAGACCACCGCCAGCACCGGCAAGATTTGTCACCTGAACAGGGGCGTCTACCTCACCGATATCATACAGGATTTTGCCGATCTGGCGGCAGGTGAAATCCCAGCCACCGCCGGGGTTTGCAGGTGCGATGCATTCTGTCGCGTAAGCGGTTGTGCCCGAAAAGGCGAGAAGTGCGCTGGTGGCGATTGCGCCAAGAAGCGTCTTTTTCATGTGATATTCCTCCCAGTATTCACATTTTCAAGGCAGGTCTGCGGCTCTCCTCAGCGCACAGGCCCCCTTGCATGCGCCCAACTTTTGGTCCCAACCTGACAGCAACCTGACGTCTGCTCAGGAATTATGCAGTTTGTGAAAAAGGGGCCGTCCGTGCGGTTTTTGCTGGTCGAGGACAACCACGATTTAGGGGCATCGGTGCAGACCCGGTTGTCGCTGGACGGGCATGCTGTGGATTGGGCCGTTTCACTCGCGGATGCAGAGGATCATTTGGCGGCTGCACGCTACGATTTGATCCTGCTGGATATCATGCTGCCGGACGGGGATGGCCGGGACTTTTTGGCAGCCCACAGACGTGCCAAACGGGACACGCCGGTCATTGTCATGACGGCCCGCTCTGCTGTGGCAGACAGGGTGGCTTTGCTGGATACAGGTGCTGACGACTATGTCACAAAGCCATTTGATTTTGCAGAGTTAGAGGCCAGAGTTCGCGCAGTTCTACGTCGCCGTGGCGGGGCCGCGCAGACCGCATTGACCTACGCTGATCTGACGTTCGACCCGCTTGCCGCGACCCTGACCGTGGCAGGTGAGCAGCGCGAATTGCGCAACCGCGAGTTACGGCTGTTCGAGGTCCTTGTCGCAGCGCCAGACCGTATCTTTTCAAAGGGTCAACTTTGCGACCGACTGCTGTCGGCGGCAGAGGCTGTGACAGACAATGCGATCGAGGTTTATGTCGGCCGTCTGCGCAAAAAGCTGGAAGGCTCGGGCGCGAAAATCGAGACGGTGCGCGGCGTGGGATACCGTCTGACAACCGGCGCATGACAGGGCTGTTTCCGCCTTCCGGGTCGATTCGTCAGCGCCTGATTGTGATCTTGTTGGTGGTCGCGGCCCTGTTGTCTGGCTTGTTGTATCTGTCTGTCCGGACGGTTGCGGACACAGCTGTCGAAGCAACTCAAGATTCGATTCTGGGTGCGGCCACTGTCGCAATCGCAGAGGAATTGCGCGGGGGGGAGGACGGCTTAGCTGTGGAAATCCCTTATGCTGCGTTTTCGATGTTGGGTGCGACGGGCCAGGATCGCGTTTTTTACCGGATTCTTTTGGGTGCTGAAACGATCACAGGGTATGAGGACCTTCCGCTGCCCGACACAGCTCTCAGCGGGCTAAGCCCTACCTTTGTTTCGGCAACATATCAGGGCGATCAGGTGCGGATCGGGGCGGTGGCGCGGTCGGTGCTCATTGCGGGCCGTCCACAGATCGTGACAGTTGCCGTGGCCCAGACCCGAACTGCGCAGGTGGCGATTTCCACGCAAATGGCCAACCGTGCCGCAGCCTTGGGCCTTGGTTTTTTTGGTGTCGCTGCGATCTTATCGATCCTGACAGCACGGGGCGTTTTAACGCCACTGAACCGGCTGGCAGAGGCGATGGGGCGGCGTGGGCCGCAGGATTTGCGACCAGTAGAGCGTGAAGTCCCGTCCGAGCTGGCGCCGCTGGTGGCCGCTTTGAATGGATTTATTGCACGGCTGCGCGGCGCGTTGTCGCGTACCGAGACATTCATCACCGAGGCTGCACATCATGTGCGCACCCCCCTTGCGACCGTAAGGGCCCAGGCCGAGATTGCTTTGCGGCAGTCCGATGATGAACCCACCCGTGCAACTCTGCGCAATGTGATCCGGGCGGTGGATGATAGCGCCCGCTCGGCCGGACAATTGCTGGATCATGCGACCGTTGTATACCGGACCGATCAGCGTGCGGATGAACGGCTAGAGCTTGGGCCGCTGTTGTTTGATCTGGTGGACAGCTTTTATCCCACAGCTGACATGCGCGACATCACATTGCGCATGGACGGTCCCGCCGAAAAGATCGTCCTGCAGTTTGACAGACTTCTGATAGAAAGCGCGCTGCGGAACTTGATAGATAACGCGGTGAAATACTCCCATTCGGACAGTGTGGTTGAT